>CAZCQI010000075.1:0-8735 GCA_964500795.1 uncultured Eubacteriales bacterium
GTAGCTGAGGAAAGTGTAGGAGTTGCAATATATTTAATGCTCCAACCACTCTCTTTATTTGCTGATAAATTGTCGCCGTCCGAAGCCAAAACAGTATATGTATAGGTAACACCGTTTTTTACGGTTTTATCTGTGTAAGAGGTTGACGAAGTATAGCCGACATAGGAGTATTTTGACGCAGTCGAAGCCTTTCGGTAAACATAATAGGCTTCCGCACCGCTTACACTACTCCATTTAACAGTTACTCCCCCTGCAACATTGCTCAGAGAGTTAACCGCAGGAGCTTTTAAATAATAAATTGCGGATACGCCGTTATCATCGAAATCGCTCATAGCGCCTAAAGAATCAAAGGCACTGACCGAATAACAGTAAGTAACTTTCGGAGATGCAGTTTTGTCTAAAAAAGAAACCGTATTCTGCCCATCGACTTTACCGATTATTTGCCAGGGCCCGTTCTTGCCCGTTTTCCTGTAAATATAATATCCGTCGGCATACTTTAAAGGCTCCCAGCTGAACTCAATTCCGCCGTAAGCTTCATCAGCTGCTTTTAAAACAGGCTTGGAAGTTCTTAATATATAGCTTGCGCCTGCGGTATTATCGGAAGCATGAATTACGAAATCATCAGCCGGCACCCAATAAACAAAGCTATCAATGGGAAAACCCGTATATCCCACATAAAAAACAACATTATACTCATTAAGCTCAGGATGCGAAATTTCTTTTTGATCGAGCATAGCTTCAATTGAAGCATAATCAATTGCGGCAATATAACCGAAAGCCATATAACCGATATATTTAACCGATTCGGGGATAGTTACTTCTTTAAGAGAAGTACAAGATAAAAATGCACTGTCGTAAATATATTCAACGCCGTTTTCAATAGTAAGATCGGTTAAATAAACATTTCCTATAAAAGCTTGATTACTGATTGTTTTTACATTTGAGGGAACAGTAATGCTTCCGGCATCGCCGTTCATAAAAGCATATGTTGCGATCTCTGTTACGCTTTCCGGGATATTAAATATGTAGCTTCTGTTTTCGGTATATCTGCCTACGGGAAAAACCTTTAAAACAGACATATCCTTACTGTAAACAACACCGTCAACAGAAGTAAGATAGGGGTTGTTTTCATCTACATAATAGTTGCAGATACAGTCCGAAGGGAACATAGTCCCATTTAAATTTTGCACCCTTGAGGGGATATTTACAGAGGTGATACCTGTATCGTAAAATGCGTATTCACCTATATATTCAACAGAATCGGGGAGCTCAACACTTGTAAGATATATTTCGCCTTCAAAAGCAGATTCGGAAATACTTTTTATCCCCTCTTCAATAACAAGCTCCGTTATCCAGCAGCCTGTTTCCTCCTGAGCTATATACCATGAATCGTCGGTATAATTGGGCATGTACCCGTCGCCGCTGAGTGTGAGCCTTGCAGAGTATGATCTCTCATCATATTCAAAAAGCCATTTAACGGTTCCGTTATCGGAAGAAGAGGTGTCGCGCATTGTACCGCTGATGCTGTCGGGATAATTAGCCGCCGAAGCATTAACCGCAAAAAAAACGCAAAGCACCGCACATATAAAAAGAGAAACCGATAAAGCTTTAATTTTTTTCAACGCACCCACCTCTTTTAAAATCACAAATCAGTTATATTATAGTTTTCTTTACAGAAAAAGTCAACTGAACGAAAAAGAAAACAGACACCCGAAAGTGCCTGTTTAATAAAATCTTATTTTTTTGCGCACTCGGCTTTAACCTCATCAAAGGTTGCTTCAACCTCTTTTGAAGGCTTGCCTGTTGCAAGACTTATAACGATTGTTACGATAAGTGCAAGAACGAATGCGGGAAGAAGCTCGTAAATTGCAAAAGCACCGCCTAAATCCGCAATAATATATTTCCAGATAAATACCATTGCACCGCCGGTTACCATTCCGCAAAGAGCGCCCCATTTATTGGTTTTCTTAAAGAAGAGGGCGCAAAGAATAACAGGTCCGAACGCCGCACCGAAGCCTGCCCAAGCGAAGGAAACTATATCAAAGACCTTACTTGCAGGGTCACGGGCAAGGAACATTGCTATGATTGCAATAATAATAACAGAAATTCTTGCAACAAGCATTTTTTTCTTCTCGGAAACCTTTATTTTTAAGCCGGTGACAATATCTTCGGAAATGCTTGAGGAAGCCGCAAGAAGCTGTGAATCGGCAGTTGACATTGTGGCGGCAAGAATACCCGAAAGAATAAGACCCGCAACAACAGCAAGAGCCCAACCTTCACCGCTGATAACCTTAGCAAGCTCGATAATAATTCTTTCGCTGTCCTCAAGACCCGTAACTACACCGCTCTTTACAACACCGTAGCCAACGATACCGATAACAATGGCAACCGACATGGAAATAACGACCCAAACACTTGCTACACGTCTTGCAAGCTTGATTTTTTCAACCTTTTCAATAGCCATAAATCTGAGAAGAATATGAGGCATACCGAAATAACCCAAGCCCCATGCAAGAGTTGAGGCAATGGTAAGAGCACTGTAAGGCTTACTGCCTGCAGTTCCTGCAACAGCCTCGCTGACAGTTGAAGCGGCATGAGTGCTTGTTAAATTAAGGTAACCCGAAAGGCTTTCGGCATTTTCGCAAACCTGCTCCCAGCCACCGGCATAGCTAATACCGAACACAAGAACAACAACAAGAGCAACCGTCATAACTATTGACTGGATAAAATCGGTAGTTGAAGCGGCAAGGAAGCCACCGAGAGCTGTATAAGCAACGATAATAATACCGCTTACTATCATAGCTGTGAGATAAGGAACACCGAAAACGGTTTCAAAAAGCTTACCGCAAGCGGCAAAGCCCGAAGCAGTGTAAGGAATAAAGAAAACAATGATTACCAATGCGGCAATGGTTTTGAGAATACCTGCGTTGTCACCGAAACGCTTTGAGAAGAACTCCGGCACGGTTACGGCGTTAATCTTCTGAGAATAAACTCGAATTCTCTTTGCCACTATAAGCCAGTTTATATATGTACCGACTGCAAGACCTATGGCAGTCCACGAAGCTTCTGCAAGACCTGCAATAAGAGCAACACCGGGAAGTCCCATAAGAAGCCAACTGCTCATATCTGAGGCTTCTGCACTCATAGCAGTAACGAAGGGACCTAATTTTCTGCCACCCAGATAAAAATCCTCCGTGCTTTTGTTTTTTTTCGAGAATTTTGCACCTATGAGAACCATTCCCACAAGGTACACAACTATTGTTATAATAACAAGAATTGTATTTGTTGTCATAATCCAATCTCCTTATAAATGAAATACTTGGGAATTATAACACATTATAAAGTAAACCGAAATACAGAACGGCGTACAGACTTTTTTCTGCACACCGTTCACGAAACCAAATAAGATTTGTTTATTTTTATAGCTTTTTTGAATATATACAAATTAGACTAAAAACAAAAACATTTTTCGTATCAAAATTATTTTTTAAATTGAGACATAAACATTGGCATAATTTTCTCTGCATAACCGGAAAGAGAATATTCACCGTTACATATACACCAATCATAAAGAATGGCTCTTTCGCTCATAGCATACACCTTAACTATTTCGTTTACCGAAACATTGTCAACAAGCTCGCCTTTCTTCTGCCCTTCAAGAACTATTGAGCGCAGAAGCTTGTAGTATATTCTGTTATGGTCAAGAAGATGCCTCTCACCGCTCGTTACAAGTTGGGTCGAATACATACGGGCAAGCAAGTCAAGAGGGATGCGTTGCTCAATCATCATAAAAAGCTCGCGGTTCAGATAAATAAGAGTATCAAAAGCATTTTCATCACCTTTAAGTGTTTCGCGAAGCTCCTCGTATTTTTCATCGAAAAGGTAGGAAAGAGAAGACAAAAGCGCATCCTTACTGCTGAAATAATGATAGAAGGAGCCTTTGGACGTGCCTGACTCATAAATAATATCGTCAACAGTTGTATCCTCATACCCCTGCTCATAAAAAAGCTTCCAAGCGGCGGAAACTATTCTGCCCTTTGTATTTCTCGTGTTTTTCTTTCTCATAACAAACTCCCGTTAATTTATGAGAAGATTTTAACACAGAATAAATAAAAAAACAACAAATTATGCGGATTTATAATTCCAAGCATAAAGTGAATTTGCGCATTTACTTTTAAAACTCAAATTCAATTTTACCGTCCTTTACCGTACATATAACCTTATTTTCTGTAAGCTTGCCGTTCAGGTACAGCTCCGAAAGTTTATTCTCAATTAAAGATGTTATTGCCCTGCGTATGGGTCTTGCGCCGTAGATGCTGTCAAAACCTTTTTCGGCTATGAGCTTTGCTACACTTTTGTGAAAATCAATTTGAACCCCCGTGCTTTTGCACCTTTCAGAAAGCTCAGAAAGCATTCGCCGCGCTATTTCCTCAATTTCCTCCGTTTTTAAAGAATCGAAAATAATAATTTCATCTATACGGTTTATAAACTCAGGCTTAAAAACCCGTTTGACCTCATCATTTACAAGCGACTTTATCCGTTCCGACCGCAAAGAGGCGTCATGCTCTCCTGCAAAGCCCATGGCACTTTTGTTATTTGATATAAGCTCGGCACCTATATTGGAGGTCATTATAATAACCGAGTTTTTGAAATCAGATTTTCTGCCGGAGGAATCGGTTAAAACTCCGTCCTCCATTATTTGCAAAAGAATATTATAAATATCCCCGTCCGCTTTCTCTATTTCATCAAAGAGTACTATGGAGTAAGGATGGCGGCGAACCTTTTCGGTCAACTGCCCACCCTCTTCAAAGCCGACATAACCGGGTGGCGAACCCACAAGGCGTGAGAGGGAATGCTTCTCCGTATATTCGGACATATCAATCCTTATAATACGCTGTGAAGAACCGAAAAGCACTTCCGCAAGAGCTTTTGTAAGCTCCGTCTTGCCCACGCCCGTTGGACCTAAAAACAAAAACGAACCAATGGGACGGTTCGGATTTTTAAATGCCGCTCTGCCTCGCCTGACAGCTTGAGCCACGGCACTTACCGCTTCATTTTGCCCTACAATTCGCTCATGCAAAATATCTTCAAGGCGCAAAAGTTTTTTGCTTTCCTCTTCCGTAATGCGTGAAACAGGCACTCCCGTCCAAGCAGAAACCACTTCTGCCACGTCTTCGCTGTTGACTGTCTTTGTTTCTTTTGATGCACTGTCCTTCCACCGCTGAGTTTCGGAGCGCAAGAGGCTTGCCCGGGTTTTCTCTTTATCTCTGAGAGCCGCCGCCCTTTCAAAATCCTGATTTTTAATTGCCTCATGCTTCCGAGCTGTTATTTCCTTCAATTCTTTTTCAATACTGCGTACGCTTTGGGGCGGAGTAAAGTTTTTAAGCCGTACCCGCGCAGCAGCTTCATCAACAAGGTCAATAGCCTTATCGGGTAAATATCGGTCGGTAATATATCTTACACTAAGCTCCACCGATGCTTTAATTGCCTCATCGGATATTTTTACACCGTGGTGTTTTTCGTATTTTTCCCGCAAGCCCTTTAACATTAAAACAGTTATTTCCTCCGAGGGCTCGTCAACACTCACGGTCTGAAAACGTCTTTCAAGAGCCGCATCCTTTTCTATATACTTTCTGTATTCGTCAACGGTGGTAGCCCCCACCACGCGAAGCTCGCCTCTTGCAAGAGACGGCTTCAATATATTTGCCGCATCTACCGCCCCTTCCGCAGAGCCTGCTCCAACTATGTTGTGAAGCTCATCTATGAAAAGAATAATATTCCCGTCCTGGCAGACCTCCTCAATTATGCTTTTTATGCGTTCCTCAAAATCACCGCGATATTTTGTTCCCGCAACCATACACGTAAGGTCAACGCTTACTATTTTTTTACCCTTAAGAAATTCCGGAACCGCACCTTTGGATATTTCCAACGCAAGACCCTCCGCAACTGCGGTTTTACCTACTCCGGGTTCACCGATAAGGCATGGGTTGTTTTTTGTTCTTCGGCAAAGTATTTCTATAACTCTGCCGATTTCCTTTTCCCTGCCTATTACGGGGTCAATTTTTCCGTCTGCGGCAAGCTCCGTCAAATCTCTTCCGTATTTATAAAGGGTGGCTTTCTTGGAATCGCTGCTTTTATTCGAATGCCCGGAATCGGAAACAGTACCTTCTCCTGCCATCTGACCGCTTATTTCATAGGGCATAACACCCAAGGCGGTTATCACCTTACAGGCGGCGCACTGGGATTCCCGAAGCATTGCAGAGAGAAGCTGACCCGTGCCCGACTCTCCTAAAGGTGCCGATGCACCCATAGACAGGGCGTTTTCGATTATTTTTCTGCACCTGGGAGTTATATCATCGGGAGTAAGCGTTGTGGGCATACCGAGACCCACGGTGCTTTTTATTTGCTCCTCTGCCTTTTTTACCGTTATTTTTTTACTCGCAAGAACCGATGCAGACACCATCCTCGAATCCGAAAGAAGACCCAAAAGAAGATGCTCACTGCCTATATATGTGTGCCCGAGATTTTCCGCCGCCTCAACGGCATAATTGAGAGCATTATTCGCACTTTCCGTAAAGCCTGTAAATTTATACATAAAGCCTCCTAATCATTCTTTGTTACCGCAAGGGTCAACACAGTAAGGTCATCCTGCTTTTCGGGCTGATAACGTCTTATATTTTCGCAAAGCTCGGTTGTAAATTCCCGAACATTCCCCCCCGAAAATGCTCTGAGCTCTTTTTGAAGATATGGTTTATCCTCTTCACGAACGCCGTCCGAGGACATTATAAGTATATCCCCCTCACTGAGAGTGCCCGAACCGCAGCTCGCTTCACTGCAGCTTAGTATACCCAAAGGCAGTGAAGAGAAGCCAACATTAAGTATTCTGCCGTTCTTTTTTACTGTCGTTTCAGCCGCACCGCATTTAAAAAACCGAACATGCCCCGTAAAGCTGTCAATAACCGTCAAATCGAGTGTAACAGAGCTTTCCTCCCCCGAACGGGAAATGAGAGAGGTATTAACCGTGCTTATAGCCGCCTTAATGCCAAACCCTGCCTTTATAAGCTTTTCAAGGAGCGTTACAGCAAGGCTTGAAACAAGAGCCGCACGGGTTCCCGTACCCATACCGTCGCATATAACTGCATAAAAAAGACCGTTGTCGTCTTCGAAGGTGGAAAAAGTATCGCCCGAAAACCTTTCGCCCCGAGCACAGGACTGAACGCCTGAGCTTATAATTTTATAA
This sequence comes from uncultured Eubacteriales bacterium, assembly GCA_964500795.1. Lineage (GTDB taxonomy): Bacteria > Bacillota > Clostridia > Oscillospirales > Acutalibacteraceae > DTU089. Next base: position 7,241 of record CAZCQI010000075.1, read on the forward strand.
TCGGCTTTTTCCTTAAAGGTCATACGGGTATATTCGTCACACCGTTCAATAACGGGAAGCTCTGTTTTTCGCCCTGTTATTATACCTATATGCTTACTGAGATTGCTTATTACGCCTCCCGAAGGCGCATTTTTCAGCTTCAACTCCAATGTCATTTTATCAAAGGAATTTATTACACAAGAGCACTCCAAAGGTTCAAATCCGCAGGATGCGGCAGCCGCGCGCACACGCGCCGCCGAGTCCATATCAAAGCGCACCTCATCATCAATTTTCTCACACAGAGAGTCAAGCAAGCCCGAAACGTTTACAAACTGCTCTGCCGCAAGTGAGTGCATCTCCTGAAACCGTGACTGCATACGTTCACGGATAAGATATTCTCCGTAAAGCTTATTAAAACTGCTTGCCACGTTTTCCGTGCGTATGCACTTTCCCGAGAAACGCTGAGGCACCGTTTTGTATTCGAGAAAAACGCCTTCTTTTTTCAGGCAAAGGAGCGTGTTGAAGGCATCGCTTGTATCCTCAAAATTCTCTTTCCAGCAAACATCATAAAGTCCGCAGGAGCCGCATACCCTCTCACGGGTTTTACCGCTTATATTTTTTATATCGCCTTTTTCGGATTTAGAAAATGCCTCGTTTACACTTGTGAGAGAGCCGCATATTTCCGCTGAAATCTCGGATGCTTTTTTCAGTTTCCTGAAAATATCACCTTTCACCGTATCTATTACAGGTGATGTTACCGCAGGCCTCAAAATTGCCGAAATCTTACTGTCGAATTTTTTTGAAACGATTAAAAATGCTATGCCCGACACAAGAAATTCAATTAACAACAAAGGATTTTCAAAATCATCGTAGGATACCGCGGCAACGGCAACACCCGAAAAAATGAAAGCCGCGAAGGAAGCGAGTCTGCCGTAAACAGAAAATACCCCGGCAAGAAGTCCGCCAAAAGAGTAAAAGCTCATAAGGAAAGCATCGCCGCCGCCTAAGCTCGCGGTAATGCCGCCGCAAACACCTACAACGGCACCTCCCGCCTCCTTGCCGTAAAAAGCACAAATCAGAATGAGAAAGCCCGTAATTATATGAGCGGGATAAATTCCGAACACCGATAAATCTCTTAAAGAGAGAAGCAACAGCATTACAGCCACCGTAACAGCTGTAGTCTCTTTAGAGGTGAGCATTGATACGCCGCCTTTTAAAGAAAGTGCTGTCTGACATTTATAAAAAAGGAATGACGCCGCCCCGCCTATTGCTCCCTCGGCAAAGCACAAAAGCACCGAGAGAACGGTAACCTCATTTGAAAACGCTATTGCAAGACCCGTTACGAACAAACATACAAAAGTGCAAATAACGGGGGTTGCGGGATTATCGCGAAGCTGACCGAAGGGTTTAAGGGCGCTCATAATAACACAAAGAGCCAGAACAACCGACGTATACCTGAGAGCAGAGACCGAATCAAGACCTATAAACCACCCGAGGGAAGCACCTGCCGCGGCAG
>CAZCQI010000076.1:0-8704 GCA_964500795.1 uncultured Eubacteriales bacterium
GAGCCCGCAGAGGTTAAAATCGATGCAGAGAAGGTTACAAAATGGATTCAGAACGGCGCTCAGCCCACTGATACTGTTCGCGCTCTTCTTAAAAAGCAGAACATCATTAAGTAATTAAAGGTGACTACGATGAAAGAATTACTCGAAACAGTCGCAAAGGGTCTCGTTGAGGCTCCCGACGCAGTCGAGGTCACTGTTGACAAACCCAACGAAGAGGGTGTTGTCGTCTATCATCTTCACGTGGGTCCCGACGATATGGGCAGAGTTATCGGCAAGCAGGGCAGAATAGCAAAAGCTATCCGTACAGTTATGCGTGCCGCAGCTATTCGTAAGGATGTAAAAATTCAGGTAGACATCGATTAATGAAAAGACGGTTGCTTTTAGTGCATAAGGCGTTTTTTACACACTCGGAGTATCTTCATACGCCGTCGGTGTAAAATTCCGCCTTCTGTATTCTAAAACCAAACCGTCTTTTAGTTTTTTGGAGTATTTATGATTAAAGATTATCTTGAAATCGGGCAGATAGTGAGCACTCACGGCATTAAAGGTGAGGTTCGTCTTAACCCTTGGTGCGATTCTCCCGAATTTGTTAAAAAGTTTAAAACCCTTTACCGTGATGAAAAAGGTAACACTGCCTTTAAGGTTGTTTCCTGCCGTCCTCACGGTAACGTTGCCGTGCTTAAATTAGACGGTGTTGATACCGTGGAAGCGGCTCAGGCTTTGAGGAACACTGTTCTTTATATGAAAAGGTCAGACGTTAATTTGCCTGAGGGCAAATGGTTCGTTTCTGAGCTTATAGGCTGCAGTGTTTTAGACTGCGATAACGAGGATATCTGTTACGGTACGTTGACGGATATAGATTCGGGAACCGCAAATGATATATGGTATGTAAAAACACCCGACGGCAAAGAGGTTCTCATTCCTGCCATAAAGGACGTTGTTATAAAATGCGATGTGGCGCAGAATAAGGTTTATATAAGACCTTTGAGGGGGCTTTTCGATGAGGATTGATATTTTAACACTGTTCCCTCAGATGTGCGAAGCCGTAATGAGCGAAAGCATTATCGGCAGGGCGAGGGATGCGGGCAAGGTGGAAATAAACTTTCATCAGATTCGTGATTTTGCAATAAACCGCCGTAATCAGGTGGATGATACACCCTACGGCGGCGGTGCAGGTATGCTTATGATGCCTCAGCCGATTTACGATTGCTTTATGAAGGTGTGCGACGAAGCAGGTACAAGACCCCACTTTATTTATATGTCCCCCTGCGGAAAAACGCTCACTCAGGAGAGAGTAAAGGAGCTTTCCGAGCTTTCGAATATCGCTATTCTTTGCGGAAGATACGAGGGTGTTGACCAGCGCGTTATTGACGAAATAGTTGATGAAGAGATTTCTATAGGCGACTATGTTGTAACAGGGGGAGAGATGCCCGCAATGATTCTTGCGGATTCAGTTTCGCGTATGCTTCCCGGTGTGCTTTCTGAGCCTGAAGGCTTTATGGGTGAGAGCCACTATTCTTCGCTCCTTGAATACCCCCAATATACAAAGCCGCCCGTCTGGCACGATAAAGAAGTACCCGAGGTGCTTACATCGGGTCATCACGCAAATATAAAAAAATGGCAGAGAGAAAGAGCCATAGAGCGTACCCTCGAGCGCAGACCCGAGCTCCTAAAAAATGCAGAGCTTGATAAAAAGGAGCGCGCATTTTTAGAAGAACTCAAAAAAAAGACGGAGTGAAGCAGTATTCACCGTTTTATTGGTTATGTTTTATAATATGAACCGAAAATTATAGTTAAGTTGCACAAATCAAGGTTTGAAAATTTTATAAGGTTTAGTATTCCGTCCGAATTATCGGTTTATGCGTTGACTTAAATGATTTTGGTGGTATAATGTAGTGAGTGAATTGTGAAATTCTGCACTAAGACACTTAATTGGAATTTAATTAAAATTTAAAATTTTGAATGTGGGAGAATTACTATGTACGTTAAAGATGTAACTGTTAAAAATCAGGTCGGACTTCATGCACGCCCCGCAACTTTCTTTATTCAGAAAGCAAATGAATTCAAGTCATCCATCTGGCTTGAGAAAGAGGAGAGAAGAGTTAACGCAAAGAGCCTTCTCGGTGTTCTTTCCCTCGGTATTATGGGCGATTCTGAAATTCGCATCATCGCCGGCGGTGTTGATGAAGAGCAGGCAGTAAACGCTCTTGTTGCTCTTGTAGAAAGCGGCTTCGCAGAGGCATAATCAAAGTTTTTTATCCGGCGGTAAAGGTGAAGCCTTTACCGCTTTTTTAATTGATAATGTGGAATTCTCAATTCTCAATTTTTTAGTAAAGTCAGGTGAGTATTTATGGCAGACAGGCTTCGTCGTCTTAAGGATAAGGCAAACAAGCTTCCTCTTACGCCCGGCGTATATATTATGAAAAACAAGGACGGTAAAATAATATATATCGGTAAGGCTAAGGCTTTAAAAAACAGAGTAAGCCAATATTTCGGCTCTCAGGAAAAGCATCTTCCCAAGGTTCGCAAAATGGTGGAAAACGTTGAGGATTTTGACTATATACTCACCGACAGCGAGTTTGAAGCTCTTGTTCTTGAGTGCAGTCTCATTAAACAGAATATGCCGAAGTACAACATCTTGTTAAAGGATGATAAGGGCTTCAGCTATATAAAGGTTACAAATGGTGATTGGCAGAATATTTATGCGGTCCTTCAGAAGGATGACCCTGATGCGGAATATATAGGCCCTTATACTGCAGGCTTTTCCGTAACAAAGGCGGTTGAGGAAGCAAAAAAGGTCTTTAAGCTGCCTACCTGCTCGAGGGTTTTTCCCCGCGATATAGGGAAAGGCAGACCTTGCCTGAATTTTCATTTGGGCCTTTGCTGTGCGCCATGTTCGGGAAAGCTCAGAAACAGTGAGTATAAAAAGAACCTGAATGATGCTCTTGATTTTCTCAAAAACGGTAGTCAGGAAACAGTCAGACGGCTGACAGCTCAGATGGAAGAAGCCGCAGAAGAGCTTGATTTTGAAAGAGCGGCTAAGCTTCGGGATACCATAAGAAGTATCGAAAAGGTGAGCAGCAGTCAGAAGGTGGTATCTTCAACCTATAAGGTGCAGGATGTTTTTGCCCTTTGCGTTATGGAGGGTAAGGCTTGCTTTGCGGTTTTGCGTTTTGAAAATAACCGACTTTCTGACAGCGAGCATTTCTTTACGGAAGAGGGAGAGAGCGTTCCCGATATGAGAGCGGAGTTTATAACCGCTTATTACTCAATGAACAGAAAAATTCCTCCCCGTATTGAAACAGACGGGGAGGTTTCGGGAAAAGAGGATATTGAAAAATGGCTTTCCGAAAAGAGGGGGAGCGGTGTAAGCATTGTTATTCCCCAAAAGGGTGAACAGGCACGTCTCGTTGAGATGTGCAGGTCAAACGCCATGCAAAAAATATCCGAAAAATACATGGGCAGGGAGAAGGATAAAGAGGGTCTTGAAGAGCTTTCTTTAATGCTTGGCCTTTCTGAAATTCCCGAATATATTGAGGCTTATGATATTTCCCATACAGGCGGCAGTGACAATGTTGCGGGTATGGTTGTGTTTAAAGACGGTAAGCCACTGAAAAGCGCATACAGGCGTTTTGCAATAAAAGGCTTTTCGGGTCAGGATGATTACGGCTCTATGGCAGAGGTTCTTGAAAGACGTTTTCAGGAATATTATAAGTATAAGGAAAACGGCGCAGGTGTTGGCTTTGCAAGGCTTCCCGACCTTATACTTCTTGACGGCGGTAAGGGTCAGGTAAATGCCGTTTTGCCCGTTCTTAAAGAATATAACATTGATGCTCCCGTATTCGGTATGGTGAAAAACAGTAAGCACAGAACCTCGGCTATTTCAACGGGTGGCGGCAGAATAGATTTTAATGCCCGTAAAAAAGCATTTGCTTTAGTTACGAATATACAGGATGAGGTTCATAGGTATGCGGTTGCATATCACCATAAAAAGCATACAAAATCCGCCCTTACCGCAAGCCTTACGGAGATAAAAGGCATAGGCGAAAAGAAAGCGAAAAATCTTATAATTAAATTCAAAACACTTGATAATATCCGAAACGCGGATATAGCCGCCCTTACGGATGTTCCCGGTATAACCGAAGCGAATGCAGTTGAAATTATAAAAGCATTAAAAGGTGAATAAATCAGTAATAGGTAAATAGCTATTCATCAGTTTATTTATATTTAAAATTCCACTCCGGTTCGCCGTCAGCATCTTCTTTCATTTTCTCGTTCCATTGGCAGAATATTTCAGAGTATTCATCACTTAAAAACATACAATTTGGGGCTTGGTTACGGTTTTATGCTTGATTTTTTAATACTCGTATGCTATGATGAAAAACGGAACATCTGTTCCCTTGGAGTTATCCTACTACGGTAGGCGGTTAGCCCTCAACTGAGAGGGCATTTGCCCTCTTTATTCAAAGGGGGTGATGCTATGGAGTATTATTTCCTTATTGTTTTAGTACTTATTGTAGCCACAGGTTACATCACGAGCATAAAAAAATAACCGCCCCGCTCCGCAAAAGTTAGGCGATTATTTTCTTCAAACTTTTCAGGGCTAACCGTCTACGGGATAGCTCCTTGTTGCATTTATATTATATTATTAAAAATCGGATTTGTCAACCGGATTGTTTTAATTTGTGATTGTATTGATGTACAGTTAGTATATACCAATCCATCACGCGTATAAAAAACTTGACAAAATCGTTGATAAATGTAATAATAAACTGATTTCTTGTGTTTACGGAGGTGTTGGCTGATGCGAGTTATTACAGGTACTGCAAGAGGAAGAAGGCTTAAAGCTCTTGAAGGCGAAAGTGTCAGACCCACAACCGATAAGGTTAAAGAAGCAATGTTCAGCATAATCCAATTTGAGATTGAAGGCAGGCGCGTGCTCGATATGTTTTGCGGTTGCGGTCAGTTGGGAATTGAGGCTTTGAGCAGAGGTGCTTCTTCTGCCGTATTTGTGGATATTTCCCGCGCTTCCATGGCGGTTACGGAAGAAAATCTTACTGAAACGGGCTTCAGGGGTGTTTCGAAAACAGTTCTTTCAAATTCCCTTGAATATCTTGACAGAACTTCCGAAATTTTTGATATTGCTTTTCTCGACCCGCCTTACAAGGCAGGTATTATGGAGGATGCAATAGAAAGAGTAAGGCTCCATATGGCAGATGGCGGTATTATTGTTTGCGAAACTTCCGCAGAGGAGGTATTGCCCGAGGATATTGAGGGCTTTACGTCTAAACGCTATAAATACGGAAAAATCGCTTTGACGGTTTACAGAAAGGAGTGCTGATATGGGTAAAACGGTTGTTTGCCCCGGTAGCTTTGACCCCCTTACCATAGGGCATCTGGATATCATTAAGCGCTCAGCTAAAATATTTGATAATGTTATAGTTGTCGTTATGCGGAATTTCAGCAAAAACGTAGGCAGCTTCACCACGGAAGAGCGAGTTGATTTTATAAAACGCTGTACTGCGGATCTGCCCAATGTTTCCGTTGATACCTATTCCGGTCTTCTTGCGGACTATGTTCGCGAAAAGGGAGCGGTAGGCGTTGTTAAAGGTCTGAGAGCTATTTCCGATTATGACGATGAATTCCGTCAGGCTCTTACGAATCAGAAGTTGAATCCCGAAATGGAAACTATTTTTATGGTTTCAAATGCGGAGCATATGTTTTTAAGCTCCAGCGTAGTTAAAGAAGTTTGCGGATTGGGCGGGGATATCAGTAAATTCGTTCCCCCCGAAATCTGTGACGATATAATTAAAAGATTATCCCGTAAATAAATTTAAGCTGTACGTTGCTGTTTTGCCGTACAAAAAGAAAGGATTGTATTATTATGGGTACAAGTATTGTGGAGAAATCACTTGCAGACATCGAAAAGCTTGTTGAAGAGGCAAAAATGATGCCGTTTTCAAACAAGACTATTATTGATCAAGAGGAGCTTTTAAGACTTGTTGAGGATATCCGCCTTAATATGCCCGGCGAAATCACTCAGGCTAAGAGAATTGCTCAGGAAAGAAGAGATATTCTCGATAAGGCACAGCTTGAAGCGGAGGATATAATAAATAAGGCCCGCCAGCGTGCAGATATTATGGTTGAAGAGCATCAGATTACAAAAGAGGCAAAGAGTGCCGCTGAGGATATTTTCCTCAGAACAAAGACTGAAGCTGAAGAGCTTCTTTCAACTGCTAAGAGAAATGCAGAAGAAATGACTCTTAAGGCTGAGAAATGGTCAAATGATATCCGCAGAAATGCCAGCGCTTATGTTGAAACAATTATCAGAGATACAGATGAAACTCTCACAAAGAGCGTTAACGATATCAGAAAACTCCGTCAGAGTGTTAAAGATGCTCTTGCACAAAACGGTGTTTCCAAAAAACCTGATTTTGAAGATTAAAGGATAAAAGCCGATGGAAAAAGAAAAGTTGTGTTTGCGTTGTATGCGTAAAATAGGTACGAGTAATGTTTGCCCATATTGCCGCAACGAGAGCAGCGAGCCTCAGAAGGCACCGTTTTTGCCTCTTAAGGCAGTTGTAGGCGGCAGATACCTTATAGGCAAGCTCGTCAGCACAAACAGTGAAGGTTCTACCTATTGCGCATTTGATCTTGAAAGAAAAACTCCTGTTACAATCCGGGAGCTGTTCCCTAAAGGCTTGCTTACCCGCGGTGAAGGTAATTACTGCCTTGTAAATGTGGGCAAGGCATCTGAATTTATCGATACTAAGGAGTCTTCTGTTAACCTTTGGCACACTCTTTCGGAGCTAAAAGGCTTTACCGCTCTTGTTCCCGTGGACGAAATCGTTGAAGATCTCGGCACGGTTTATGCCGTAACTGAATATCTCGGTGAGGGAAAATCTCTCAGAGAATATCTTCTCGGGCAGGAGCAGGGATACATTTCCTGGGAAGAGGCAAGGGTGCTCTTTATGCCCGTTCTTTCGGCTATGGGAGAGCTTCATTCTGCAGGGATTATTCACGGCGGTATATCACCCGAAACGCTTGTTGTGGATAAAAACGGTAAGCTGCGTATTACAGGCTTCAGTATAAGTGAGGTGCGCAGGCAGAAAACCTCAATGGAATGCGAACTGTTTGACGGCTATGCCGCGGTTGAGCAGTACGGTATGAGCGAAGGCTTCGGCACGGCAACGGATATTTATGCCTTTGCGGCGGTGCTTTACAGAGCACTTATAGGAAGCACGCCTATGAGCTCGGCTTCAAGGCTTACAAACGATAAGCTTATGATTCCCGGTAAGTTTGCCGAGAAGCTTCCTGCGTATGTAATCAATGCGCTTGTTAACGCGTTGCAGATAATGCCCGAGGACAGAACTCTTACCGCGGCTCAGATGCGGGATGAGCTTTCTGCATCCCCCGCGGCGGCAGGTACGGCTTCGGAGGCTTATTCCTCCATTTACGCTTCCCATGAGGCTGAGGAAAAGGCTGATACCGTCTTGGAGGATGAGCCTCAGGATACAGACTCTCAGGGTGATGAGCAGCCGGAAGAGCCTCAGAAGCTTCGCAAAAGTACGGTTACTGCTTTTGTAATAAGCGTTGTGCTGTGCCTTGCAATTCTTATAGGCGTTCTTGTGGGCTTCAAGGGCTGTTCGGAGGATACCGATGAAGATACCACTGCCGAAGATACAACGGAGGATACCACTGCCGAAGAAATTACCGATGATGACGGTGTTATCAGTATAAACGTTCCCGATTTCAGAGGTAAAGCTTTTGAAGACATAAAAAATAACGAAACCTATAAAAAGGTATTTTCTTTTAAAACAGAGTATGTTGACAGTGACGAAGATAAGGGTACGGTTATTTCTCAGAATATTTCAGTGGGAACCACGGTAACATCTCTTAATCCGCGCACTGTTACCGTTAAAATCAGCAACGGCAGAGAGGTTCCTGATGTTGAAGGGCTTGCAATGGATAAGGCGGTTGAAAAGCTGAAGGATGCAGGCTTCAAAAATGTTGAAGCACGTATGGGCGGTGTTGCTGACAGTTCCTCAAAATCACTTGTGGTTTACAGAGCGGTTTACGATGACGGTGATGACGGTTGGGTATCCATTCCTGCCGACAGGCGCCTTTCGGTAAGCGCTCAGCTTGTGATTTATTATTACGGAGAATACAGTGTTACCGTTACCGAAGAGGAAACCACACAAAGCACCGTAACAACCACACAGAGTCACAGTAAGGTTGAAGCATCAACCTCAACAACCGCTTCTCAGACAACGGAATATGTTGAGCCTGCGGACAAGGAAGCCATGGACTCGGAAACCAATGATTCAGGCTCTTCTGAGGTTTGACGGATAATTTAAAATTAAATTAAAAAAACTCTTGACAAATGCATAGAATACTGTTATCATATTTGAGCAATAAAGCAGAACAGTTCCGTTCTCACCAAACGAGAGTATTGTTTGGTCAATAGCTTCAGGTGTTTGACGCAGTAATTGCGCTTTGGGGCTCGAACGGAATTTCCCGTTCGAGCTTTTCATTATTTTTCCGGAGGTGCTTAGGTATTAGCAAGGAGAATCAAATCAACGAAGAAATCAGAGATAAAGAAGTCAGAGTTATTTCTGCAACAGGCGAGCAAATCGGCGTTATGTCCGCAAAAGAAGCTGTAGCTTTAGCAGAAAAAAGTAATCTTGACCTTGTGAAAATTGCT
>CAZCQI010000077.1:0-8692 GCA_964500795.1 uncultured Eubacteriales bacterium
GCCTCAAGAAGCTCATCTATCCCCCATTTTGTGTTAACAGGCATAATCTTTGAGCGAATTTCATCGTTGGGTGCGTGAAGAGAAACAGAAAGAGTAAGCTGAAGCTTTCTTTCGAGTAAATCATATATTCTCGGCACAACACCGCTTGTTGAAAGGGATATATGGCGCATACCGATATTAAGTCCTCTTTCATCACTAACAAGCTCAAGAAAGCGCATAACATTTTCGAAATTATCAAGAGGCTCGCCCATTCCCATAAGAACTATCCTGGAAATCCTTACACCCAGATCTCGCTGAGCGGCATATATCTGCCCCGATATTTCGGAAGGAGCAAGCTGACGCTTGAAGCCACCTATACCCGAAGCACAAAAAGCGCATCCCATTTTACAGCCTACCTGAGTCGAAACACATATTGTTCTGCCGTATTTATAATCCATAACAACACACTCAAGAAGCTCACCATCGGGCAGGGAAAACAAATACTTTACGGTGTTATCATAACGCGAAACCAACTTTTTTTCAATAGTACAGGTAAAAAGAATAAAATTGTCATTTAATTTTTTTATAAGCTCCTTTGAAATATTGGTCATTTCTTCAAAGGAAGTTACACATTTTTTATGAAGCCAATCGTAAACTTGCGTTGCTCTGAATTTAGGAAGACCCAAGGCGGTAAATTCCGCCGTCAGCTCCTCAAAAGTCATTGAAATAATATCTTTTTTATCCATACTCGGTTACTCTCTTACAAACGCGGCAATAAAAAAGCCGTCACAGTTATTTTTATGCGGAAAAAGTGTTAAATAGTCGCCCTCGTCAACCGCTCGGGCAACATCGGGTAAAACTTTTACCGATCGAAAATCCGTATGCTCTTTCAAAAAGGCATCGCAAATTTTTCTGTTTTCGTTGGGATTGACGGAGCATGTTGAATAAACAAGCCTTCCTCCGCCTTTTACATAGGCAGATGAGGTTTCCAAAATTTTTTTCTGAATCGGCAAAAGTGTTTTTGTATCGTCAAGTTTTTTATATTTTATCTCAGGCCTTTTGCCGATTATACCGAGACCCGAGCAAGGCACATCACAAAGTACTCTGTCTGCAAGCGGAAATTCAGGATTAAAATTTGTTGCATCATTAACAAAAGTCTTAATGCAGCTAAGCTCTAAACGCTCAGCACCTTTTTTAATAAGCTCGGTGCGCTGAGGATAAATATCGCAGGAGTACAGTATACCGCTGTTATTCATTTTTTCTGCGCAGGCAAAGCTTTTCCCACCGGGAGCGGCACAAACATCAATGGCAGTACAACCTTCAAAGAGCTCTAACGCCTTAACACAATACTGGGAAGATATATCTTCAACGTGAAAGTATCCGTTTTTATAGCTCTCAAGGTTATAAACCGCTTTATTCAAAGTGATTTCAAACGCATCGGGAAGCTGTGTTTCGAAAACGCCTGCACCCTCTTTGATTAAAGCTGTTTTAAGCTCTTCGGGGGATAGCTTTACGGTATTTACTTTTATGAATATTTTCTTAGGCTCCAAAGCAGCTTTTAGAAAAGCCACCGTATCATCTTTACCGTAGTGATATGTAAAGAACTTTACCGTTTCCTCGGGTACGGAATATTCAACGGATATCTTTTCACTTTCCGACAAGCCCTCGTCAAAAACCAAGCCGTTTTCCGAAACCTTTCTGAGAACGGCATTAACAAGACCTGCACCGTACATGCTTTTGTTGTTTTTTGCAAGCTTAACACTTTCATTTACGGCGGCGTTGGCAGGAATTTTTTCTAAAAAAAGAATTTGATATGCACCAAGGCGAAGAATGGTAAGAAGCTCCTTTTTCATCTTTTTAATCGGTTGATTCAAATACTTCGAAACAGCATAATCAAGTGTAATTTTTCTTTCAATAACACCGTAAACAAGCCTTGAAATAAAAGCACAATCAGTGCTGTCAGGGTTGTAAGCCTTAACAGCACTGTCTATTGCGATGTTTGAATACGCATTATCCGATTCGATTTTTAAAAGAATTTCTAAAGCAATCTGCCTCGGAGATTTATTCATCGGTTGTTTCTCCTACCGTATCTGAGAATCAAACGCAAAAGCTGAGCAACACTCGTTGCAAGAGCTGCAACATAAGTCATTGCCGCCATTTTTAAAACTTTAGACGCTCCGCTTTTCTCCTCATATGAAAGTAAACCGTTGGACTCTATAACAGTTAAAGCGCGTCTGCTGGCATTGAACTCAACAGGCAAAGTAACAAGCTGAAATACCGCAGTAAAAGCGAAAAATCCGATACCTATCCAAACGAGGGGTTCAAAGCTGAAAATAACACCCATAATGAGCAACGGTATTGAAAGCGAAGAACCGATATTGCAGGCGGGTAATATAGCATTTCTGATTTTTATGGGCACATAACCCTGAGCATGCTGAGCGGCATGACCCGCCTCATGGCATGCAATACCAACCGCCGCAATGGAAGCACTCCCGAAAACACCGTCCGAAAGGCGAATTACATTTTGGGTTGGGTCATAATGGTCCGAAAGATTACCCGGAGTATGCTCAATCCGGACATTGTAAATACCGTAATAATTGAGCACCATTTGCGCTGCCTGAGCACCTGTAATATTCCGGTAGTTTCTGATTTTGGAATATTTTGCATAGGTGGATTTAAGACGCGCCTGAATAATCAATGATGCAATAATTACGGGTACGACGAGGATAATATAGTAATAATCAATATAAAAATACGGCATAAAACAACCTCCTACACTGAGTATACACAATAAACTTTAATCAATCCGAAATAATGTGTTAACAAATTTTGAATTATAAAACAGTGCCGTCGGGTATTGGATTTCCTCTGAGAAAATCTGCAGATTTCATTCGCTTTTTGCCCTCAAACTGAACTTCTGAAATTAAAACCGCTTTACCGTCGCCGCAGAAAACAGCAAGACCGTCTTTAAGAGTTTTAACCTCTCCTGCTTTTCCTCCGCCGAACTCTTTACAGAGACTTGAACCAAAAAGCTTAAGAGTTTTTCCGAAAACCACTGTCTGAGCAACGGGCCACGGGTCGAGACCTCGAATTTGGTTGTGAACCGTCTGAGCGGTTTTGCTCCAATCAACACGGGACATTGATTTATCAAGCATTGAAGCGTATGTGCTTTCATCGTTATTTTGTTTTTTCGGCTCCAACTCACCGTTTTCGAGAGCAACAAGAGTTTTTATAAGAAGCTCTGCTCCCATAGGCGCAAGGCGGTCGAAAAGCTCACCCGATGTTTCGTTTTCACCGATTTCTGTTTTTTCGACTAAAAGCATATCGCCTGTATCGAGACCCTCATCCATCTGCATTGAGGTCACGCCCGCATACTTTTCGCCGTCAAGAACACATCTTTGAATAGGTGCGGCACCGCGGTATTTAGGAAGAATTGAGCCGTGAATATTGATACAACCGTATTTGGGGAACTCCAAAAAATCCTTTGGAAGAATTTTACCGTATGCAACAACTATAACAACATCAGGGGTTAATTCCTTGAGTATTTCCATACCCTCACCGTTTTTTAAGGTTTGAGGCTGATAAACCTTTAAGCCTGCTTTTTCGGCTTCAACCTTCACGGGTGGCGGAGTAAGTATCGCTTTTCTTCCGACGGGTTTATCAGGTTGGGTCACAACGCCGCAAACTTCATAGCTACCGGCTACAAGTGCTTTTAAGGGTTCAACGGCAAAATCCGGTGTACCCATATAGAGAATTTTCATAAAATAAATTATTCCTCGTTTCTGTAAAGCATTTCGCCTTCGTCAAGCTTATCCTTATAAAGGATACCGTCAAGATGGTCTATCTCGTGGCAGAAGCAACGGGCTTTAAGTGCCTCACCTTTATAAAGGCACCACTTACCCTCGCGGTTTTGCGCTTTAACTTTAACGGTATTGGGACGGGTAACAACACCCGAAAAACCCGGTATTGAAAGGCACCCTTCCGCACCTGTCTGAGAGCCGTCTTCAAAAGTAATTTCGGGGTTAATAAGCTCAATAAAATCGCTTCTGTCCTCGCTTACATCCATAACAACCACGCGCTTTAATACGCCCACCTGAGGACCTGCAAGACCTACGCCGCCGGAGTTATACATAGTTTCCTTCATATCGTCAAGTAAATCGAAAAGTCTTTCGTTGAATTCTGTTACCTGACGTGATTTTTTCCTGAGAATAGGGTCATCATCAACCCTTATATTTCTGATAGCCATTATGTCTCTTCTTTCTACGAAAGTGGGTTTATATCAACAGTTACGTTTGCCGCACCTGATTTTGTATTCTTCATATATGCTTTAAGAAGCTCACTAACCATTGAACGCAAACGCCTGTTATTTTTACATTTTAATGTTATCTGATATCTGTATTTATTACTGATTTTTGCTATAGCAGGCTGTATGGGACCCAACAGATTGATTTTAACATCACTGTAATCCCCTGTTACCGCTTGCTTTATCATTTCCGAAAAAAGCTTTGCGCCTGAAAAAGCCGCGTGATACTGTTCACTTGTAAATGTAAATGTGCAGATATCACAATACGGCGGATAAACAAGGCTTCTTCTGATAACAGATTCCGTCTTATAAAAGGATTCATAATCCTGCTCAGCGGAAAGCTCAATAATATCGTTATCAGGGAGAGTTGTCTGTATATATGCAGTACCCTTGAAATCCCCTCTGCCCGACCTTCCTATAACCTGAGTAAGCAAATCAAAAGCCTTTTCACTGCTTCTGAAATCACCGTTATAAAGCTGATGATCAATAGAGATTATCCCTACAAGGGTTACTCTGGGAAAATCAAGTCCTTTTGCAACCATTTGAGTACCGAGAAGTATATCATACTCACCCTTAGCAAAAGCACTGAGCTTATCCTGATAAGAATACCTTGCCATGGTTGTATCTGCATCCATACGAAGAATTTTCGCGCTTGGAAAGATATTCGCCAGCTCATCCTCAATGCGCTGAGTGCCGAAGCCCGAATATCTGACGGCTTTTTCGCCACACTCCGGGCAAATATCCGTAGACGGTACGGAATATCCGCAATAATGACACATAAGTCGGTTGTTTGCACTGTGATAAGTAAGGGATACACTGCAATTAGGGCAAGTAAGAACCGTTTTACAGGAACTGCAGGAAGCAAAAGTATTAAATCCTCGGCGGTTCATAAGAAGAATCGCCTGTTTTTTATCCTCCAGGCACTGCTCAACTGCTGAATAAAGTTCATTACTTATTGCACCTTTTGTGTCTGATATATCGATAGTAACAACCCGGGGCAACTGAGCCTTACCGTAACGCTTTGAGAGTTTTATATATGAATATTTGCCTTCAAGGGCGTTTTTATAAGTTTCAAGCGATGGTGTTGCCGAGGAAAGCACAAGAAGTGCGTTATTATGGGCGCACCTGAATCGGGCAACGTCACGTGCGTGATATCTCGGTGACATTTCGGATTTGTAGGTATGCTCCTGCTCCTCATCCATAACTATAAGACCTAAATCATCAAATGGTGCAAACACTGCTGAACGGGTACCTATAGCAATCTTGGCATCGCCGTTTTTCACCCTTTTCCACTCGTCGATACGCTCGCCTGCGGAAAGAGCACTGTGAAACACCGCAACACTGTCACCGAAATGGGAATAAAATATGCCGAGAGTTTGAGGTGTAAGGGCAATTTCGGGAACCATTACGATAACGCCCTTACCGTCTTTAACGACCTCTTCAATAAGCTTCAGGAAAACCTGCGTTTTACCTGAACCCGTAACGCCGAAAAGAAGTGCCGCCGCGCCCTCGGGACATTTGTATTTTTGCAGAAGTTCTGAAAAAGCCGCATTTTGTTCATCGGTCAAGGTCGGTGATTCGGCTTTTTCTTTTGACCTTTCGTATCGTGGCTTACGATAAATTTCGCTGTCAAAAAGCTCTGCTATCCCCTTTTTTTCAAGAGTATTTATAACAGCAGGAGTAACACCTGTAAAATAGCAAACCTCTTTTACGGAGGCTCCGCCTATATCAACAAGGAGCTTAACAACGCTTTTTTGCTTTGCCGTAAGACCGGGAAGCAGTGAAAGTGCATCGTTTTCACCTACGGCAAGGCGCACATTCTTAACGGTTAAATCACCTGTTTTACGCTTTGCGTCAACATTTGTCAAAAGAATGCCTTGCTTTACAAGCTTTTCGGGAAGTTTACTTTCACCGTCTATACCCAAATCATTTAAAAGTTTTTCTCTTTTTATGAATTTACAACTGTCTTTAAGGTAGTTGTAAATTCTGAGTTCATCTTCTTTTAGTTTACAAATTTCTTCATCGGTGACAGAGTTTGCCATATAAGAAACAATATAACTGAGACCTATACCGGCAGGAAGCATCGCTTTTGCCGCCTCAAAAAGAGTGCAAAAAGTGTTTTCCTTAAGCCAAAGAACAAGTGAAAGCATCTCCGAACTGAACAGTGGCTCCTTATCAAGCACTGCGCTCACAGACTTAAGCTTCACCGAATTCTCGACTTCAAGAAACGGCCTCACGGACAGTATAAGTCCTTGTTTCTTTTTATTACCGTTACCGAACGGCACCATAACCCTGCATCCGGGGAGCGCCTTTTCTTCCAATTCCCACGGAATTTTATAGGAGTACGGAGCATCAAAATGATAAGCAATACCTTCAACGGCAACTTCGGCAATTAAAGCACCGATTCCCATAATCAGATATTTGCAATTTCATCGGGCTCAACGATTTTATATTCTTCGTTGAGAAGCTGATTAAGAGCCGCGCTTACGGGTTTTTCCGTAGTAACAATTTTTTCCTCAAGATTCTTATCAGAAATTGCACGGGCTCGCTTTGCAGTTGCTGTTACCAATGAATAACGGCTGGTGTGACCTGCAAGTACTTTACTGAGATCCTGATTAAGCATAATATTACTTCCTTTCGATTAGCGAGTTTAATTCAATAGATTTTTTACAACATCCTTCATACGGCAATACCGCATTAATTCGGACTTTAATATTGTACAAATACGGTCAGCGCAAGCATCTACCGTATCATTTATTACTATGTAATCATACCCCTCGGCTTTTTCAATTTCCGTTTTTGCCGTTTCCAAACGTATTCTGAGATTTTCTTCGGTTTCAGTACCCCTGCCTCTCAAGCGTTTTTCAAGCTCCTCCATTGAAGGTGGAACAATAAAAACAGAAACTGCTTCGGGTAAAATACGGCGGACATTTTCTCCGCCTTCAACTTCAATTTTCAAAACGGTGTAGCCGCCGTTTCCGACACATCTTTCTATTTCTGATTTAAGAGTACCGTAAAAATTCCCGTTATATTCGGTATATTCAAGAAATTCTCCGTTTTTTATTCTTTCCTGAAAACTTTCTTTATCGGTAAAATAATAATCAACGCCGTCTTTTTCGCCAACTCTCATAGGACGAGTTGTAACGGATACCGTTTTATTAAGGGGCAAATTTCTTGATTTAAGATTTTCAAGCACCGTGTCTTTGCCGCACCCGGCAGGAGCGGAAACAACAACAAGTATGCCTTTATTCTTCAAATCCATATTCGCGCCCTCCTTTTTGATCGTTAAAACGGTTGAGAAGCTGCTCCGCTGATAAAAATGACAAAACAACATTGTCACTGTCGGTAATAATAACGCCCTTTGTTTTTCTGCCGTGGGTGGCATCTATAAGCTGTGCACGCTCCTTACACTCCTGAATCATACGCTTTGCAGGGGCGGAATCGGGGCTGATTACGGCAATAACTCTATCGGCATTGATAAGGTTGCCGAAGCCGATATTTACAAGCTGCATACTTTCACCTTATTCAATATTCTGAATCTGCTCTCTGATCTTTTCAACCTCGGCTTTGATATCGATAACCTTTCTTGCAATATCAACATCCTGAGCCTTCGAACCGATGGTATTTGCTTCACGGTTAATTTCCTGAACAAGGAAATCGAGCTTTCTGCCTATTGCTTCGTCAGAAGAAAGCATTGTGCGAAGCTGGTCAATGTGACTTCTGAGCCTTACCGTCTCCTCTGCTACGGCAACCTTGTCCGCAAAGACAGCCGCTTCAGTGAGAAGCCTTGCCTCGTCAACCTGAGTATCACCGAGAACATTTTTCATTCTCTCGAGAAGCTTTTCGGTATAGAGCTTCACGGTTTCGGGAGAACGCTCCTCAATATACGCGACATTGGAAATAATGGTATCAGCTCTTGAAAGAACATCGTTTTTAAGCTTTTCGCCCTCTGTCTCGCGCATTGAAATGAACTGCGCAAGAGCCTGACTAACTGCTTCTTTAACCTTATTCCAAAGCTCTTCTTCATCAACGGGTGCTTTGGAAATCGAAAGAACATCCGAAAAACGTGCAAGAGAAAGAGGTGTTAAATCATTCTCAACGCCAAACATCTCTGCAAGGTCATTTACTGCTTTTGCGTAGCCTTTTGCGAGAGGTTCGTTTATGCTTACAACAACGCTTTCATCTGCCGTTGTCTCAATCTGCAACGCACATTCAACCTTACCGCGTGAAATCTCCGTTGAAAGGAGAGCTTTCACCTTTTCTTCAAGAAAAGAAAAAGCACGGGGCATCTTGGCAGAAAATTCAAAATAGCGGTGATTTACACTTCTTATCTCCGCGGTAATATTATATCCTTCAACAGAAATCTGAGCCCTGCCGAAGCCTGTCATACTTCTTATCATTTTGAACGCC
>CAZCQI010000078.1:0-8638 GCA_964500795.1 uncultured Eubacteriales bacterium
CGCGGGAACTTCAAGACGAAAACTGTAATAAGGCTCTAAAAGAACAGATTTTGCCTGCATAAGTCCCTGACGAACGGCGCGGTAGGTAGACTGCCTGAAATCACCGCCCTCAGTGTGCTTAATATGCGCTCTTCCTGCGGCAAGAGTAATTTTAATATCAGTTATAGGTGAGCCGGTAAGTACGCCCGGATGCTCTTTCTCGGCTAAATGAAGCATAATAAGATTCTGCCAATTTCTGCTTAAGGCATCTTCACTGCACTTTGAACACAAAACAATTCCACTGCCCCGCGGAAGAGGCTCCATTATCAAATGAACCTCAGCATAATGGCGCAAAGGCTCGTAATGACCTACACCTTCAACTGTATCCTCGATGGTTTCCTTATAAAGTACCTTTCCGTTGTCTATTTTAACATCAACATTGAATCTTTCGGAAATAATGGCTTTGAGTATTTCCGTTTGGATATCACCCATAAGAGAGACGTGTATTTCCTGCAAAAATGTGTTCCAGGATATATGAAGCTGAGGGTCTTCCTCCTCCAACTCTTTAAGTTTAGGTAAAAAAGCTTTGGCATCACAATCAGACGGCAAAACTATCCTGTAATTCATTACAGGCTCAAGGTAGCTTGAAGCAAAGCTCTTTTCAAACCCCAAGCCGTCACCGCAATTAGGCGCGATCAGACCCGTAACGGCGCAAATACTGCCCGCTACAGCCTCCTCAACCGAAGTAAACTTCTCGCCTGAGTAAATTCTTATATTATTGATTTTCTCGTTTTTCCCGTCAAATAAAACCGTATCTTTGACTTTCAACGTACCACCGGTAATCTTCAGATGTGTGACACGCTCTCCCCTGTTATCATGAGTTATTTTAAAAACCTTTGCACCGAATTCACTGCCGTATTTTTTAGGAAGTATGTATTCTCCCAAAGCATTGAGGAAATCATCTACACCGTCGCCCTTTAGACCTGAGCCAAAAAAGCAAGGAATACATTTTCTTTGAAAAATAAGTTCAGCAATATCATCCTTTGTTACCGAAGCAGTTTGAAGATATCTCTCCAAAACATCCTCATCGCACATTGCAATGCTTTCAAACAAACTGCTTTTATCCGATGAAAAATTAACGCATCTGTCACCGAAAAGTCCTGACAAATCTGCCATAATTTCATTCTGTGTCAAACGGGAAAAATCCATCTTTGTAACAAAAATCAACGTAGGAACATTGTATGCACTAAGAAGACGCCGTAAAGTGCGGGTGTGAGCCTGAACGCCGTCGATACCGCTTATAACAAGAATTGCATAGTCAAGTATTTTAAGCATACGCTCGGTTTCAGCAGAGAAATCAACATGCCCCGGTGTATCAAGAAGATAAATTTCCTTATCACCTGCATTAAACACAGACTGACCCGCAAAAATCGTTATGCCCCTCTCCCGTTCAAGAGCATGGGTATCTAAAGCCGTGTCACCGTTGTCAACACGACCGATTTTTCTTATTTTACCCGATTTAAAAAGCAGGCTTTCAGCAAGTGTCGTTTTGCCTGCATCAACATGGGCAAGTACTCCTACAACTGATTTATTCATTCTTTCACCGATATTTCAAAACCGACAGAACAAGGCTTGCTCTGCCGGTTATTTTAAATTATTTGAAATTCACTTTAATTTCACCTTCAACAGCTGAAACAGTAATTTCATTCACAAGAACACCTGCATTATCAATAAGGATATTGGCAACGGCATCCTCTACGGTTTTTCTTATGGTTCTTCTGATGTCGCGGGCACCTCTGCCGCCGTCCTCGGATTTTTCTGCTATTACCTCGCAAACACCATCCTCAACAACAAGGTCTATGCCCTTGTCTTTAAGGGGTGCTTTAAGCTCATTCAAAAGAACTGCGGCGATTTTAACAAGCTCTTCTTTGCCGAGAGTGTTGAAAACTACGATTTCATCAACTCTGCCTAAAAACTCGGGGCGCAAAAACTCCTTAAGAGCTTTCATCACCTTATCTTTTGATGCTTCATTCTTATCACGGTTAAAGCCTAAAGCATTCTCGGAAATTTGACTTCCCGCATTAGATGTCATAATGATAACGGTATTTTCAAAGCTTACCGTTCTGCCCTGAGCATCATTTGTTTTGCCTTCATCAAGAATTTGAAGAAGTATATTAAGAACATCAGGATGAGCTTTTTCAATTTCATCAAAAAGAACAACGGAATAAGGTTTTCTTCTTACCTTTTCGGTAAGCTGACCCGCTTCATCATAACCGACATAGCCGGGAGGCGAACCAATAAGCCTTGAAACGCTGTGTTTCTCCATAAACTCGGACATATCAAGTCTTATAAGAGTTTCGGGAGTTTCAAAAAGCTCGTTTGCAAGCTGTTTAACAAGCTCGGTTTTACCTACACCCGTAGGTCCTACAAATATAAATGACGCAGGCTTTCTTACGGCAGAAATCTGAACGCGACTTCTGCGGATAGCGGCAGAAAGAACCTCAATAGCTTCATCCTGACCTATAATTCTTTCCTTGAGCTTATCTTCAAGCCCTGAAAGCTTGCGCATGTCGTTTTCAATAATCTTTGAAGTGGGTATACCTGTCCAAAGATTTATTACTTTTGCAATATCCTCTTCGGTAACATCGTTGTCATCAGCTTTGATTTTAAGCTGTGCCGTTTCTTTTTCGAGAGCGATTTTTTCTGCCTTAAGATTAGAAATTGCCTCGTAATCGGGACCCTCATCAGAAGTGATATCAAGCAATTCCTCCTGACGTTCAGAAATATCCTCTATTTTTTTTACGAGCTTTTGATAATCACTTATTGCAACATTGCGGAGATTAGCACATGTGCAGGCTTCGTCAAGAAGGTCAATAGCCTTATCAGGAAGAAAACGGTCGTTGATATAACGTTCTGAAAGCTGAACCGCCCTGTAAACAAGGTTATCTGCTATTTTAACTTTATGGAAATCTTCGTAATATTCTTTGATACCTACAAGCATTTTATAGCAATCCGCAACAGACGGCTCCTCAACCTTAACGGGTTGAAAACGTCTTTCAAGAGCGGCATCCTTTTCAATATGCTTTCGGTATTCGTTAAAGGTTGTTGCACCGATAACCTGAATCTGACCTCGTGAAAGAGCAGGCTTCAAAATATTGGCGGCATTCATTGAACCTTCTGCATCACCTGTACCCACAAGGTTATGAACCTCATCTATAAAGAGGATAATATTCCCCTCTTCCTTGACTTCGTCTACAAGACCCTTAATACGGCTCTCAAACTGACCGCGGAACTGAGTGCCTGCAACCAGAGAAGTAAGATCAAGAAGATGTATTTCTTTATCGGCAATTCTTGCAGGAACCTCACCTGCCGCAATTTTAAGAGCAAGACCCTCTGCAATTGCCGTCTTGCCGACACCGGGCTCACCTATAAGGCAGGGATTGTTTTTGGTTCTTCTGCAAAGTATTTGTGTAACTCTGTAAATCTCGGTTTCTCTTCCGATAATTCTGTCTATTTTACCGTCCCTTGCCTTGGCAGTAAGATCGGTACAATATGAATTAAGAAATTTTCTTTTTGTTTTATGTTTTTTCTTTTTAGATTTTTCCTTCTTATCGGTTTCATCAAGTTCTTCGGACACTTCATTCTTTTCAACACCGTCGGCAGGCTTGGTTTCACCTGCGGCTATGCCTGAAGCACCACCGTTAAAAAGATTTTGAATAAAGGGCATAGTTCCTGCTCCGCCAAGCTGAAAATCTTCTGTGTCCATATTATTCATCATATCACCGAACTGTTCGCTTACAGCATCGATATCATCCTCAGTGATTCCCATATTCTGCATCATTTGCTTGATGGGACCGATATTAAGATCAGTTGCACATTTAATACAAAAGCCTTCCTGTGTTGTTTTTTCACCGTCAATACGGGAAACAAATATAACAGCAGGGCGTTTTTTGCATCTGCAACATACCATTTTGTTGTTCATGTGAATTTAGTTCTCCCGGGAAATTTATTTTTTTGAAAAACGCTCTTTAAACTGACGTAATGTTTCGGGCACATAGCTTACAAAAGCTACAAGAGTAAGTATTGCCGAAATTATCACAAGTATCATCATAAGAGTGTTAGGGATTGTGAAAACAGTTCTGAAAACACCTACTTCAGGACCGAAAGCAATAACAAAAATCATAACGGCATAGAAAGCAAAGGTTGCAACCTTGCCGTAAATTTCCGCAGCACTGGGACGAATACCTATAGCGAGCATAAGTGCACCTACTAAAACCATTACAAACTCTTTTGCAATAAATACCAGGAACACCCAACTAAAGGCATTTAACATTTCATCTGTTGCGTTGCGGAAAGAAAAGAACAGAAGCAGTGCAAGAGTTATTTGAGTAAGCTTATCGGCAACAGGATCAAGAACTTTACCCAATGCGCTTATCTGATTGAATTTGCGGGCAATCTTGCCGTCGAAGAAGTCGGAAAGGCCTGAAATCACAAGGGTGATAATTGCCCAACCGTAATGACCGTTCCAATATAAAACAGCAAAAACGGGAATAAGCAAAATTCTTATCAAGCTCAACAGATTCGGTACAGTCCAACAACCTTTAAATAAATCTTTCATATTCAACACACCTTTCAATTATCTTAGTAGATTAATAACAGGATTAAATTCGAATACAGTGCTGTAAATCTTTGAATTTACCACTGCTTCAATAAAAGCATTATCATCCATTAAACCGACAACAAAGCTTAAAACGGTGCAAACAACAAACAGAACAACTATCGCCTTAACTGCACCAAGAACACCGCCCAGAACTGAATTAACCTTACCGATAAGCGGTATTTTATTAACCTTCTTAAATAATTTTGAAACAAAGCTGAGTAAGATTGCCAAAATTATAAAAAGAATTACAAAAACAAGTGCCTGAGTAACGGCAATTACAATGTTATAAACAACATTGTCTATAAGATTCTGAATAAGCTGATCGTTTGTTGCAGCCTGAGAAGAAACCGAAGAAGTAAGCGAAGTAATATCAAAACCCGTTAACTCAGCCAGCTTAAACATACCCTCCGGTATACTTACCATCAATTCTTCTGCCTTAGCCTGCATACTTAAGCCTGCCGCAGCTTCCGAAAGAGCGTTGTTAAACTGCTTTTCGACAGAATCACGAATAACAGCTTCATATAACCAACCCGAAACAGTTGCCGAAAGCTTTGACGCGGCTATAGTCGAAACAACTATTGATAAGGTCTCAATAAGGGTTGAAACGAAGCCTTTTTTGGCGGATGCCCCTATTATGGCACAAATCAATACAATGAGAATGACATCAACTATGTAATTCATTAATTACCTCCGATCAAAATGTTATATCAACGGTTTGATTACCGTATGAATAGAGACGGGTAATTTTATCCAACGATAAAATATATGCATAACTATCGGTGGAAAAAACATTGTATGCTTCGCCGTTGAGAGTAATTTCACTTACCAAGCTTCCGTTTAAATTATAAACCATCAACGCGTTTTCGGCAAGAGCAAAAACATATTTGTCACTCATTGTTACACTTTTCACTTCAAAATCGGCTGTTATCTGTACTTTTTCTTTACCGGAGCCTGTAAATACCGTTATAAAAAAATCATTTGCACTACCATATCTTGCAATAGAAACAACAAATTTACCGTTATCTGCAACATCAAATGAATTAAATTCAGCAGTGTAATATTCACAAACAGAAACAGGTGCCTCACTTTTTTTAGCTATTGTGTAAACACCGATATCGGAAAACAGTGTCAAGGTATTCACTGCAGTGAATTCGAGATCAAATGCAGTTGCACCGTTAATTACCTGTGAATTTATCGCTTCGGAATAATTAAAGCCAAAATATTTTACACAAGTGTAAATCTCTCCGTTTTCAACGCTGAGAACCGCTGCACCTGCATACTTACCGTTTGAAGAAAGTGCGATAGATACGATGTGCTCATATGCACAATTCCATTGAAATTTAACCTTATGAGCAGCGGTATAAACAGTAAGAGCGCTTGTAGCCGAATCGGAACGCGTACCTAAAGCGTAGTTTCCGGAATCGCCGTATTCAGCGCAAATAATGCTGTTAGATGCTTCGCCTGAATAAACCGATTTTTTCTCGGTTATAAGCATAAAGCCCGTATCTCCGCGGTCAAACACAACCGCTTTATTTCCGTTAACGGAAACAGCAGGAGAAGAGTAACTGTGCGGTTCGGAATAAATAAGCTTTCCTTTAGAGGAATAAACCGAAAAGTTATTTGTAGAAAGAATGAGAACACTGTCACCTATTATTTTAACGTTAACAGTGGACTCTGAGTTTATATCAATGGGGAAGTTATCGCTGTCATTGAAAACGAAGGATGACAGGCGCGCACTCAAAGCATCAAAGGGAACAAGTCCTACGTAAGAAAGAATATATACAAATATGAAAACCGTCGCAAGAACACCGGCTATTATCATTTTGCTTTTTGCTTTAGCGGAAAATCGCGAAACCTTGCTGTAGCCTTCGTAGCCGCTGTTAAGCTCCTTAAGCTTCACCTTCAAGCTGTCCACCCCCATCATAAAAAACTTTATTAAGATACAGACCATCCGGAGGAGCGGTAATGCCCGCCTTGGTTCTGTCTTTACTTTCAATAATTGCGGGAATATCCTGCGCATTTATCTTACCGTTTGCAACATAAATAAGCGTTCCCGCCATAATCCTGACCATATTATAAAGAAAACCGTTTCCGCACACTCTGAACTTTATCAAATCACCGTCACGCAAAACATGTGCTTCGTAAACAGTTCGCACTTTGGATTTAACCTGAGCCCCGGAAGCACAAAATGCAGAAAAATCGTATGTCCCGACAAAGTTCTGAGCCGCATCATCCAAAATTTTCTCATCAAGCGAATACTTATAATTCAGTGCTCTTTTATATAAAAACGGTGACGGAATATCGGTATTTTCTATAATGTACTCATATTCTTTGCGTACACAATCAAACCTTGCATTGAAGTCCATAGGGACTTCCTCACATGAATAAACGGATATTTCTCCGGGTAGCTTGGCAGAAGCAAGTGCTATGGGAAAACTATCGGTAGGAATTGCGGATTCGGTACGGGTATTAAAATAAAATTCATTTGCGTGAACACCCGCATCGGTTCTTGAACAACCGATTATATTAGGAGCTTCACCCGTAAGCCTTTTCCATGCAGTTTTTAATTCGCCTTGAACACTTCGGGCGTTCTCCTGTTGTTGCCAACCGTGAAAAGATGAGCCGTCAAAGGCAATTTTAAACAGTAAATTTCTCATAAATCAAATTAAATGCTTGAAACAAATATTAAGTGCCAACATACCACCGCATACGGCAAGTGTAACTCCCACGGCAATAAAATCACGGTATGAAATTTTCATTTGCCTGAGCCTTGTTCGGCTTGAACCGCCTGTGTAACAACGGCATGACATGGCATCTGCAAGCTCAATAGCTCTTTTAAATGCAGATATAAATAACGGTATGAAAATCGGGAACAAAGCTTTTACCCTTTTTACAATTCCACCCGTTTCGAAATCAGCTCCTCGTGCTTTTTGAGCAGACATAATTCTGTCAATCTCGTCAATAAGGGTTGGAATGAAGCGCAGAGCAATAGTCATCATCATAGCAAAAGTATGAACATCAACCTTAAATATCTTTAACGGTGAAAGAAGTTTTTCGATACCGTCTGTTAAATCAGTAGGCGAAGTGGTATATGTGAGCAGAGAGCTCATTAAAAGAAGAGTAAAAATTCTTGCCGCAATAAAAATCGCGGTGTAAATACCCGTATCGGTGATACTGATAAACTTCCATTCAAAAATAACATTTCCCGTATTTATATAATAAAGCTGAAGTAAGGTCGTGAGCAGAATAATCGGAACAAGCGGTTTAAAGCTCTTAAAAATAAGCTTAGGTGATAGCCTTGTAAGCAAAAACACTACTGCCGCAAACAGACACAGCAATCCCAATGACCAGAAGTTTTTGCAAATAAATATAAAAATAATAAAGAGGAACGTGAGAACTATTTTCACGCGGGCGTCAAGCTTGTGAACGGGAGATTTACCGGGAAAATACTGACCGATAGTAATATCTTTAATCATATCTGCTCCCTCCTCTTTAAATATTTGAGGATTGCAGTTTTAGCACCTTCAACGGTATATTCTGTTTTGCCTAAATCAAAGCCGGATTCCTTAAGTTTAATAAAAACAGAAGTGATTTCGGGCACATCGAGACCGAGAGAGGCTAACAATTCACCTTTTGAATAAACCTCGCTGACAGTACCGCAAGTCGCAACCTCACCTTTATTCATAACAACTACTCTGTCTGCAACCACGGCAACATCGTCCATATTGTGCGAAACGAAAATCACCGTACTTCCTGTGGCAGAATTATATTCCTTGATAAGCCTTAACAAACCGTTTTTTCCTATAGGATCAAGCCCTGCGGTAGGCTCATCAAGTATAAGAACCTTGGGTTCCATTGCAATAACACCTGCAATAGCAACTCTGCGCTTTTCACCGCCCGAAAGGTCAAAGGGCGATTTTTCAAGATAGTCTTCGGAAAGACCGACATAAGAAATGGATTTTAAAACTCTTTCTTTAATCTCTTGGTCAGAAAGCCCCA
>CAZCQI010000079.1:0-8530 GCA_964500795.1 uncultured Eubacteriales bacterium
AGACCCGATACTACAATGATATTCTGTTTTAGTTTTGCGAAGCTATAAAATTGCCAACGCAGTTCCGATAATTCTCCATTCTCCATTCTCAATTCTCAATTATAATCGCGTCGCAGACCCATCACTCCTCACTAAAAAACGACCCACCGAAGCGAGTCGTTTTTTTATCCCCAAACTGCATATAGGGTAATATTTTCTTTAAGTATGATTTCTTCGCCTGAGCTTACATCAACGGTTTTTGCATCATCGCTGTATGCCCAACCGATGAAATCCTTTTTATCCTTAACGGGCTCAACATCAGTTACCGAAACGTTTTCACCTTTTTCGGCAATTTTTTCAATGGGAGCATTTTCACCGCCGTTGGCATCGTAAATGACAGTGCATTTTTCGGATTCGCCGTATTCAACAACAAAGCCTGCCTTACTCTCCTTACCGTAGCCTTCGCTGACGGAAAGCCGGCGACTGCCGTCATTAAGGAGAACTGCAATATTATTATCTCCAAAAACGGTTTCTTCGGTAAAACTGTCAAAAACATTTTTGAGTTCATCTTCGCTGCCGAATGTACCTGTATAGTAGCTTTCGGAATCTTTGAGAAGAAGAGAAAGCATCATAGCGGTGTTTTCACTGTCAATAACTGCTAATGAACCGCCCTTAGCCTCGGCAAATGCTTTCGCCTGCTCATAAGTCATTGAAATATCGTAAATTTCATATTTACTGCCGTTAAAGGAAGCGGCATTTGATGCTTTGATATCGTCAATATTTATTTCACAAATGAAACCTGTACGGCTTTTATTAGCATAGGTCTCGTTTACGGTGCCGTCGGAATTGATAACGGAATAATCTGCATCCTCGTTATTGTAATCATAGCCTATATAGTATCTGCCAAGGTCGCCCTCAGCGGCAATCTTTGCTATCTCCGAGAGTTCTTCATCATTTTCTATTTCTGCAAGCCTTCCGCCCATAGCTTCGCAAACGGCTTTTGCTTCACTGTAGCAAACGGAGCTGTCAAAAAGAGAGTAAAGTGTATTTCCATAGCTCAGGATATTTGAAGCTTCACTGACATCGGCATCCTGAGAATTATTTTCATAGTTGGGTCTTGCAACACAGGTTATTCTTGCATGATAATATGAGGAATAACCGGAGCTTCTTGAATAAGTTATGCTCTTAACGGCATCGGACATATTGCCTTCAACGGTATAGATAGTTGTATCATCCGCCGAGACAACAAGGCCTACGTGATTTATTCCGCTGTAACCGCCGCGACTGTTAACGAAAATAATATCTCCGGGCTGAAGCTCTTTACTTGAAGAGTATGAGAAACACTCGGCACCTGCTGAGCGAAGAATGGAGTAGCCCGATGACGAGCTCGTGAGAGTGGGGAAAACGGAAGAAGGTATACCCGCAACAGACGCGCACCATGAAACAAATTTGTTGCACCATGCACCCTGACTGCCGTACCATCTGCCGTATTCGGTGTAGTTACTGCTTCCGCCCGAGTTGCCCGAGAGGCTTCCCTCGTGATAACCTACCTGAGATTTTGCGATATTAACAATATCGGTAACCTGATCGCCGGTAAGCTCAACTGCTGTGAGATTTTTGTAGTAAATGCTGCTCTTGTAAGAGTTTGAGGCTGAGTATTCGGGGCTTTTCGCAGCTGCGTTCACGCCGAACGCTGAGGTTATCGTAAGCATAAGGACGAGCATTATCGCTGAAACGCTTCTGATTCTGCTTCCGGTCATAGAATATTTAACGCCTTTCATAAAATATTTATCAGTAATAAGTATTTCAAAACCGTAACCAATTATTACAAGTTTGTAACCTTTTGTAACAACCTCGGGCATTATAACATAAACCACTCTGTTTTTCAATGTGCAATTTGCACTATAAAATGACATAAGTTTTATAAAATAAAGCGAAAAGTTAACAAAAATCTTTCGTTTTAACGTTTTTTAGGTTACAAATTGAAATCTCAAAAAATCAAATCAAACCGTAAAAGGAGCCTAAAAAATATTGTAAACACAGGCTTATTGTGATATATTCGGTTTATAATATAATATAAAAATGTAAAATAAAACAGGAGGTGTTATTTTGGCAAATATAATTATAGCGGGAGCAGGAACGGGCGGACTTATTG
The DNA here is from genome assembly GCA_964500795.1 of uncultured Eubacteriales bacterium. Lineage (GTDB taxonomy): Bacteria > Bacillota > Clostridia > Oscillospirales > Acutalibacteraceae > DTU089. Next base: position 2,135 of record CAZCQI010000079.1, read on the forward strand.
CGGCAATAAAGCTGGGTGAAAGCGGTCATAACGTAACTGTTTTTGAAAAAGAAGAAAGCGGCAGCTTTGGACTACCCCAAACCGACGTTTTTTCAAAGGATGTATTAGAAAATGCGGGGCTTCCCGTACCCGATACCTTCCCCGTAGGGAGAAACAGACTCACATTTATACCCTTGGGAAAAGATACCGCTCCCCTGACACTCCCCGAACCCGACTATGACTCGCTTATTGTTGACCGCCGAGACCTTGCTGAATATCTGACGGAGCAGGCAGAAAAGAGTGGCGTAACCTTTATATATAATTGTATAGTGATTTCCCCTATAATTCTCGGAAGCAGAGTTGCAGGAATAAAGACCTCCCAAGGTGATTATTACGCGGATCTGATAGTTGATGCCTGCGGTGTCGATTCGCCTTTACGGGAAGCTCTTCCCGATTTTATGAGTATCCGCCGTGAGAAGCAAAAATTTGACGTTATACACACCTACCGCGCATATTTCGAAAGAGATCTTACAAAGCCTCAACCGGAAACCGACTACAACATATACCTCAGAGAGGACGGTACCTCGGGCTTTTCGTGGCTTGTGACATACCCCGATACAGTGGATGTTCTCATAGTTTCATTTCCGCCGTTGGATAACGAACAGGTTCTTAAAAAGCTGAAGGAGCTGGGCGAAGAGAACCCCCATATGGGAAAAGCCTTTCTTTACGGCGGTGTATACGACAAAATTTCCGTTTGCCAACCTCTTGCAGTCCTCGTTGCCGACGGATACGCGGCTCTGGGCGACAGCGCTTTTATGACATACTCAATAAAAGGCTCAGGCATCGACTATTGCATAAAAGCAGGCGTTATGCTGGCTGATGCGGTAAATGCAGATGAAAACAAGCTTTTCACCGCCGAAACACTGTGGGAATACGAAAAAAGCTTTTTTAAAGAAATCGGTTTCAATGCTTGCAGAATAGCTCTTCTAAAAAACATTCTGCCCTATATGACCGCAAAAGAAATCGACGATTTATTGAAAGCGGAAATCGTAACAACCGAAGAGCTGTCTAAAATTATGACAAATGCAACTGATACACTTTTCGGTTCCCAAGGCGTATCGTTTATTAAAGAAAAAATAAAGCTCGTCCGTGAAAATACCATTTTAAAAGAGAAATTTTCAGCCTTCGCAAAATGGCTGGGACGGCTCACCGTTATAGAAGCCTCCTTCCCCACCAAATATAACCGCAAGGATATAGCCAAATGGGCAGAAAGATATAACGAGTTTTTCAAAAGCATCGAAAAACAGGATGAATAGAAAAGGAATAGCAGAAAAAACTACCTTGACTCCACAAAAAGGACTCAAGGTAGTTTTATGTTTTTAATATTTTCAAAAGGCAGGCTTTTTGCCGAAAAAAGGAAAAATTTCTCTTCCACAGAAACAGGATCCTTATCCGGCTGCGTTCCTCTATCGTACCCGGTTCTGTATCTATACATGTTTCAATAACAATATCAATATCTATTTCTATTTCTATATCACTGACCAAAAATGACGGTCGTCAACGGTCGTTAACGGTTGTCGACGTTCGTTATTATTTTATTTATGGTCTCTGTAATACTGAGTATGTGTTTTCGGGTGAGTGGTGGAATTCCAGATTTCCTCAGCCATTGGTGCCCAGGCTTTAGAGAAATCGTCACACTTTGCGCAAAGCTCCTCAACAGTCTCCTGAGAAATAAAATCGGTGCTTTTTGCTCCCGTTTCCGTAATTATTTTTCTTAAAATCTGCGGATTTTCGAGCATGGGGCAAGGCATAAGGTGGTTATCATTAAAGGGCTGGCCTTTTCTGTATGCCATAAACAGCGGTTTTTGAAGAGCTTCGAGTAAGGTATCTGTTTTAATATTCGAATCAGAATAATGAATAAATACGCAAGGCTCCATATCACCCTTTGAGTTAATATGAAAATAGTTTCTTCCGCCTGCGATACATCCGCCTACATATTCTCCGTCATCCTGAAAATCCATAACGAAAAGAGGCTTACCCGTATGGCTGTTACGCATCTTTTTCATCCAGAAATACATATATTTTCTCTGGCTCGGTGTTGGAATAAGCTCTTTATCCGCATCTTTACCCACGGGCATATAGTTGAAATAAAATGCATATTTAACGCCTAAGCCCACCATTTTATCAACGAATTCTTCGCTTGTAACATCATTGACGTTTTTACTTGTGTAACAAACGGAGATACCGAAAAGTATGCCCTCTTTTTTAAGAAGCTCCATTGCCGATATGGTAGTTCCGTAAGCACCTTCACCGCGGCGGTCATCGTTACTGCACTCGTCACCTTCAATGGAAAGTGCAAGTGTTATATTGCCGCAACGCTTGATATCATCGCAAAGCTTTTTATCAATAAGCGTTGCGTTTGTGTATATTAAAAATGTACATTCGGGATTTTCCGAAGCGAGAGTAATAACGTCAGCCTTTCTGATAAGAGGCTCGCCGCCTGTGAGCATATAGAAATGAGTACCCATTTCCTTACCCTGAGTAACTATGCTTCTCATTTCATCGAGAGAAAGCTGAAAGCTGTGACCGTATTCCGCCGCCCAGCAGCCCTTGCATTTAAGGTTACAGGCACTTGTCGGGTCAAAAAGAATAATAAAGGGTATATTACAATTATATTTATCACGGTTTGCTCTGACAGCCTTAGTGCCGTAATAACCTGCGTGAACACCCAAAGAAAGAAGAAGGGATTTTACAAGATCGCGGTCAACATCATGAAGAATATTTTTTGCAAGCTGCATATAGACGTTATCCTTATCGTTAACAGCTGCTTTCATTTTCTCAAAATTTTTCTGCGGAAACATTTTGAAATATTTTTCGGCAACGTTAAGAATTTTAATCAAATTCTCTTCGGGAGCCTTGTCCACATATTTAAGAATTTTTGAAAGCATCTTGTCTGCAACAAAATGAACCGATGCGTGTTCCATCTGCAATACCCCCTTTCACGGATATACATTCTCATTTATAATATCATACGGCGTTTGATTTGTAAATAATTTAAATGTGCTTTTTTACATAAAAATTATTAGTATTTTATGTTTATTTATTCAATGCCGAACTTCTTGACACAAGATATGTTTGCAATTATAATGAAACTATTAAATAATATTTATCCAGGGAGTGTGCTCTATGAGAAAAAATAAAATAAAAACGCCCTCCGACAGTAAGCTCTCAGGTCGCATATGGTTTAACCTGTGCCTTTTCGGCTTTGTGGGACAGGTGGCGTGGAACCTTGAAAATATGTACTACAATACATTTATGTACAATACGGTTTATGAGGGCGGTACAGTTACGGGAACTCTTTCTTCAATGACTGCCATACGCCTTATGGTAGCTCTCAGCGCCGTAACCGCTGTCGTTACTACGTTTATAATGGGCAACCTTTCCGATAAAATGAACAAACGCAAGATCTTCATTTCCGTAGGCTACCTTGTATGGGGCGTTATAACCGCCGCTTTCGGCTTCCTTACTAAGGAAAACATAAGTAATCTTTTCGGTATATCCGATGAAGCTCAGGTTGTTACCGCAACTGCAGTTTCCATTATTGCCATGGACTGCATTATGACCTTTGTGGGTTCAACAAGCAACGACTCCGCTTTCAACGCCTGGGTAACGGATATTACAACCGTTAAAAACCGCGCAACGGCAGAAAGCGTTCTTGCAATTCTTCCTATCGTGGCAATGGTAGTTGTTGTCCTTTTCGGCGGTATGATTGATGCTCTCGGCGGATACTCGAACTTCTTCTTCATTTTGGGCGGTTTCGTTATTATTTGCGGAATTATAGGTCTTTTCTCCCTTCAGGATTCAAGAAACGGCGAAAGAAATCCCAACGCCAACTATTGGAAAGACCTTGTTTACGGCTTCCGCCCCTCTGTAATTAAAGAAAACAGCAAGCTTTATATCGCTCTTGTTGCAGTTTGCATTTATTCCGTAGCCGTGCAGATTTTCTTCCCCTATCTTCTTATTTATCTTGACCATGGCTTAGGTCTTAAAATTGAAAATCTTCTTCAGTACATAACCACCCCCGTGCTTATTGCCGCTCCCTTTGTGCTTATCGGCGTGGGTGCCCTGATTATAGGTGTTGGTAAGGTTATTGACAAGGTCGGCAAGAAAAATCTTGTTTTGATTGCTGCGGTTCTTTTCACAGTCGGTCTTATTCTTGCTTCCTTTATGGATACGCTGGGCGGTTTCTTTATTGCCGCTCTGCCCCTCTTTGCAGGCTACGGTCTGTTGGGAATTATGCTTAACTCCACCGTTCGCGACTACACCCCCGAGGATAAAGCAGGACTTTTCCAAGGCATAAGAATGATTTTCTTCGTTCTTATTCCCATGATAGTAGGTCCCGCTATCGGTGATGCAGTTTGCAAAGCCGCCGCTTCCGGTATTTATTTCGAAAACGGTATGGAAAAATACGAGCCCTGTGCCGAAATGTTCCTTGCGGCAGGTATTGCATCTGTGCTCATGCTCATACCTCTTGTAATTCTCAGGAAAAAAGGTATAGACAAAAAGGACGCATAATTTTATGAAAGCAAAGCTTCTTTCCTCACTCAATAAAATTTTCAGAGATACGGAACCGAATTTTAAGGAATTCGGTTCCTTCTCCTGCCTGAAAAACGAGAATTTTTCTTTTCAGCTGGCGTTAAAGCCCGAAACAACCGCAGAAACGGTAATAAAGCTTTCTGTTGAATCCGAGCTTAAAGGCAATATAAAAATTTATTCCGTTAAAAATATGCCTTGTGAAAAAAACGGTTATGATAATTCGGATAATTTTCATTATGACCTTTCAAAAAAAGAATTTCCCGATTTGCTTGAACCCGTAAGCGGTGAAATTACCGCAGAAGAGGGAGAGTGGTCGGCGCTTTGGTTTGAATACACTCCCGAAGCTGATATTTACGGAGAAAAAGAAATTTCAATTGAGCTTACCGCAGGAAACGAAAGCATTGAAAAAGTTTTCACACTGAATATTATAAATGCACTTCTTCCGAAGCAGGAGCTTTTATATACGAATTGGTTTCATAATGACTGCATCTGCACTTATTACGGAATCGAAGCTTTTTCGGATGAATATTGGCGAATTATTGAAAAGTTTATTAAAAATGCAGCCTCCCGCGGTATGAATATGATACTCACTCCCGTTTTCACTCCGCCCCTTGATACGGAAGTAGGCGGTGAACGCCCGACCGTTCAGCTTGTAGGCGTTGAAAAAAGCGGAAAGAATTATTCATTTGATTTTACGAATTTCAGAAAATATATTAAGCTTTGCCTTGATAACGGAATTGAGGCTTTTGAAATTTCTCATTTGTTTACCCAATGGGGTGCAACAGCCGCTCCGAAAATCGTTGCAACGGTAGACGGCAAAGAAAAACGCATTTTCGGTTGGGAAACAAATTCCGCAGGCGAGGAATATACGGAATTTTTAGAAGAATTTGCAGAAGCCTTTAAAAAAGAGGTTGAGTTACCAGGTATAAAAGAGCGCTGTTGGCTTCACGTTTCTGACGAACCTTCACAAAACCAGATAAACGATTACAAAAAAGCCGCTGATACAATTCACAGGCTCTTCCCGGGATTTCACACCTTTGATGCCCTTTCGGATATTGAATATTACCGTCAGGGTCTTATAAAAACACCTGTTTGTGCCGAGGGCGAAGCAGATGTTTTCAAAGCCGAGGCGGAAAATTTCTGGACATATCACTGTTGCGGTCAGGTAGATAAATTTCTGCCTAACAGAATGTTTTCTCAGCCCTCTCAAAGAAACCGTGTTTTAGGCGTTTTGCTTTATAAATATGATGCCAAAGGATTTTTGCAGTGGGGCCACAACTTCTGGTATTCACAGTATTCAAAATACCCCATAGATCCCTTCAAGGTTACGGATGCGGGCAATGCGTTCCCTTCGGGCGATGCGTTTGTTGTTTATCCCGGTGAAAACGGCGAACCATTAAATTCTCTCAGGAATCTGGTCTTTGCAGATGCATTGCAGGATTTGAGAGCTTTAAAGCTTCTTGAAACGCTTACAACAAGAGAATATGTTTTAAAACTAATTGAAGAAGGACTTGACATTCCCCTCTCATTTCAGACATATCCTCACGAACAAAAGTGGCTTTTAGATTTAAGAGATCGCATAAATAAAGAAATTGCAGCTGCCGTTTAAATGGCGGCTGCTGTTTTAACGCTGTTTAATATTTTTCATTTTCTGAAAAACGCACAAAATTTAAAATTTGTATTTTCAAAAAATTCCAAAAATTGTATTCGTGAATTCCCAAAGTAAATTCCACAGTGGAATTTACTTTGGGAATTCACTCAAAAATTGTATTTTCAAAAAAATTCAAAAATTCTCTTGACAGGCCCTTTTATTTATGATAT
>CAZCQI010000080.1:0-8418 GCA_964500795.1 uncultured Eubacteriales bacterium
ACGTGCCTGTGGATCAAGATTTCCGTAGAAAAATTCTTCAATAAAGTTTGCCATTTGTAGTGTCCTCCATAAATTATGATTTCACTACAATTCACTCTGTCGCATCCACCTCATAAAAACACCTTGGGTACCTGCGATAGAGCAGGTGCCCGAAACAGGAGTTTTTGTTGTATTAGACTTCTTTTTTCTCAACATCCTCTACGGCATACATAACCGAGGGATTGTTGTGTTTTTCAAGGTCTGTATCTGCCCACATTTCATCGGCAACCTTTGCCCATTCCTCAGCGACTTTTCTTGTTTTTGCCGCAAGGTCGCGGGGGTCTTCGGGAGCGAGCATCTCGGTGGAGTGCGCGCCGGAGCGTTCAACCGCACCTACAATGGCATCGGGATTGTCAAGAATAGGACAGGGACGAAGGTGATTTTCGTTCCAGGGCTGACCCTTGTAATATTCGAGGAACAAGGGGGAGTGGAGCGCATCAATAAGAGAAACGTCTTTGATGTTTACATTTGAGTAATGAACGAAAGCGCAGGGTTCAACATCACCGTTTGAGTTAATGTGAAGGTAATGTCTTCCGCCGGCAATACAGCCTTGAACATATTCGCCGTCATTCCAGAAATCCATTGCAAAAATGGGCTGTTCTGTACGTGCTTTTCTTATAAGCTCATATGCTCTCTTTCTCTGCTCAGCGTTGCACATGAGGTCTGTAACAGCATCTTTACCTACAGGCATATAAGTAAAGTACCAAACGAAAAGACCGCCGTTTTCAACAAGGAAGTCAATATATTCCTTACTGCAAACCTGCTCAACATTCTGAGAATGGTAGCAAATTGAGTAACCGAAAGCAACACCGTGAGATTTGAGAAGGCGAATGGAATTCATAACCTTATCATAAGTTCCTTCGCCGCGGCGCATATCGGTATGCTCAGCGTCGCCCTCAATGGAGAATGCAAGGAAGAAGTTGCCTACATCTGCAAGCTCTTTTGCAAACGCTTCATCAACAAGAGTGCCGTTGGTGAAAGCAAGGAAAGCGCAGTCGGGGTTTGCACGGCAAAGCTTGAGGATGTCGTCTTTTCTTATAAGGGGTTCGCCGCCCGAGAATATGTAAACGAAGGTGCCGAGCTCCTTACCCTGACGTACAACATCTTCGAGAGTTTCAAAGCTGAGGGAAAGATTTTTGCCGTATTCCGCCGCCCAGCAGCCTGTGCATTTAAGGTTACAGGCTGAGGTGGGGTCTATGAGTATCGCCCACGGAATATTGCATTTGTATTTTTCGATATTCGCCATTCTGATACCGAAGCTGTTAAGAGCGATATTAAGAATAACGGGGACGATTTTATCGAGAACCTTGGGGTCAACATTGAAAAGAATGTTTTTGATAAAACGGGTCCAGTTATCGTCGGGATTCTGCAATGATTTACGAAGGTTGTTGTAAGTAACGGTATTAGCCTTTTTTACATCGGCTTTTTCAATAAGATTAAGAACTTTAATAAGGTTTTTGTCGGGATCACGTCTTGCATAGTTAAGTGCCTGTTTAACGGCGAAGGAATACGCAGTTGCTTTTAAAGAAGAAGTATCCATAGTAACAGTTACCCTTTCAGTAGTTTTTATAATATTTCTTAGTTTAAGTTGTAGGTTTTGTTGTTTGTAAAAGCGCAAAACCGTAAAATACAGTATACCACATTAAACTTTTATGTCAAGCGTTTGTTTGTTTTGTAATATTCATGTAACTTCATTTGGTGAAAATGACGAAAAGCTCCTTTTAAAAAGTATCTTTTCGTCATAAGTTTTCTTACGAAAGCTCAAACTGACCTGTATAGAGCTTATAGTATTTTCCTTTTTCCTCGATAAGAGTATCGTGGTCGCCTTTTTCGATTATTTCGCCGTTTTCAAGCACCATAATTGCGTTTGAATTGCGAACCGTAGAAAGCCTGTGGGCGATAACGAAAACAGTTTTATTTTCCATAAGATTGTCAAGACCCTTTTCTATAAGGCGTTCGGTTCTTGTATCAATGGAGCTTGTTGCTTCATCGAGTATGAGAACGGGCGGGTCTGCAACTGCCGCGCGGGCAATGGCAATGAGCTGACGCTGTCCTTGAGAAAGGTTAGAGCCGTCACCTGTAAGCATTGTGTCATATCCGTCGGGAAGGCGGGAAATAAAGCTGTCTGCATTGGCTATTTTTGCCGCTTTAACAACATCCTCATGAGTAGCGTCAAGCTTGCCGTATCGGATGTTTTCTTCAACCGTGCCCGTAAAAAGGTGAGTGTCCTGAAGAACCATTGCAAGAGAACGGCGCAGGTCATCCTTCTTTATTTTTTTAATATTTATGCCGTCGTAGGTGATTTTACCCTCCTGAACATCGTAAAAACGGTTGATGAGGTTTGTGATTGTGGTTTTGCCGGCACCCGTTGAGCCTACGAAAGCAATTTTCTGGCCCGGCTTTGCATAAAGAGAAACATTTTTAAGAACGGTCTTTTTACCGTCATAAGAGAATGTTACATTATGGAAACGAACATCGCCCTTAAGGGGGGTATAGGTGATGCTTCCGTCGGCGGAGTGGGGATGCTTCCATGCCCACATACCTGTTCTTTCGGGAGTTTCCGTAACATTGCCGTTTTCATCGTATCTTGCATTTACAAGGGTAACATATCCGTTATCCTCTTCCGGTGTTTCATCAATAATGTCAAAAATTCTTTCGGCGCCGGCAAGGGCGGCGAGCATATTATTTATTTGCTGTGAAACCTGGCTTATGGGGTTTGAAAACTGCCTTGTGTATTGAAGGAATGACGCGAGAGAACCTATGGAGAGCGTTCCTGCAAAGCCACCTATCATAAAGCCTGCAAAGCCGTTCGCGGGAGAACCGCCGAGCTTAAGGATTATAAACGCACCAACTGCGGCAGTCAGTGTGAAGTTGAAATATGAAAGATTTCCCATGATAGGCATAAGAATCCCGGCAAAGGTATGGGCGTTTGTTGCGGCTTTTCTGTAATTTTCGTTTATACCGTCAAAGGTGGATTTTGTTTTATCCTCACGGCAGAAAACCTTAACAACCTTTGAGCCCTCAATAAGCTCTTCAATATATCCGTTTACACTGCCCAATGATTGTTGCTGGCGACGGAAGAAGTTTGCGCTTTTACCGCCGATTGCTTTGATAATGAAAAGCATAACAAAGAGCATTACGATAATAAGACAGGTAAGGACAGGACTGATGTAGATCATCATTGAGAAAATACCCACAATGGTAATGAGCGAGGAAATTATCTGCACAAGACCCTGGCTGATAGCCTCGCGTATAGTATCAACATCATTTGTGAATCGGCTCATAAGCTCACCGTGAGTGTGAGTGTCGAAATACTTAATCGGGAGCTCCTGCAAATGGTCAAAAAGGTCTTTTCTCAAAAGGTTCAGCGTGCCCTGAGAAATATTGAGCATAAGACGGGAATATGTGTACTGTGCTCCTGCACCGCAGATATATATGATTCCCAAAAGTATAAGGTAGTTTGTGATTACCGTAAAATCGTTACTGCCCGTTTGGAGCATGGTGCCGATTTGGTTAATAATCGGAGTTAAAAGGTATGTTCCCCCTATATTGGCAGCCGAACTGACAATAACAAGTAAAACAACCAATACAAGGAGAGCCTTGTTTTTAACAACGTAGGAAAAAAGTCTGCCGAGAGTTTTTCCCGCGTTCTTCGGCTTTTCAAATTTCATTCTGCCGCCGGGACCGCCCTTGGGCTGACTGTTTATGTTTTTATTAGCCATAAAAGCTCCTCCTTTCTTACTGTTCCATATTGCCTTCCTGCTGAGAAACATACACTTCCTTGTATATTTCATTTCGTGCAAGAAGCTCATCGTGAGTGCCGATGTCGTTTATACTGCCGTCATCAAGAACGATTATTCTGTCGGCGTGCTGAACGGAGTTTATACGCTGAGCAATGATAATTTTCGTAGTTTCTGGAAGAAGATTTTTCATACCCTCTCGTATTTTGCCGTCCGTAGCCGTATCAACGGCGCTTGTTGAGTCGTCAAGAATAAGAACCTTGGGCTTTTTCAGGATAGCTCTTGCAATGCAAAGGCGTTGCTTTTGTCCGCCGGAAACATTTACACCGCCTTGCCCCAGGTCGGTTTTGTAGCCGTCGGGGAAGCTCATAACAAAATCGTCTGCCTGCGCAATTTTTGCGGCGGCGCGTATTTCCTCGAGAGAGGCATCTTCATTACCCCAACGAAGATTTTCTTCAATAGTACCTGAGAAAAGAACATTAGTCTGAAGAACCATGGAAACGCTGTCACGAAGAGTGTGCAGAGTGTAATCCCGGACATTTCTGTTGCCTACAAGAACCTCGCCTTCGGTGGTATCATAAAGGCGGGGGATAAGCTGAACGAGGGAGGATTTTGCACTGCCGGTTCCGCCTATAATGCCTATGGTTTCACCTGATTTTATGGTAATATTTATGTTTTTCAAAACATTATTTTTTGCGTTTTTGCTGTATTTGAAGGAAACATTTTTGAATTCGATGCTTCCGTCTTTAACAACGGCGGTTTTATCTGCGTTTTCATCTCCTATATCGGGAGTTTCCGCGAGTACTTCATAAACACGGCGCATAGATGCCAATGCCATAACCGACATAACAAATATCATAGATACCATCATAAGAGACATAAATATCTGTTGGATATACGTTATGAAGCTCATAAGGTCACCAAGCTGCATATTGCCGCCGATAATGTATTTTGAACCTACCCAAAGGACAAGGATAATGCAGGTATAAACGGAAACCGACATTATCGGATTGTTGAGAATTGTGAGCTTTTCTGCAAATATTGATGCATCCTTGAGTTCGTCGTTGGAAACCTTGAATTTTTCCTTTTCGTGCTTTGCACGTACAAAGGCTTTGACCACTCTCACGGAGACAAGGTTTTCCTGAATAGAGGTGTTGATTTTATCAAATTTCTTAAACATCTTTTCAAAGCGTTTATGAGCCTTTGCACCGATAAAGAGGATTGCCGCAAACATAAGCGGTGCAATACAGAAGAAAATAAGAGAAAGCTTTCTGTTGATGCTTACGGACATTGAAATTGCCATTATGAACATCAGCGGCGAGCGGATAAACATACGAATAACCATGGTAAATGCCATCTGTATCATATTTATATCCGTAGTCATTCTCGTTACGAGAGAGCCCGTTGAAAATTTATCGACATTTGAGAAGGAAAAGTCCTGAATTTTATTGAAAACACTTTTTCTGAGCTCTGCACCGAAGCCCATACCGGCTTTTGAAGCGAAGTAAACGGCAGAAGCACCGCTTGCCAGAGATATACATGCCATTATAAGCATTACTCCGCCTATACTGAGAATAAGGTCGGTTCCTTCTTTGGTGCCGAAGCCGAGGCTTATAAGAATATCTGCTATAAAGCTGTTTTTTGATGAAAGGGGATTGCCGGAGATACCGCAGTCAACGATAATGGACATGAGAAAAGGTATTGCAACCTCTAATATAACCTCTAATACTATGCAAAGAGGAGACAGAATGGCATATTTCTTGTATTTTTTTGCATGGGAAAACAGTGCTTTAAACATTTTCATTACACATTACCTCCTTGGTCAGAGTCATTTTTCATAATTTTGCATAACTTTTCGCTTGAAAGTTCTCTGCAGTCAAGATTTTTATAAAGCCGTTCCGAAAGGATTTATAATGTTTGATTTTTCCGATATATATTATCACTTTTTTGGTAAATATTTTTCCAATTTAGAAAAAATTTTGATAATTTTTACTTTTTTATCATCATTTATCGTGAAGATTTTGAGGAATTATACAAACTTTCGGGTTTTATCGACTGAAAAACACATAATTAGTTTGTGCAAACAGCACAAAACCCAATGGTAAAATTTAACTCCTGTTTGAACAAAATATATTAAAAATCCCTTGAAAAGCTTTTTAAAATTTGATATTATTAAAATGATATATTGTCAAAAGCATACGGCGCGGAAAAATATTCTGCTTGGCAATAATACAATCGGGTGAGGTGAAGATGTGGAAATGAAAAATGAAGCAAGGGATTATAACGATTTTCCGTTGTATGTGTTCCATCAGGGGAAAAACTTTAAATCGCAGGATTTTCTCGGTGCTCACAAAATCGAAGGTGACTGTTATGTATTCAGAGTCTGGGCACCTAATGCCGTAAGCGTTTTTGTTACAGGTACTTTTAACGGCTGGAGCGAAACTGCGGCACCTATGAAAAAACTCAACGACGGCGGTGTGTGGGAGGCATATGTTGACGGCGTAAGCAATTTTGACTCTTACAAATTCTTGATTTACGCCAAAGACGGAAGAAGGCTTTATAAAGCAGACCCCTACGCAAGGCACGCCGAGACCCGCCCCGGAACAGCTTCAAAAATTTTTGAGAGCAACTATAAATGGCGTGACGGCGGCTGGCTTAAAAAGCGTAAAGAATCATGTGTATATAAATCACCCGTTAATATATACGAGGTTCATTTAGGCTCCTGGAAAAGATACGACGACGGCAACACCTTAAGCTACCGCGATTTGGCAAAGGAGCTTGTTACATACGCTAAGAATATGGGCTATACTCACATCGAGCTTCTCCCCGTAGCTGAGCATCCCTTTGACGGCTCTTGGGGGTATCAGGTTACCGGTTACTTTGCGGTCACTTCAAGATACGGCACACCCGATGATTTTAAATATTTTGTTGACGAGTGTCATAAAGCGGGTGTAGGTGTTATTGTGGATTGGGTTCCCGCCCATTTCCCCAAGGATGAACACGGTCTTGCCGTGTTTGACGGTACCCCCTGCTATGAATATCCTGATCCCAGAAAGGGAGAGCACCTTCAGTGGGGAACTAAGGTTTTTGATTACGGCAGAAACGAAGTTCAGAGCTTCCTTATTTCAAATGCCTGCTTCTGGTTCGATGAATACCATATTGACGGGCTGAGAGTTGATGCAGTGGCATCTATGCTCTACCTTGATTACGGCAGAGAGGACGGTCAGTGGATACCGAACGAAAACGGCGGCAACGAAAATCTTGAAGCGGTTGCGTTTCTTAAGCAGCTTAACGAAACGGTATTTAAAGAGCACGGCGACGTTATGATGCTTGCTGAGGAAAGTACGGCTTGGCCTATGGTTTCAAAGCCTGTATGTATGGGCGGCTTAGGCTTCAACTTCAAGTGGAATATGGGATGGATGAATGACATCCTTAAATATTTCTCGATGGACGGCATCTATAAGAAATATAATCATGACCTTATAACGTTTTCGTTCTTCTATGCTTTCAGTGAGAATTTTGTGCTTCCCATTTCCCACGATGAGGTGGTTCACGGTAAAGGCTCCCTTATAAATAAAATGTCGGGAAATTACAACGAAAAATTTGCCGCAGTAAGGGCGTTTTTAGGATATATGTATGCGCATCCGGGTAAAAAGCTGTTGTTTATGGGCACGGAGTTCGGTCAGTTTATTGAATGGGATTTCAAAAAAGGTCTTGATTGGCTTCTTCTCGATTACGAAATGCACCTTCTTTTGCAGGACTATACCAAGGCACTCAATAAATTTTATAAAAAAACTCCCCCTTTGTGGCAGATAGATTACAGCTGGGAAGGCTTTAATTGGATCGTCAGCGATGATAATACTAATTCGGTAATTGCTTTTGTGAGAACGGATGAAAAAGGTGAAAATATCATTGCAGTTTGCAACTTCACACCCGTGCTCAGAAAGAATTATAAAATCGGTGTTCCGAAAGCAGATGCTTACGAGCTTGTGTTCAATTCGGACGCTAAAAAATACGGCGGTTCGGGGGAAAGACTGAAAAAGACATATAAGCTCCAAAAGGAATCAATGCATGGATATGAGCAGTCAATTGAGTTGACTCTTCCGCCTATGACTACTCTTTACGTTAAAGAGGTAAAGCTCCCTGAGAAAACAGAAGAAAAAACAAAAACGAAAAGGTCAAACAAAAAAGTAATAAATAAGCCGAAAGGAATGTGACGATAATGGCAAAAAAGACGGAATGCATTGCAATGCTCCTTGCGGGCGGTCAGGGTTCAAGACTCGGCGTGCTTACAAAGAACATTGCCAAACCCGCTGTTCCCTATGGCGGAAAGTACAGAATTATTGACTTCCCGCTTTCGAACTGCGTGAACTCAGGTATTTATACCGTGGGTGTGCTTACTCAGTATCAACCCCTCGAACTCAATGATTATATCGGCAACGGCGGTCCCTGGGATCTTGACCGTGCCAACGGCGGCGTTCATATCCTCTCACCCTATCAGCAGATAAAGGGTACGGAGTGGTATAAAGGAACTGCAAACGCCATTTATCAGAATATCCAATTTATTGACCGTTACGATCCTGAGTATGTTGCGGTTCTTTCGGGAGACCATATTTATAAGATGGATTATGCCAAAATG
>CAZCQI010000081.1:0-8344 GCA_964500795.1 uncultured Eubacteriales bacterium
TCGGAGCCACCCTTTGCACCGCCCATGGGGAGGGTTGTGAGAGCATTTTTGAATATCTGTTCAAAGCCGAGAAATTTAATTATACCGATGTAAACGCTGGGATGAAGTCTTATACCGCCCTTATAAGGTCCTATTGCGGAATTGAACTGAACGCGAAAACCGCGGTTTACCTGGGTTTTTCCGTTATCGTCTATCCACGGTACACGGAAAATAATTTGCCTTTCGGGCTCAACAAGCTTTTCAAGAACCCCTGCTTCAACAAGGTCAGGTCGCTTTTCTATTACAGGCTCGATGCTTTCGAGAACCTCAGTTACCGCCTGAATAAACTCGGGCTCGCCTTTATTTCGTATTTTAACCGTTTCGAGTATACCTTTGATGTATTCGTTTTTCATAACATAATCACCTCAAAAAATTCTACTGAAATAATTATGTTAGAATTATTTGACAATATACCTGTTTCATGAAAAATACAAAATAAAAAAACAACCGCCCTGCCAAAATGACAGAACGGCTCTGCGGTTAGCTTACAGCAAATAACCTGCCGCGATTCCCGCGATTGCTGAAAGAACGATTATTATTATGGGGTGAACCTTTTTGAAAACAAGCACAGTCATTATAACTGAGATTATAAGAGAAACAATGAGGTCTGCCGGAACGATATTTGAAAAGGACAAGCCCTGCGGGAAGAAAACCGTAATTGCAATTGAAAGAAGTGCCGAGCCAATAAGACCGATAACCGCAGGGCGAAGACCTGTCATTACGGAGCTTACGGTTTTGCTTTCTTTGAATTTTTTATAAAATCTTGCAACAATGAGAATTACGATAAATGAAGGAAGAATAACACCGAGTGTGGCACAAACTGCACCTAAAAAACCTCCCGTTTCCATACCTACATAGGTGGAGATGTTGATTGCAAAGGGTCCCGGGGTGCTTTCGCTGACGGCGATGAAGTTAACTATATCGGAAACCTCGAGCCAGCCGTGAGCAATAACCTCTTCTTGTATGAGGGGAAGCATTGCGTAACCGCCGCCGAAGGTGAAAAGACCGATTTTGAAAAATGTAATAAACAGCTCCAGGTAAATCATACTTTCGCCCTCCTGTTCTTAACAAGAGAGTAGATAAATCCTGCAACGCCGCAGCCGATAATTATGAAAATAACGTTTATATCGGTGAAAGCCGCAAAAATAAAGGACAGACCCATAAGGATATATGAAAAAAGTCCCTTGGGGCATTTTTTATACATTGAAACAAGAGCTTTTATAAGAAGTGCAAGAACACCCGCACGGATGCCGTTGAAGGCATATTGTACCGCTTTAATATCGCTGAATTCACGAAGAACAAGCGAAATTACGGAAATTATAATAAACGAGGGAAGAACAACACCGAAGGTTGCGCAGAATGAACCTAAAACACCGCATATTTTATAACCGATAAACGTGGCGGAGTTTATTGCAAAGGGACCGGGAGTGCTTTCGGATATTGCTATAATATCGAGAATATCTTCATTAGATATCCATTTATGCTTTTCGCATATTTCTTTTTCTATAAGAGGTATCATAGCGTAGCCGCCGCCGAAGGTGAACGCGCCTATTTTTAAATAAGTGAGGAATAAGACAAGCGCTGTTTTAAGTTTTTCTTTCATAAAACGTTCCTTTCTCCCGAAACTGTAAATATTTTACTATATTATAGTTACCCAAAGGGTGTTTGTCAAATAATTGTATTGAAATTATTAACCGTAATGTGGTAATATTATTAGTAGAAAATTTTAGGTGGTTGCACGTATGGATTTTGAAAAAGCAAAATTAAGAGCAAGGGAGCTTACCGGGATTCTCAATGAATGTATCGAGAAGTATTACGTGAGCAACGAAAGTGATGTTTCGGATTATGAATATGATATGATGATGCGAGAGCTTTCGGCTATTGAAGAGGAATTTCCGCAGCTTCTTAAGGAGGATTCTCCTACTCACCGTGTAGGCGGCAGGCAGGATACTACCTTTGAAAAGGTGGTTCACGAGGTTCGTATGGAAAGCCTTCAGGATGCTTTTTCGCAAGAGGAGCTTCGAGCCTTTGATGAAAGAGTGAAAAAAGTTTTCCCTGATGCTCAGTATGTTGTTGAGCCTAAAATAGACGGTCTTTCCTGCTCTCTTGAATACCGGGACGGTGTTCTTGTAAGGGCATCCACGCGCGGTGACGGTAATATAGGTGAGGATGTTACGGCTAATGTTAGAACTATCCGCTCAGTGCCCCTTAAGCTCAAAGAGAAGGTTCCTTTCCTTGAGGTCAGGGGTGAGGTGTATATGTCCCACGCCTCATTTCTTGAGCTTACTGCTCAGCAAGAGCTTAACGAAGAAAAGCCCTTTAAAAATCCCCGTAATGCCGCATCGGGCTCTTTAAGACAGAAAAATCCCAAAATCACCGCAAGCAGAAAGCTGGATATATTCGTGTTTAATATTCAGCAAAAGGAAGGCGGCAAAGAGCTTAAATCTCATAAGGAATCCCTTGATTATATTTCTGAATTGGGCTTTTCGGTTATACCTGAATACACTCTTTGTGACACTATTGACGAAGCAATAGAGTGCATAAAAGGTATAGGTGAGGGCAGAGGCGACCTTCCCTTTGATATTGACGGAGCTGTAATTAAGACCGATGATTTTTCTATGAGAGAAGAGCTTGGCAGTACAGCAAAATTCCCAAAATGGGCAGTTGCGTTCAAATACCCCCCCGAAGAGAAAACCACTAAGCTTCTTAATATTGAAATTCAGGTGGGAAGAACAGGTGTTCTCACCCCTACGGCAGTTTTTGAACCAATAATTCTTGCAGGAACAACCGTTTCAAGGGCGACCCTTAATAATGCGGATTTTATTAAAGACAAGGCTATTGCAGTAGGCGATACCATTATAGTGCGAAAAGCGGGGGATATTATACCCGAAGTGTTGGGTGTTGAAGCTCATAACGGCGAAAATCCTGTTTTTGAATATCCGAAAGAGTGCCCTGCCTGCAAAAGTAAGGTGGTGCGTGAAGAAGGCGAGGCGGCTATACGGTGCGTGAATCCCGATTGCCCTGCTCAGCTTTTGAGAAAGCTTATTCATTTTTGCTCAAGAGATGCCATGGATATTGAGGGCTTGGGCAGTGCGGTTCTGGAGCAGCTGGTAAAAGAACAACTGATTTCAAAGGCTTCGGATATTTACAGGCTCAGCCCCATGGAGCTTGTTTCACTTGAAAGAATGGGCGAAAAAAGCACCTTCAATCTCCTTGAAGCCATTGAAAAATCAAAGGGAAATGACCTTTACAGGCTGATTTTTGCTTTGGGAATTCACCATATAGGCTTAAAAGCGGCAAAGCTTCTTGCTAATCACTTTAAAAATATGGATGCTCTTCTTTGTGCTTCGGAAGAAGATATAAAAGAAATTGACGGTATGGGTGAAATATCGGCAGAGACACTTGTAAAAACACTTTCTCTTCCCGAAACACGCACTCTTATCGGGGAATTAAAAAGCCTCGGTCTTAATATGAAATGCCTTACGGAGGTGGAGGATGAACGCTTTAAGGGTATGACCTTCGTTCTTACGGGTACACTTTCAAAATACGGAAGGCGCGAGGCTCAGGCGATAATAGAAAAATTCGGCGGCAAGGCTTCAGGCTCCGTATCTAAAAAGACAAGTATAGTGCTTGCGGGTGAGGATGCCGGAAGCAAGCTGAGAAAGGCGCATGAGCTCGGTATAAAGGTTATAAACGAAGCGGAATTTGAAGATATGATAAAATAATCTTACAAAAATTAATGCTGTAATTTATGCATAACATCAATAGAAATTGCAGGAACTTTATTATAAAATATAATCACAATCCAAATAAGGAGTGTTTTTATGCCTACAAAAGATATTTCAAAAATAAGAACAAAACGCAAAAATCTTTATCTTCGTGTTGCTAAAGGTCATTTTGCAACAAATTATTCACACAGCAACTATTATATTGACGTTGCCGCACAGAAATCCCGTTTTTCCGAGGCAAAGGCTGTCGCAGAGGAGCTATGTTCATCCTATAATTACGACACAACTATCGTTGATACAATTCTTTGTCTTGACGGTATGGAGGTTGTGGGTACCTGCCTTGCCAATGAGCTTACTAAGCACTCATTTACCAATATCAACTCCCATCAGACTATTTATGTTGTTACACCGGAGATTACAAACGGCTCGCAGATGCTTTTCAGAGATAACATTGTGCCTATGATTAAGGGTAAGCACGTGCTTGTTCTTGCAGTATCCGTGGCATCGGGTGCAACGGCTCAGTCTGCAATTGAAGCAGTTCGTTACTACGGCGGTGAGGTTGTAGGCATTGCCTCAATTTTCGCTACTGCAACGGAGTGCGGCGGATATGAAGTGAACTCCGTATTCAATCCCAACGATTTGGACGGTTACTTCAACTGCCCGTCACACGAATGCCCTCTTTGCAAGGAAAATAAAAAACTCGATGCACTTATTAACTGCTACGGTTTTTCGAAATTATAATACATACCTGAATTTAAAGGCTCTGAAAGTAAAAATTTCGGAGCCTTTATTTTTTTTTACAAATTTTAATAAAATATTGATTTACAAATTTTAATAAAATATTGAAGAATTGATTTTTTAGTGGTAATATAACTTTATGAGGAGTTTGGGTCAATTAAAAAAATGACGGATGAAAATGCAGGAAAAGGAGAATATTGATGACTTTTTATGATGTTTTAAAATTGTGCGCCGGTCTTAGCTTCTTTTTGTTCGGTATGAGCACAATGTCAAAGGGTCTTGAAAAAACCGCGGGCAGTAAATTAGAAATTATTTTAAAGAAAATGACTGCCAATCCGTTTATAAGCGTTTTGGTGGGTGCGGTAATAACTGCCGTTATTCAGTCCTCCTCAGCAACAACCGTTATGCTCGTTGGTCTTGTAAACTCGGGGCTTATGTCCTTTAAAAGTACGATTTGCGTGCTTTTCGGCGCAAATATCGGAACTACCGTAACATCGTGGCTTTTATCTCTTTCGGGTCTTGAAAGCTCCTCTGTTTTTATTCAGATGCTCAAGCCTCAGAATTTTGCACCCGTTCTTGCAGTGATAGGCACTGCGTTTACAATGGTTTCAAAAAGCGATAAAAAGAAAACCCTCGGAACTATTTTTATCGGCTTTACCGTTCTTATTTACGGTATGGATATAATGTCCGATTCCGTTTCGGGTCTTGCCGATTCTCCCGCGTTTGCCGACTTGCTTCTTAAATTCAACAATCCGATTTTAGGCGTTCTTATGGGTATTGCGGTTACGGCTGTAATTCAGTCCTCCTCCGCTTCCGTAGGTATTTTGCAGGCTCTTTCTCTTACGGGCTCCATAACCTATAATATGGCGGTTCCTATTATTCTGGGTCAGAATATCGGTACTTGTGCAACGGGTCTTGTTTCCTGTATAGGCGCAGGGGCAAAGGCAAAGCGCGTTGCGGTTTCACAGCTTCTTATAAACGTTATCGGAACATTGGTTTTCCTGCCCGTTTATGTTATCGTAACAAACCTTCTCAAGCTTGCGCCGGGTGATGAAGCGGTAAATCCTGCTTCAATTGCGGTTATTCATACATTGTTTAATGTTTTTACCGTTATTATTCTTATGCCTTTTTATAAGCTCCTTGCGAAGCTTTCCGAAAAACTCGTTCCCGAAAAGAAAAGCGAAGAGGCTGAGGTTAAAAAAGCGGTTTATCTTGATGAAAGAATACTGCAATCTCCCTCTATTGCAATAATGGAATGTGACAGCTACACTGTTGAAATGGCTCAGCTTGCCAAAGAGATGACATTAGATTCTTTAAAGCTGTTGTTTAATTATAATAAAGATGACGCCGTAAAAATCGAGGAAAAAGAAAATTTACTCGACCTTTACGAGGATGAATTGGGAACATACCTTGTTAAACTGTCGGCACGCTCTCTCTCAACAGAGGAAAACCGAAAGGTTTCAAGGATGCTTCATACCATAGGCGATTTTGAACGCTTGGGTGACCACGCGCTGAACCTTCAAAAGACCGCCTTGGAAATGCACGAAAAAAAGATTGATTTTTCCGATGAAGCAAAGCGTGAATTGAATGTCCTTATGCAGGCAGTTTCCGAAATTATGATTACAACTGCCCATATTTATGAAAAAAATGATGCGGAGAGTGCAAAGAAAATAGAACCCCTTGAACAGGTTATTGACAGGCTCTCTTCGAAGATTAAATCTCACCATATAAACAGGCTTCAGCAGGGTGACTGTACTATTGAAATGGGCTTTATCCTTTCCGACCTTATTACCAATTGTGAAAGAATTTCCGACCACTGCTCCAATATTGCCGTTGCGATTATTGAGGTTCAGAATGATACCTTTGAAGCTCACCAATACCTTAACTCAGTAAAATACGGCAACGAGGAATTTAACGAAACTTATGAACAGTTTAAATCAAAATACACCCTTTCAAATTGAAATAATTTATGAAGATAAAGATATTCTCGTAATAAACAAGCCTGCGGGTATTCTCAGCGAGGATTCGCAAAAAGGCGAAAAAGGCATAATAGCTTTTCTTCAGAATGAGCAAAGAAAAACGGTATATCTTCTTCACCGTCTCGACAGAGAGGTGGGCGGTGTAATGGTTTTTGCCAAAAATAAAAAAAGCGCCGCACACCTTTCAGCTGCAATAGCAAACGGCGGATTTAAGAAGCATTACCTTGCAGTTACCGACGGTATTCCCGAAAGTGAGCAAGGTGTATATAAAGATTTGCTTTTTAAGGATTCCAAAAAGAACCGTTCTTATGTTGTGGACAGAATGAGAAAGGGCGTAAAGGAAGCTTCGTTGGAATATGAGGTTTTAAAGAAAACGCAGGGAAAGGCTTTAGTTAAAATTCTTCTTCACACGGGAAGAACACATCAGATAAGAGTTCAGTTTTCTCACCGAAAAACGCCACTTACAGGCGACGGAAGATACGCAAGTAAGGACAGAAGCAGTAAAATAGCTCTTTATTCGTGTGAAATCGGATTTTGCCACCCTTCAACAAATAAGGAGCTGGTTTTTAAAGCTCAGCCCGATTTCAAATCTTATCCATGGAGCTTATTCGGAGGTACATATAATGCTTGAAATTTTACAGACCTTCAGCGGAGTTTTGGTTAATACGCTGACGGTTATTATCGGAAGCACCGCAGGGCTTCTTATGAAAAAACAAATCCCAGAAAGGCTTACAAATGCCGTTATGACGGCAATCGGTCTTTGTACGGTTGCAATCGGTGTAATGGGCGTTATCAAAGGCGAAAATCAGCTTGTTATGATAATATCCCTTGTTTTTGGCGCCATTGTGGGCACGCTTATAGATATTGACGGCAAGCTCACGAAGCTTGGGGACAAGCTCCAAGGTAAGCAGAAAAAATCGGGAGAGGGCGACGGCTCAACATTTTCACAAGGCTTTGTTACAGCTTCTCTTCTTTTTTGCGTTGGTGCTATGACAATAGTCGGCTCAATGAACGCGGGTATTTCGGGAGATAACGAAATGCTTTATACAAAATCCGTTCTTGACCTTATATCCTCATCAATGCTTGCGGCGAGCCTCGGTATAGGAGTTCTTTGTTCATCTGCCTTCGTTCTTGTTTTTCAGGGAGCTCTTGTTGCACTTTCAATGGTGCTCGGCTCATTCCTCAACGATTTCGCGGTTGCGGAGCTTATTTGCGCAGGCTCGGTTATGATAATAGCGTTGGGCTTAAACCTTTTAAATATAACAAAAATCAAGGTTGCGAACCTTTTGCCCGGACTTGTTTTCGTGCCGTTTGTTTGTAAATTGTTTTTATATCAAAGTAACGCTTTATAAAGCTCGGTTACCTTTGCGCAAACTCCGAGCTTAATAAGGTCGGGGTCAGTGCAAATAAAAGCTTTTTTGCAGTCTCTGCTCTGAAGCTCGGGAACGATATTTTCGATTGCGCCCTTTCCGTGGTATGAAATTGTGTTTAATACAATACGATTTGCCAATTTAATGACCTCCTTTTAATACAAATCAATTATGTACCGAATTAATTGATAAATCATTAACAATTTTGAAAAATTTTATAAAAATAAAAAATTCGGTAGGTTTAACAAATTAAGGGTGAAAAACCCTTGCAATATTACCATTGTTTTAAGGATATTTTAGTGTTATACTATGATAATTAAAAATGTAACATAATCATATATCGGAGAGAATTTTATGGATACACCGAAGATACTTCTTCAAAAAGCAGATGAAATTACAGAAAAGCTTAAAGTCAGCTATCCGGAGCTTGCGCCTTTTTTCAAGGGGTGCTTTTTAAATACCGTTGAAACTACCGTAACAAAGCTTGATG
>CAZCQI010000082.1:0-8295 GCA_964500795.1 uncultured Eubacteriales bacterium
TTCCCGAAGATGCGCCGATAGATACTCCCGAAGTTCAGGTGCAAACCCGAAAGGGCGTAAGCGTAAACTACCAACCAACTACAGCATAAACTAATCACAAAAAAGGGGCATAAAAACTGAGTGTTCTTAAAGGACTTTTGAAATCCTATAAGAACACTCAGATTGGTGCGAGAGACGTGACCCGATCCCGTCACCTTGAATTATCGGAACTATTTTATATCTTCTTGAGTTTTGAAATGCTTAACGGGGATGTTTTTCTCCGAGAAAAATTCTGCGGTTTTTTCTCGGAATTCTTCTGCCGAGAAATACGTTGCATAGCTTAAATCTATTTTGTTACCGTTTACAGTTACTATTACAATGTGTTTATCCTCGGAGAAAGTGCCGTCATTAAGCTTATAGCCGTCCACAACTGCAACAAAATCTACCGCTGAATAGCTGCATTGATTTTGTGATAACGGAAAATCTCCCACGGAGTAGCTAAAATGAGAGCCGTAAAAAACTGCGGTGGAATTTACGGAAATGATTATACCTATTAAAGCGACTGTTTCCGCAAAAATCGTAAAGTATTTGTAAAACCGTTTTTCTTCTGCGGTTTCCGGTAAGCTATGGGTATCGTTTTTATTTCGGCTTTCTTTCTGTTTCTTTTTATTTTTATACCTTAAAAACTGTGCTGATACCGCCATTGCGGGAATCATAGCAAACAACGGTATAAAAATCAGATTTTCTTTTATTCCGAAAATGTAAACACTGCCCCTGAAGGCGATTTCGGAGCAAATGAGGAAGAACAAAAACATTACAGCTGATACTGCCGTAACAGAGAGTAACCACACGCCTATAAAAGTAAATAATTCTTTTTTTGAGCCTTTGTGGCGTTTGAAGCCTTTTTGGCTTGAAGCGTTTTTTACCGTTTCGGATATTTCTGCTTTTCCGCCGTTTTCAATATATTTCAGCAGGTTCTGTTCATAATGTGTGGGATATTTTTTCTTTTTTAAGGCTTTAAGAGCTTTCTCTTCTTTTTCTTCATAAAACAGAGCCTGACCGCCCATAACAGCAGCTTCTATCTGATTTTCAAAATAATTTGATATCATCAGGCTGAGGATTTTATCTATGGCGGGAGAAGAGGGCTTGGAGTTATCGAGAACATTGCTTCCGAAATACAGCTCGAAATGCTCTTTCTGAGCAGCAATCAAACGGTTCCTTTCAATTCCGTTATTTAAAAGCTCTGTAAGTCGGGGCAAAAGTGTTTTAAAAAGCTCTTGAAGCTCTTTAAAGCATTTTTTCATAAGCTCTTGAGAATCTACATAAGTGTAAGTGTAGCACCCGAAGTTCTGAGGCTGTGTATTAGCAAGAATATCGTAAACCGAAAAGGGGAGAAGAGGCTCCGCATCAAGTGAAAAGGCTACCCACAGAGTCTGCTGAGCATAAGCACCCCTTCCGCGCTCTATGTAATAAATATTCATTGAAAAGCCGTCAAAATCAAAATGCGCAACAGTACCGCATTTGCTTTGCGCTTTTCTGCCCGAAAACAGAGGCTTGAAGGACGGGTTTTTTGAATGAATACGCAACCCTGTTTCGCGGCAAAGCGATGAAAAATAATTGTTTAAATCCATTTTTATCCTCGATATTTGAATTAATAAGGCTATTTTACCCGAAGTAAGCGAAATTATCAATATTTTATTTGTAACTTTTCTATTGCAGATATTTCACCGATAAGGTATTATATTAGAAGAAAGTAAAAAGGAGTGTTTTAATATGCTTTCAAATAAATTTATATGCGCTTCCTACGATTGTTCTACTTATACGCACTTTGTTCCGTCACCGCTTTTCAGAAAGGCGTTTGTGGTGTACGAGAAGCCTGAAAAATGCACTCTCACCATCGGATGTGCAGGCTTTTACGATGTTTTTATAAACGGTCATAAAATAACAAAGGGTATTCTTGCTCCGTATATTTCCAACCCCGATCATATTGTTTATTATGATGAATACGATATTACAAGCTATCTTTCAGAGGGAAGAAATGTTCTCGGTATTCAGCTGGGAAACGGTATGCAAAATGCTCCCGGGGGAGAGATCTGGGATTTCGATAAGGCTGATTTTCGCGGTTCTCCCCGAGTTGCATTCAGTATTGAGCTTCTTAATTCCGACGGTAAGGTGGATGTTATCGAAGCAAACCGCACGGTAAAAACCGCACCCTCTCCCATTATGTTTGATGACCTGAGATGCGGTTGCTTCTACGATGCAAGACAAGAAATCCCCGATTGGGCGCAAATTAAATTTGTTGACGATAATTGGGCAGATGCCCTTATTGCAGAAACGCCGAGGGGTGAAAAGCGCATTTGCGAGGCTGAGCCTATAATGCCTATAAGGCATATTCGCCCGGTTTCCGTTAAAAAATGTGTGGTTGAGGAGTTCAGACCCAGAGGGGATGTTTCAAAGGAATATTCCGATTTCCCCACAAAAGAGCGCGAGGGCTGGCTTTATGATTTCGGTATCACCACCGCAGGTATAGAACGCCTTAAAATAAGAGGTGAACGCGGTCAGAAAATAGATTTGCAGTTCGGTGAATATCTTGATGAAAACGGTGTGCCGGATATCAGCAACATTCAGTTCTATCCTGACGGCTTTTCACAGAGAGATATTTATATTTTAAAGGGTGACGGAGAAGAAATTTTTGAGCCGCAGTTTACTTACCACGGCTTCCGTTACTGCATAGTTTTCGGCATTACCGAGGAACAGGCAACACCCGACCTTTTAACATATATTATTTGCAGCTCCGCTCTTTCCGAGAGAGGCAACTTCCGTTGCTCGGATGATACTCTTAACCGACTTCAGGCAATGACACGCAATGCTACCCTTTCAAATTTCTACTATTTCCCCACAGACTGTCCTCACCGTGAGAAAAACGGTTGGACAGGGGATGCTTCTATGTCCTGCTGTCAGACTCATCTTAACCTTGCTCCCGATAAAAGCTATAAAGAATGGCTCAGAAACATAAGAAAAGCTCAGAAAGAAAACGGCGAAATTCCCGGAATTGTTCCCACAGGCGGTTGGGGCTATGAATGGGGTAACGGACCTGCCTGGGATGCGGTGCTCATAAATCTCCCGTATTTCACTTATCTTTATCGCGGTGATAAGAAAATACTTGAAGAAAACGCAGACGCGCTTTTCAGGTATGCTTCATACATTTCACGCAACAGAACAAAACGCGGCACAGTGGAATTGGGGCTCGGAGATTGGTGCCCCGTTACGGTTGTGAAAGCTCCCCTTGAATTTACGGACAGCGTTGTTTCAATGGATAACCTGAAAAAATCAGCATATATTTTCGGCGTTTTAGGCCTTACCCTTCAAAAAGAATTTTGCGAAAAGCTCTATAATGAGATAAGAGCTGCCGTAAGAAAATATCTTATTGATTTCGGCACTTATACCGCAATAGGTAACTGCCAGACGTCTCAGTCAATGGCAATTTACTATGATGTGTTTGATGAGAGCGAAAAGCCGGAGGCTTTCAAGGTTCTTGTTGATATTATTAAAAATAATGACGATCATATAGATTTTGGCTTTATCGGTATACTTCCCATATTCAGAGTTCTCTGTAAATTCGGCAGAGCCGACCTCGCTTATAAAATGATTGCAAGACCCGATTACCCCTCTTTCGGTAACTGGGTAAAGCGCGGCTATACCGCAATGGTTGAGAATTTCCATCCGGAAGGAGAATTCCCGGATTCTCTTAATCACCACTGCTTCGGCGATATTTCAGCAATATTTATTGAGTGTTTTGCAGGTATTAAGGTCAATCCCTACGGTGATGACTGCAAAGAAGTGAATATTGAGCCCTGCTTTATTGAAAAGCTCAGCAATGCAGCCGCATATTACGATACGGTTTGCGGAAAGGTCAGCGTTAAGTGGGAAAGAACCTACGGCGGTATACGCCTTACAGTTGAAAAGCCTGCCGAGGTTTACGGTGAAATCAGATTGCCTGACGGATTTATATTCGAAAAGACTCAGCTTACTTACAGAAAACTCGAATCAGGTGTTTTTAATATAATTGACCCTAACGCAGAGCCTGATAATATTATAGAGGTTTAATATGGAAAACAATGTGAATGTGATAGATTACGGCTTTTTTAAACACGACGGTCTTGACTTTGAATACCACGTAAGCGGAAACCCCGAAGGAGATATTCTTCTTATGCTCAACGGCAACGGCGGTGATTACCGTTGCTTTGAGGGGGATTTATATGTACCTCTTTCGGAGCATTTTAAAATAGTCCGCTTTTCCACAAGGGGAACGGGTAATACTCCTTTAGGCAACAAAAAGCTCACGTTTGAGGTTTTTTGCGATGATTTAAAAGCTCTTCTCGATTACTTGAAAATTGAAAAGGTGAATATCTGCGGTTTTTCTGACGGCGGTAATCTCGGTATGTGCTTCGCGGTTACATATCCCGACTATGTAAAGCGCCTTGCGGTTTTCGGTTCAAATCTTAACACGCGAGGAACTAAAACTCTTGATCAGCTCGGAATCATAAAAGATCACCGTATTTATGCAATTAAAGCCGCGCTTACAAAAGACAGGGAATGGATAAGAAAGCGTGAAATAGAAGGTATGATGGTAGGTCAGCCTCATTTGAATTATAAAAAGCTTTCCTCTTTAAAGATTCCGTTTTTAAATGTTTTCGGCGAATTTGATATGATAAAACGCAGACATTCCCGAAAAATCACTAAAGCGGTTGAAGGTGCCGAAGAGGTTATGGTTCTTAACGGCGGCCACAGCACTGCTTTCAGGAAAACTGATTTTCTTATTCTGCCCGTAGTTAAAAGGTTTTTAGGAATTGAATAAAAATAAGTCGGTGCTTTCCCGAATCAACGGGAGCACCGACTTATTTTGTATCCGTTAAACCGACAATGTAATCAACGCTTGTTCCGTAGAATTGAGCAAGCTTAACGGCATATTCGAGAGGTAAAGCTCTTTCGCCGCGTTCATATTTTGAGTATAACGATTGGTCGCATAAAAGATATTCGGCTATTTGTTTTTGAGTAATGTCGTTATCTTCGCGCAAATCACGGATTCTCAGTTTCATTATAATCACCGATAATAATATACCTCAGGACGAAATGTCCTATTGACAAATTGGACAAATGGTCCTAATATTGTGTCGGGGAGGTGAAAAAATGGAACCTGATTACAAAGTTATGTATTTTGAAATGTTCAGAGCGGCAGAAAAATCAATAAATATTTTGGTGGAAGCGCAACGCAAATGTGAAGAGTTGTATATATCTGCCGATGAAACTTTAACCAAGATAATACCGTTAAAGAAAGATTAAACGAGAAAACGCCTCTGCTTTCGCAGGGGCGTTTCTCTTAGGGGTAAATATGGAAATAAGGAGATAGGAATGAAAACGTGCAATCAACGAAACGATTGGGGGTATTTCCCGTTCCGTTGATTACACTATACATCATATTATTTAATTGGGTATTAAAATAATGTGAACAATTTAAGATTTTAAATGAACTTTTTATGAACTGAAGGTCATTATTTGTCGAGATATTTCGAATGGAACCGTTGACTTAAATCAATAGTGCCGTCTTTATGCACTTCGGTTATTGTAACACCCTGTTGCCAATCCTTCTCGTCCAGATGTATTCCGTTGTAATCCCACAGACCATAGGCATTGTAGCTTGCGTATTGGTTATAAACCAGCCATATTCCCTCGTATTTTGCCGCCCAGTCGTTAACATGGTCGTGACCTGCGAAAATTGCCTGAGAGCCGTTTTTCTTCATAGCTTCAAAAAGACCGCTGTTATACGGGGAGCTTCCTACACTTTCAAACATTCTGCCGTAAAGAATTTCAGCCTTGCCCGTAGGAACATAAGCGCCGTCTTCATTTAACGCGAAAACCTCTTCATATTCTTTTATCGGGATATGAAGATAAAGCATTGATTCAACCTTGCCGTAAGCTTTTTTGAGCTTTGTGATTTCTTCTGTGTACCAGGATATCTGAGAAGGCTTTATGTAGTCGTATCCATCGGGAATGTTCTCGGGAACGCCGTCATTTTTTCTGTGAGAAGCTATCATATCTCTGCCCGAATCGAAAAATACAAGGCTTTCTCTGAGCTCGGTTTCGGAGTTCATAATATTTACAATAAAATTACCGTAACCGAAAAGCTCTTTTCTTCCGAATTTTGAAAGGCAATGAGGATAGTCGGAAATGCTCTTGAAAATGAGGTATTTAAAGTATTCTTTTTCTGCTCTTGCTTCGTGATTGCCGAAAGCATAAGCCCAATATACACCGAGGCGCTCCATCATTTCAGCAAACTGAATGGCATCTATCTGCTGATATTTTGAGAGAATAACGTCTCCCGTGAAAATTACAAGATCGGGTTTTTCATCACGCACCTGATTTATGAAATTCTGAAGGGATTTATCGTTGAGCGCGTAGTCCTCATCAAGGTGCATATCAGTAGTATTGAGGATTTTGAAATCACCGTCATCATAAGAGCCGTCGTCTTTGAATTTGGCAATAAAGGTTGAGGTTTCGTTTTCTTTCATGATTTTGACTTTACTGCCAACATAGGGGATATCAAGTGAAGATAAAAATCTGTTTCTTGCGTGCTTACCTTTTGTGATATCATAAATCGGTTTTTCCGCGGCAAGTACAGCTCTTATTCCGGTTTGTTGTATGAATGTTCTTACAGGTCTCATCCCAATACCTCATTTCTCAATGATTTGAGATATTTTACCATATGTATTG
The DNA here is from genome assembly GCA_964500795.1 of uncultured Eubacteriales bacterium. Taxonomy (GTDB): domain Bacteria; phylum Bacillota; class Clostridia; order Oscillospirales; family Acutalibacteraceae; genus DTU089. The sequence goes on from CAZCQI010000082.1 coordinate 6,751, forward strand.
ATGCTTTTCAATAGTTAACAATTTGTTTTAAACTGTTTTCGTTGACTTAGACATCTGTTTATGGTATATTTATTATGTACAAAACTAAGAACCTGCGGTTCGTTTACAGAAAGGAATATATTTTATGAAAAGAAGTATATCTTTGGTGTTATGCCTGACAATTCTTTTGTCTGTTTTTTCGGTGTTCGGAGTTGCCGCCTCAGCGGTTGATGCTTCGTCTCTTTTTACCGTTAAATCATCGGGCTTTAAGAGCGGTAAGGTAACATATACCGTTTATCTGAATAGCGGCGTGTCGCTTTGCGGTGCGGTGATAAAGGCGGATTTTGATCCCAATGTTTTAGAGGTAGTTACAGACAGTGACGGCGGTGCGTATATGGTAAAAGATTCGTACGGTGACAAGGTTGCCAATGTAAGCGGTGAGTATGTTGCGGGACTTGAGGATGGGTCAAACAGCCGTTACTCCATAGGCTTTGTAAATATGAGAGATGTTTCCTACACATCAAACAGAGCTTTTATGAAGGTTTCCTTCAAGGTTAAGGATAACTCCTATCCCACAACAACGGTTAAATTTTATTGCGACCAGCTTGAAAGCATCGGTAATCCAACGATTAATATTACAAAAGGCTCAAACAGATCCGTTGCATCACTCTCAACCTCAACTATGGATATTACCACACTCAGCGGTATCAGCCAGACCTCAACAGGTTTAAAAATCAGCTGGAAAGCAACTGCCGGTGCAAAGGGATATCGAGTCTATAAAAAAGTTAACGGTTCATACCAAAAGTTAACGGATGTAAGTGCTTCCGAAACTTCTTATACAGACGGCGATGTTAAGCAGGGTACAACGTATCAGTACACCGTAAGAGCATTTAATTACGACAGCAAAGGAAACGTTGTGTTGAATTCCGGCTATGATTCAACGGGAGTTTCAAAAAAATATTCTATAGGTACTCCGACTATTACGCTTGCTAATGCAACTACCGGAGTTAATATAAGTTGGGGTGAAATTACGGGTGCGGCTTATTACCGCGTATACAGAAAGCTTCCCGGAGAGACTTCGTATACTAAGCTTGCAGATGTGACGGGAACCGCCTATACGGATACTAAGGCTCCCAACAACAAGAAAATAACTTATACCGTTAAGGCGTTTGATTCACTTAAAAATTACGGCAGTTATACAGGTGTTTCCATAACATACCTTAAAGCTCCTACGGTAACGGTTGCAAATGCCGCAACGGGCGTTAAGGTATCCTGGAATAAGATTTCGGGCGCATCGAAATATTACGTATACCGTAAAGCAAGCAGTGAAAAGAGCTGGACACGGCTTACCGATTCCGCAACAGGCACTTCATATACCGATACAAAGGCGAAGAGCGGTACGACCTATTATTATACAGTAAAAGCTGTAAGTGGCAGTGTTGCTTCTGCGTTTAAATCAAGCTCAGCATTGAAATATCTTGCAATGCCGAAGGTATCATCCCTTTCTAATGCAAACAGCGGAATAACCGTTAAATGGAACAAGATAACAGGAGCAAAGGGCTACAC
>CAZCQI010000083.1:0-8267 GCA_964500795.1 uncultured Eubacteriales bacterium
TGATAATTATACCTTTGTTGGTAACAGCGGAGGGAGGGAACTATAAATGAGTCAGGTAAAAGTTAAAGAGAACGAGTCTTTGGACAGTGCTCTTCGCAGATTTAAAAGACAGACATCAAGAGACGGTGTTATTCAGGAAGTCCGTAAGAGAGAGCACTATGAGAAACCCTCTGTAAAGAGAAAAAAGAAATCCGAAGCTGCTCGTAAGCGTAAGTATTATTAAAAAAAGAGAGATGAAGGCTTAATTTTGGCTTTCATCTCTTTCTTTTTCTGTTTTTATATGATATTATTATAATGTTCAACTATGGTTTTTTATAAAGGGTGGTTTAAATGTTGCGAGAGAAGGACACCACAATTAAATATATGTTTCGAAAAACCGGAGATATTACCCCCGAGGTCGTTCGCGATTTGGGAATCGAAGCCATCGCCTTTGACCTTGATAATACTTCCGTTAAGGATGCAACCCTTTCAACAATTCCCGGTGCAATTTCCTGGATAAAAAGTCTGAAAGAAGCCGGCATTAAGGTTGCCATAGTTACGAACACCCCCCGTATAAGGGCGTTCTGGTTTTCCCGTACCTTCGGCGTGCCATTCGAAGCAGCTGCAAACAAACCCCTCCCCCACGGTATAATAAAAATAGCTGAAAAGCTGAATGTGGATGTTTCAAAAATAGGTATGGTTGGCGACCAGGTTTTTACTGACGTTGCCGCCGCCAACCGTTGCGGAGCCGTTCCTCTTCTTGTGGACCCTGTTGAAAATAAATGGTTCTGGAAAAATCACTATAAAAGAAACAGAATTAAAGAAAAGCCCTTGAGAGAAGCATTTTTAAAGGAGCACGGCTACTATGGCGATAAATAAATTACGCTCGCTTTTAAAAAACGAAAACGAAGCAATTTTAGTTTCATCCCCCGAAAACAGAAGATATTTCACAGGCTTCCCTTCAAGCGACGGCTACCTTCTCATAACAAAAGACGATGCTGTATTTTTCACTGACAGCCGATATATCGAGGCGGCGCAAAACGTTATAAAAACCTGCCGCGCATCACTTCTCACAAGGCTTTCCGCAGAGCCCGCTGATTTCTTAAATAAACATAATATCAAAAAAGTTTATCTCGAATGGGAAAATATGACTTTTTCCCTTGCCGATTCTATAAAAAGCGTTTTTTCCTTAACGGAGGTAACGCCTTTAAAGGAGCTGAGCGAGCATATCGGTGCTTTACGTTGTGTAAAAGAACGGCAAGAGGTTGAAAAAATCAAAAAAGCACAAGCAATAGCTGAAAACGCCTTTGATCACATCTTAAGCTTCATTAAACCGGGCGTAACTGAAAAGCAGATTTCTCTTGAGCTTGATTTTTATATGCTTTCTCACGGTGCCGAGGCGCTTTCCTTTGAAACCATCGCGGTTACGGGAGCAAAGTCCTCAATGCCCCACGGCGTACCCGATGATACCGTTGTTAAAAGCGGTGATTTTATAACAATGGATTTCGGTGCGGTTTATGACGGATATCACAGTGATATGACGCGCACCGTTGCAGTCGGGAAAACAAGTGACGAACAGAGAAAAGTTTATGATACCGTTCTCTCAGCTCAAAAAGCCGCTCTCAAAGCTCTCAAAGAGGGTCTCCCCTGCTCCGAAGCAGACAAAACCGCGAGAGATATCATAACGGATGCAGGCTATGGTAGTTATTTCGGTCACGGAACAGGGCACGGAGTAGGAATCGAAATTCACGAGCTCCCCAACCTATCACCGAGAAGCGAGGCAATTCTTCAAGCAGGTAATGTGGTAACTGTTGAACCCGGTATTTATATCCCCGGAAAATTCGGTGTAAGAATTGAAGATATGGCGCTTATTACCGAAAATGGCTGTGAAAATCTAACAAATACTCCTAAGGAGTTGATAATTCTTTGAAATACGAAAATTTTGAAGAACTGAAAAAAGATTGTTTAAACTGTAATCTATGCGCCCTTGCGCCCACCCGTACAAATATTGTTTTCGGAGTAGGTAACGAAAATGCTGATATAATGTTTGTTGGAGAAGGTCCGGGTGAAAACGAGGATTTGCAGGGCGAGCCTTTCGTAGGTAAGGCAGGTCAGCTTTTTGATAAATACTTAGAGGTTATAGGACTTGACAGAAAAAAGAATGTTTATATTGCAAACATAGTCAAATGCCGTCCGCCGAAAAACCGCGACCCTCTCCCCGAGGAACAGGAATACTGTATAAATTGGCTCAGAGCTCAAACAAGGCTCATAAAACCTAAAATCATTGTATGCCTCGGCAGAATAGCGGCGCAAAAGATGATTTCCGAAGATTTTAAAGTAACCCGTCAGCACGGTGAATTTATTAAAAAGGGAAATATTCTTTTTATGGCTACCTATCATCCCGCGGCCCTCTTAAGATTCCCCGAAAACAAGCCCGATGCTCTTTCGGATTTTCAGGCTCTCAGAGAAAAAATCAATGAATTAAACATTGTAATATAAAATGTAGGGAACGGTCCTGACCGTTCCGAGGTAAATAAACTAACTCTTAAAGGAGAAATAATTATGGACAAAAAGCAGTATATTCTTGACGGAAAGGCAGTTCTCGGTATTGAATTCGGCTCAACAAGAATTAAAGGTGTTCTCATTGATGATAACGGTGAGGTTCTTGCAGCAGGCGGCTTCGATTGGGAAAACAGCCTTGAAAACGGTATATGGACTTATGCCGAAAGCGAATTTTTCGAAGGTCTTAAGGGTTGCTACACTTCTCTTAAAAAGGATGTTAAAGACCGTTACGGCATAACCCTTAAAACCCTTAAAGCAATAGGCATCAGCGGTATGATGCACGGCTACCTTCCCTTTAATAAAAACGGCGAGCTTCTTGCTCACTTCCGCACCTGGAGAAACACTCTTGCCGCAGAAGCCGCAAGCAAGCTTACAGAGGTTTTTGACTTTAATATCCCCGACCGTTGGAGCATAGCTCACCTTTATCAGGCAATTTTAAACGGCGAGGAGCATGTTAAGGATATTGCATACTTAACAACTCTCGCAGGCTATATTCACACTCTTCTTACAGGCAAAAAGGTTCTCGGCATCGGCGAAGCCTCGGGTATGTTCCCCATGGAGGGCAATAATTACAGCGAAGCGATGCTTACAAAATTCGACAAGCTCGTTGAAGATAAGGGTTACTCCTGGAAAATCAGAGAAATTCTCCCCAAGGTTCTTGTTGCAGGCGAAAACGCAGGTACTCTTACCGCAGAGGGCGCAAAGCTTCTTGACGAAGAGGGCGACCTGGAAGCAGGTATCCCCATGTGTCCCCCCGAAGGCGATGCGGGAACGGGTATGGTGGCAACAAACAGCGTAAGAGTAAGAACCGGTAACGTTTCAGCCGGTACATCCGTTTTTGCTATGATCGTTCTCGAAAAGCTCCTTTCCAAGCTTTACAGAGAAATTGATATGGTAACAACTCCCGACGGCGCGCCCGTTGCAATGGTTCACTGCAATAACTGCACCTCGGATATAAACGCCTGGACTTACCTTTTTAAAGAGGTTCTTGACCTTATGGGCGCAGATTGTTCAATGGGCGACCTTTTCACCGCTCTTTTCAAAAAATCTGCGGAAGCTGATGCAGACTGCGGCAAGCTTCTTTCCTATAACTATTTTTCGGGCGAATTCCTTACAGGCTTTGAAACAGGCAAGCCCCTTTTCGTAAGAGAGCCCGACAGCAACTTCACTCTTGCAAACTTTATGAGAGTGCAGACCTTCACCGCTTTCGGCGGAATTAAAATCGGTATGGAAATTCTCAATAACGAAAACGTTGCCATTGATAAAATTCTCGGTCACGGCGGATTCTTTAAAACTCCCGTAATCGGTCAGAGTGTTCTTGCCGCCGCTGTGAATGCCCCCGTTTCAGTTATGGAAACTGCAGGCGAGGGCGGTGCATGGGGCGTTGCAGTGCTTGCAGCCTTTGCCGTTAATAAAGAAAACGGCGAAGCTCTCCCCGACTACCTCGACAACAAGATTTTCGCCTCTCAGAAAATGTCAACTCTCGAGCCCGACGAAGCAATCGTAGCTTCCTTCAACACCTTTATGGAAAGCTACAAAAAAGGTTTATCTGTTGAGAGGGCAGCAGTTGAGATGTAATTTAAAATGAAAAATAATACTAAAAAACAACCCCGACAAAAAGCATATGTATTAAAAAACACAGCCTTTATGCTGAGGTGCGCTTTTAAATGTGCACCATTGTCCCTTTTAATAATATATTTTTCTTATATTCTTGAAAATGTGTATTATGCAGTGGTAGTAAACGTAATGTTCCTTGAAACGGCACTTTCTGTCATTGAGGGTAACGGTACTTTTAAAGAGTTTGCAATAAGAATGTGCCTTATCGTTTTAGGAAAACTACTTGTTGACCTTATAGGCTATATTAACGTTTACACCGTGAGAATAAAGTTTGAAATCAAATGCGAAAGCTACATAAATTCGCTTATTTTCAAAAAGGCTCAGGAAGTTGAGCTCGGTTGTTACGAAAATCCTGAATTCTTTGATAAATATAACCGTGCAACCTGGGTAATTGATAAAAGCGGCTTCAAGAGAATTATTGAAGGCTCAGCCTGGACCATAGGCTCCGTTGTAAGCCTCGTCTTACTTGTAATATACCTTATTTCCATAGACCCGGTCTTACTTGTTTTTATACTGTGTCCTGTTGCAGTCATTGCTTTCAGGGTGTTTAAAAACAACATAGAGCTTGAAAAAGAAAAGGAAATGACGCCCTACGAAAGGCAAAAGGACTATGTAAGAAGAACCATTCTTCTCAAGGACTTTGCCAAAGAAATTAAAACAACAAATATATTCGTTGTTTTGGAAAAGCGATTTCGCCGTGCAATAGAAAAGAATATTAAAGTAATTAAAAAATACGGTTGGAAAATAGCTTTGCTTGAATGTGCATCCGACTATTTTGCAGAAATAATTCCCGTTGCAGGCGGATTTATATACGGTTGCTACAGACTTATAGTAGCAAAAGATATTCCGATTTCCGAATTTTCCGTGCTTGTATCTGCCATAACCACCTGCAGAAACAAGATAAATCAGCTCGCTTATTATTTCGCCATGCAACAAAAGCATTGCTTATGGGTGCAAAATTTAAGAGAGTTTCTTGAATATGAGCCGAAAATTCAAAGCGGTGATATTATTCCTGAGGACTTTTCAAGCCTCGAATTCAGAAATGTTTCCTTTAAGTATAAAGACGACGCCGATTACATTTTAAAAAATGTTTCCTTCAAAATTGAAAAAGGGCAAACTATTGCCGTTGTGGGTCATAACGGTGCAGGTAAAACCACACTTTCGAAGCTTCTTATGCGGTTTTATGATGTCACAGAAGGTGAGATTCTTTATAACGGAATAAACATAAAAGAATATGACCTTCTTAAATATCGAGAAAAATTCGCTTCGGTTTTCCAGGATTACCGCGTTTTTGCAATGACTGTTTCAGAAAATGTTCTGACCGAGGAAGTAACCGACGAAAACAAAGAGGTTGCCGTAAACGCACTTAAAATGGCAGGCGCATATGAAAAAATCGGAAAGCTCCCCAACAAGGAAAACTCGCTTCTTACTAAAGAATTTGATGCTGACGGGGTTCTCCTTTCAGGCGGCGAAACCCAAAAAGTTACAATAGCCCGCCTTTTTGCAAGAGATTTTGATATTGCGGTTCTTGACGAGCCCTCATCTGCTCTTGATCCGGTAGCAGAAAGCAAAATGTACGATGCACTTCTTGAAGGCACAAAGGGCAAAACGGTTATTTATATATCCCACCGTCTTTCCAGCGCCACACGCTCCGATAATATACTCGTTTTCAATAAAGGGGTACTCTCGGAGCACGGAACTCACGCCGAGCTTATGGAAAAAGGCGGAGAATACTGCGAAATGTTTACTCTTCAGGCATCCGGTTACAAGGAGGTGTGTGAAGATGAAGAATAATAAAGCAGAAAAAACAACCACAATAAAAAATAATATATATATGCTTAAATTCATTTGGAAGCATACGCCATTTATGGTTTTCGGTTATTTGTTTTTTGATGTTCTTGCAAATCTTCCGTGGACTCTTTCCAATGTTGTTTTATTAAAATATATAATTGATGTTGCAACAGAGGGCAGGGATTATTACAGAGTTGCTGTTGCTCTTGGTTTGTTTGTAGTATTTGTTGTTATTACAAATCTTCTTACAACTCTGTTCTATGAGATTTCAATGCCCAAACAAAAGCAGAAGCTTTATTTTGCAGTATATAAAACCATTTATGAAAAAGCCGCAAAAATGGATTACGAGGCTTATGATAATCCCGAGTATTATAACGACCTTGTTCTTGCAATGAACTCTATGAACGAAAGGGCATATTCGGTTCTTGCAGATACTCAGGATGTTCTCACAAATATTATAAGTGTTCTGACTATCGGTACGGTTATTGTTTCCATTGACCCTATCTGCCTTCTTTTTGTTATAGTCTGCGTTGCCATTATGACACCTATCGGCAGACTTATTGCAAAGGTCAATGTGGAAAGAACTGAGGCTATGACACCTCTTGACAGAAAAAATCTTTATTTCAGCCGTGTTTTCTATCTTCAGGACTACGCTAAAGAGCTTAGACTTTCGGGCGCGGGCAAGATGATAGAAACAAGATATAATAAAAATATCTTCGACCGCTTAAAAACGATATCTCCGTATCTGACAAAGCAATGGAAATTATATTTCTGTCAGGAATCCCTTCCGATGACATTGCTTATTTATCTTGGTATAACTCTTCTGATGGGGTATAAAGCCATCGTTACAAAAGAGGTAACAATGGGCGATTTTGCCGCAACCTTTAACGGTGCTTCCTCAATCAGTACCAGCGTTTTTGCATTAACAAGTCATCTGGCAATTAATGTAAGAGAAAATGGTCTTTATGTTGAAAAATTCCGCCGTTTTATGAACGCAAAGGAAAAGATGGTTTCAGGTACAAAAACTACTGTTTATGAAAAGCCTGTAACCGTTAAATTCAATAATGTTTCATTCAAATATCCCGGTACGGAAAAATACGTTCTGAAAAATATCAACCTTGAAATATCACCCTATAAAAAAATAGCCCTCGTAGGCTACAACGGCGCAGGTAAAACCACACTTACAAATCTTCTTTTGCGCCTTTATGATGTTACCGAAGGGTCTATAACCGTAAACGGTGTTGATATAAAAGAATGGGATATAAATGCATATCACCGTAATTTTGCGGCAGTTTTCCAGGATTTTTCTCTTTTCGGCGCAACATTGGGCGAAAATATTTCTATGAATGATTCACCCGACAAAGAACGGGCAGAGAAAGCCTTAAAAGCCGCAAACTTTGACAGAGACCTTCCGAACGGTACAGACAGTATCCTCCTGAGAGAATTTGACGATGACGGTGTTTCTGTTTCAGGTGGCGAAGCGCAGAAAATCGCAATAGCGAGAGCTTTTTATAAAGACTGTCCTTTTGCTGTTCTTGATGAACCCAGCGCAAATCTTGACCCCGTTGCAGAACATGCGCTTAATCAGTCCATGGCAAAGGCGGCAGACAGTAAAACAGTTATATTCATTTCTCACCGCCTTTCAACAACGGTTATGGCTGATGAAATATATATGCTTGAAAACGGAGAGATAATTGAACACGGCACCCACGAAGAATTGATGGCTCTTGACGGAAAATACGCCTATATGTTCCGCCTGCAGGCAGAGAAATACACTTAAAACTTATACACCTTTTTCTGTGCTACGGTCTGAGACCGTACCTTACGGGAGGTTTTCCTTTTTTAGCTTTGTTTTTTAGGGGAAATACTGTAGGGGAGGGTCTTGACCCTCCCGCTGTTGTTGCCCTCGGTAAGTAAATTCGGGAGGGAGCAACGGTACGCCCAAGACCGTACCCTACTGTTATCGCGTATACCACACCTTATGGCGGTGTCACCACACTCGTAACGGGGAACACCCTCTCACAACCAAGCAATGTTTTTTGAAATAAAATCGCGCAATATGTTAAGCCAAAACATAAGTTTCAACAGATTGACATTTCATACGCATAATGATATAATTATAGAAAATTACTGAAAGGCAGGTGGACAAAATGACAATGAATTATCTTTATTATTCAAATTCACATATTAAATCAGAAGTTGTTTTGTCCGCAATATAATCATACATATATAGCAATCATACTGAACTCCTCTGATTTTTCGTATCAGAGGAGTTTTTATATTTGGAGGGATTGTAATGATTTCATTAAGATTAACCA
>CAZCQI010000084.1:0-8264 GCA_964500795.1 uncultured Eubacteriales bacterium
TCATATAGTTGAATTCAAGGAACGAAAGTCCCTTTTCCATTCTCTGCTTATAGCACTCGGCACGAAGCATATTGTTAACAGAGAAGCAGGCACCTACCTCGCGAAGCAAATCAACATAGTTGAGGTTGAGAAGCCATTCGGCGTTGTTTACCATCTGAGCCTTATCTTCACCAAACTCAATAAACCTTTCCATTTGGCGCTTAAAGCATTCGGCATTGTGATCGATATCCTCTTTAGTGAGCATTTTTCTCATATCGCTTCTGCCGGAGGGGTCACCGATCATGGTTGTGCCGCCGCCAATAAGAGCAATAGGCTTGTTGCCTGCCATTTGCAAACGCTTCATAAGAGTGAGTGCCATAAAGTGACCTGCAGTGAGACTGTCTGCAGTGCAGTCAAAGCCGATATAAAATTTAGCTTTACCTGCATTTATCATCTCGCGGATTTCGCTTTCGTTTGTAACCTGCGCTATCAGACCGCGTGCAACTAATTCTTCGTAAATACCCATTGTAAAAACTCCTGTTTTGAATTTATTTCAAATTTATAAAATTATATTATAAATGAAAAAGAATGTCAATAAATATGTTACAAATGATTACAAACGATAAAAATTTATTGACAAACGATAAAAATAGCTATATATTGGCACTAAGGAGATGATAAATATGAAACATTCCGAAAAATCATTGAAGTTAACACAGGCGGTTGTTTTATTGCTTGCATGTGTATTTGCTTTTTTGATATTTACCGCACCGATTATATTTCCGTGGTATTGCGAATTTGCAGGAAAATCAGAAGAGGCTTGTAAAGCACTGGTAGGTGTATTTTACGGTTGCTCTCCGTCAGCGGCAATTACCTTGATATTTACTTTTAGATTTCTTTCAAGCCTGAAAAAAGGTGAGGTATTTACCGAGAAGACGGTTAAAACGTTAAAGGTGCTTTCTTATGCTTGCCTTTCAGCTGTACCGCTGTCGTTGCCGCTGTGCTTTTACTTTCTCGGAGCGTTTCCTATTCCTGCCGCGGCGGCTTTTATGTGGCTTATACTCAGAGTTATAAAAAATGCTTTTGAATACGGTAGCGAAATTAAAACAGAAAATGATTTGACGGTGTGAACTATGGCTATAATTGTTAATCTTGATGTAATGCTTGCAAGAAGAAAAATGTCCTCGGGGGAGCTTGCCGCAAGAGTGGGCATCACTCAAGCAAATCTTTCTATACTTAAAACAGGAAAAGCAAAAGCCGTCAGGTTTTCGACCCTGGAGGCAATTTGCCGCGAGCTTAATTGCCAACCGGGAGACATACTCGAATATATTGATGAATGACAGGAGGGAAAATTATGAATTTTGAATCTGAAAACAATATTTCAAACAGTAACATATCTTATAATGCTTACCCCTCAAACTCAATTAAAAAAACAAAAGAGAAGAAATATTATCCGGTCACTAAGGATGATTATATTTGCTTCGGCGGTGTCTTAGCCATATTGTTTGCTGTTGCAAGGTTCGGCGTTCTCAATAGCTTTAACTTCGGGTTTTCTGTGTTCGGTGTGCTTTTGGTTGGTGCATCATTTGCCTATTCCTACAATAAAAACAGCAACGACAAGATATTTAATACGCTTCTGCTTTTATGCACCGTTGCCGTGGTATCAACTTTTTCGCTTAACAGTGATTATTTACTGAAATTCCTCAGTTTTTTATTTGTTGTTTTTCTGTATGTTCTTATGGTGACAGGTGCTTCAGGTAACTCTTTTGCCGGCGAGGGAACATATTTTTATATTGCCGACAGCGTTAAAAAAGCAGTAAATGCAGCTTTTAAAAATCTGATATTACCGTATTCCTGTATGAAGCGATCTGTTAAGGAGAAAAAATCAAGCACTGCAATTTCTCTTTTGACAGGTGCGGTAATTGCAGTACCACTGCTCTGCATCATTTTGCCGTTACTTGCAAGCTCCGACGTGGCTTTCGGTAATATGGTATCAGCTATCTTCAAGAACATTGCCGAAATTGTGGGCTCGCTTGTACTTACCGCTATTTTTACGCCTCTTGTATTCGCTCTTCTTTTCTCTATGAAAAAGGAAGCCGAAAAAGATAATGGACTTAAAAATAAAACGAAAGGCAAAATTTCAACGGTACTCATTAACACCACATTAAGCGCTGTATGTATTGTTTATATTGCGTATCTCTTCTCACAGCTTGCGTATATATCCGATGCTTTTTCGTTTTTGTTGCCTGAGAATTATACCGCCGCCGAGTTTGCCAGAAGCGGATTTTTCCAAATGGCTGTTATTGCTCTGATAAACTGCGTGGTTATTGCTGTTAGTGCGGCACTTGTTAAGTGCAAAGAAAACGGTAAGCTGCCTTCATCAACTAAAGCTTTACTTACCTTCCTTTGTTGTTTTACGGTGTTTTATATTTCAACTGCTTTTGTTAAAATGATGAAGTATATTTCTCTCTACGGTTTAACATGGCTCAGAGTTCTTACCTCGGCTTTTATGCTGATGCTTGCCGTGATATTTGTAATCATTCTCATAAAGCTGTTTGTAACTAAGTTTAAGTACATTAAAGCCGTAATACTTGTTTGCGCCGCAACTCTTATTGCGGTAACGGCAGTTGATATAAACACGGTAATTGCCGAATATAATTATAATGCTTATAAAGCAGGGAAGATAGATATTGATATTGAGCAGATATCCTCTCTCGGTGTAAGCTCAATTCCCACTCTTGTTAAGCTTGCAGAGGATGAGAATGAAGAAATTGCTTATTTTGCAACGGATGAGCTCTTGTGGGTTTCGTACCAAATTTATGAAAATGCGTTCAATACCGAAAATATTAAAGAAGAAGGCTTGATACCCGTCAAAACAAGTATTTTTGAGAAGAATCGCGTTTGGAATAACTCTAAAGAAGCTCTTGATGGGTTTATTGAAAATCATCCCGAGCTTGATAAATCGGATTTTACAGATTGGTACTATAATGAATATCTTACAGACAGTAATCCTGAAGAAAGCTCAGAAGAAATTATCGGTAGTGCCGAATCCGAAGAGCAAATAATTGTTGCATAAAATTTTTGTAACCCGTTGACAAATATCTGAATAGTGATATTATATATTTGAACGAAACTTCAGGGCGGGGTGAAAGTCCCCACCGGCAGTTAAAGTCTGCGAGCCGAAAACGGCTGATCGGGTGCAATTCCTGAACCGACGGTATAGTCCGGATGAGAGAAGCTTTCATTGTAAAGAGTATCTTTATTCAACGAAACCTTTTATTATTTTCGCCCTGAGTCTTTCGGGGCGATTATTTTTTTGAAAGCTGTGTTACTATGAAAAACAAAAAAAACTACACAAATAAACAAAAGCTTCAAAGACTCACTACTGCCGCCGTTCTTACAGCACTTTCATTAGTGTTGATGGCAACAGTGCGTTTTCCGCTTTTTACGGCATTTTATGAGCTTGAGTTTTCGGATTTCCCGCTTTTAATATGCGCTTCTTTGCTGGGACCTGTATATTCAATAGTTTCTTTGTTTGTTGTTTGCCTCATTCAGACACTTTTTTTCAGCTCGGCAAGCGGATTTATCGGTTTTGTGATGCATTTTGTATCTTCAAGTCTTATGATTCTTGCAGTATATTTTATCCGCAAAGCAATTAAGGGTCTTAAGGGCGTTGTTGTTTCTGGCGTATGCGGTGCGCTGATTATGACTCTTGTAATGATACCTATGAATATTTGGCTTACTTCGGTGTTTATGAGCCTTCCTATTGAGGATTTTGTTGCAGGCTATCTGGGACTTTGCGTTGCGTTTAACTTAGTGAAATCAGGAGCAAATATAATACTTTTCAGTGTTCTTTCTCCCACAATTAAAAAACAGTATAATAAACTTTTCAATATGATGTGAATAATATGTTTTTACAGACATATAATCTTACAAATAACGTCGTTTTTATATGCCTTTATTACGTGGCGTTTTTCGAGAAAGGTATTGACAAAAAGGTATAAAATTACTACAATCTATTAGTTATAAAAACTTTCATAATTGTTTTATTCTTACGGGAGTTGGTTTTATGGCATTTGAAAAGATTAAGCAGATTCTCTGCGAAGAATTTGAAATTGATGAAGAGTGTGTAACTCTCAATGCGTCCATTTATAATGATTTAGGCTTGGATGAAATTGATTTGTATGATCTTGTTATGTCGTGCGAAGATGTTTTTGAAAAAGAAATTCCCGATGAAGCCCTGGAAAAGATGGTTACAGTGGGCGATTTTGTAAAGTTTATAGAAGAAAATTAAGAGATAAAGAGGAAGTTAGTAATGGCAGAACAGAAAAAAATGGTCGAAGCTATAACTTCTATGGAAGTTGACTTTGCCCAGTGGTACACCGATGTTGTTAAAAAAGCCGATCTTGTTGACTATTCAAGCGTAAAGGGTTGTATGATTATTCGTCCTTACGGGTATGCAATTTGGGAGAATATTCAAAAAATCCTTGATGCTAAATTTAAGGAATACGGTCACGAAAATGTGTATATGCCGATGTTTATTCCTGAAAGCCTTTTACAGAAGGAGAAGGACCATGTTGAGGGTTTTGCTCCTGAGGTTGCCTGGGTAACACACGGCGGAAGTGATAAGCTCGAGGAGCGTCTTTGCGTTCGCCCCACTTCTGAAACACTTTTCTGCGAGCATTATGCTAAAATTGTTCAGTCTCACAGAGATTTGCCTAAGCTTTACAATCAGTGGTGCAGTGTTGTTCGTTGGGAAAAAACTACAAGACCCTTCTTGAGAACAAGAGAATTTCTTTGGCAAGAGGGTCATACTGTTCACGCAACTGCTGAGGAAGCAGTTGAAGAGACAGAGCGTATGCTTAATGTTTATGCTGATTTCTGTGAAAAATCTCTTTGTATGCCCGTTATTAAAGGAAGAAAGACCGATAGCGATAAATTCGCAGGTGCTGAGGCTACATATGCAATCGAAGCTTTGATGCACGACGGTAAGGCTCTTCAGGCGGCTACTTCCCATTACTTCGGTGATGGCTTCGCAAGAGCATTCAATATGACTTATCAGGATGAGGAAAATAAGCTTCAGTATGTTCATCAGACCTCCTGGGGCTGTACAACCCGTCTTATCGGTGCCATAATTATGTCTCACGGTGATAATAACGGTCTTGTTCTTCCTCCTGCTGTTGCTCCCATTCAGCTTGTTATTGTTCCTATTGCTCAGCATAAACCCGGTGTTCTCGATAAAGCTTATGAGCTTCGTGACCGCCTCTCCAAAACATTCAGAGTTAAAGTTGATGCGAGCGATAACTCTGCCGGTTGGAAGTTTGCTGAGTATGAAATGAAGGGTGTTCCCATTCGACTTGAAATCGGACCTAAGGATATTGAAAATAATCAGTGTGTTCTTGTAAGGCGCGATAACAGAGAAAAAGCTTTTGTTTCTCTTGATAATCTTGAAGAGGGCATAAATGCAACACTTGAAGCATTCTCTGAGGCTATTTATAATAAGGCTCTTGATAACGTCAATAAGAAAACCTACGCCTGCACTTCAACCGATGAAATTATTGCTAAGCTCGCTGAAAACGGCGACGGTTTTGTAAAAGCAATGTGGTGCGGTGAAGAGGAATGTGAAGACAAGGTTAAGGAGCTTACGGGTGTTGGCTCTCGCTGTATTCCTTTTGCGCAGGAGGAAATCTCCGATAAATGTGTCTGTTGCGGTAAGCCTGCAAAGCAGATGGTATATTGGGGTAAGGCTTATTAAAATTAACGGTCGAAACAAGTTTTTTGTGCTTGTTTCGACCGTGTTTTTTTGTTTATTTACAACCGCAATTGCCGTTTGGGTTAAAAGTGGCGGCGCAATCGTTATCTCTTAAGTTGGGCGGGAAAAATTCGTCAATCGGGAAGCTGATTTTTTTGAAGGTATCGCAGGGGTCTTCAGTATCAGAACAGCATTCCTTTGTAGGTACGCAGAAATCATATGCGGGAATGAGCATCTGCACGTCTCTTTCGAGCTGAACGATGGTGAAAACACCAAGTGTGACTTTAACCGCTTTTTCTCCGCAGTTACCGGTAAAGCTACCGTCAAAGCAACGGCAGATGTGGTTGGGTACGGAATCACAGCAATCGCCCATTGTGTTACAGCAGTCGCATATTCTGCAAATTTTTGCATCAAGAATTATGGGGTCAACGCATTGTACTTTGGCTTTGGGGTTTGTGTTACCGATGGGGTTTTGCTCGTCAAAACCGTCACTGACATAGGACGAAGAGAAGATTTTCACATTGCCTTCGCTACCGTAGAGAATGCATTTTTTGCCGAATGTAACAAGGCCTTCAAGCGTGGTGGGGGCAGAAGTGGGGCAGGTGAACGCGTCAAGAATCACCTTAACGAAAAATGTAAGGTCAACAGAATAACAACCGCGGTTGAAAGGCACTTTTTCAACCTCAACAATGCAGTTAAGTACTTGGGCGGCTCTGGGTCGCACGGAAGAAGCGTTTTCGAGGATGCACTGACCTCTGTCAGTAAGATAAACTCTTAAATCCGTAAGGCAGTCCTTATCGGCGCAGGAGTCATAAACTCTGTTTGTATCAATGCAAATCGCTTCTTTGATATGGTGAAGGTCGTGGGAAGCAAGGTTTCTGTTTTCAGCCATATCTTATCCTCCTTATTAAGTTTTAAAGCAAGAGTTTCCTCAAACTTCATTACCATAATATGAAGGTTCCTGTGTTTAGTTACAAATAATTTATACTCCTTCTAAATCAAAAGGAGGTATGTATTCCTCACTTGCAGAGGAAAGCTCCTGTATAAAGCCGTCCTCAATGCCCGAGCTGAAAAGATAATCGGTAATTTCATCGTATTCTTCCTGTGTAAGTCGGCGGGTAAGTGAATCAATTTCGCAACCTTCAACGGGTGTGAATTGGCTCATAAGGCTGAATAAAACCTCGCCTTCAGAGAAGTTTCTTCTTACCCAATCAATAACACCTTTTGTGTTTTCAAGCTGACCGGGCAAAACAAGATGACGAATTATAACACCTTTTTTAATAATACCGTTTTCGTCAAGCTCGTAGTTACCAACCTGACGGTACATTTCGATAATTGCATCTGTTGCTGTCTCAAAATATTCGGGTGCATTTGAATACCTGAGAGCAAGAGCATTGTCGGAATATTTTAAATCAGGGAGGTATACCTGAATTTTGCCGTCAAGCATTTTGAGTGTTTCAACACTTTCATAACCTCCGCAATTGTAGATTACAGGGAAGGGTAGAGGGGGTTCAAGTGATTCAATAATAGCATTTACAAAATGGGTGCCTGTAACAAGGTTTATATTGTGTGCTCCTTTTTCGGTAAGCTCAAAATAAATTTCTCTAAGCCTTTCAACGGTTATTTCTTTGCCCTTGCCGCCGTGGCTTATTTCTTTATTCTGGCAAAATTTGCAACCGAGATTGCATCCTGAGAAAAATATGGTTCCGCTGCCGTTTTTGCCGCTTACTACGGGTTCTTCCCAATAATGTAATGATGCTCTTGCTATAACAGGATTTTCTCCCACACGGCAAAAGCCCTTACCGTTATCGGTAAGAGCTTTTCTTTTTGAATTGCATTTTCTTGGGCATAAATTACAGGTAAACATAATTCAGTTACTGTCTGTAGCTGTGTCGGAAGAATTGGATGAAGTAACGAGCTCAAGGTAGTTCATCGAAAGCCAACCACCGGTTTTGTTATAAACAACGTAACCCCAATCTTCCCAAACCGCAAGAACCTCAATTTCGGTTCCTATGGGAATAAAAACAAGTCTGTCGGACTTGGTGTTAGGTTCGAGACGGAGACCGAGGGGGTCATCCTTGGTTGCAATTTTGTACGTGCCTACGGAATAAGAGTAAGAAGTTGTTTTGTTTGATGATGCGGAAGATGTACCCGTTGTATCGGGAGTTTCATCATTTTTACCCGCGATTTCTTTAAGATCAAGACTGACGCTTTGACTTTCGCTTGTATCGTCAGCGGATTTTGCAGTATCCTTATCGGCGGTTGCGGTAGCTACCACGGCAACGATAATTGCTACGAGAATAAGCAAGCCGGAAATTATCAAAACAAGTGTATTTTTGTTTTTCAACTTTTCCATTGTATCTTCTCCTTTTGTTAATGTAGCACCATTATAACAATATCGACACAAAAAATCAATGTTTATTTAATTACAACATGTAACAACATATTACAACAACCAAAAAGCTTACATAGGACAGGGGACGGTTCGAAACCACTGAAAAAGTGATGTTTTAAGCGATTTTATCAATAGTTT
>CAZCQI010000085.1:0-8098 GCA_964500795.1 uncultured Eubacteriales bacterium
AGTATGTGGCAGATATCTCTGATGCGGAAGGGCTAGAGACCATTGGTATCTATACCATTCGTATCAATGATGGATACAGTGCCCAGCTGATAGTTCGTAACGCGGCAGGAGATATCTTGTATGCCAAGAATATCTCTACCCATGAAAAAGAGCGAGAAGGGATCTTCCTGGTAGAAGAGAATGGTGTCCCTGCACTGCTGTGGTGGGAAGCATCCGAACAGTATAATTTTGCAATCCAGTATAGATACGATTATACCTTCTGGGGCAAGGGCGTAAGTCAGGGCCATTCGGATGCTGTCAGGCGTGTTGAGGGCGTAATTGATGCAAGGCAGTATACAATTCCTGTTGAAAGCGCTCTTGAAGAGGTAAGAAGCGGTGCTCAGCCTGAGCTTACAACAAGGCAGAAGCATACAAGAGAATGCTTTGTTGTGGCAGAAGAGGGCGCAGACCTTAAGAGAATTGAAAACGATATCGTAACAATGAAAAACTATTTTGATGAGTACGATACAACGGTTCATTTTATTTCACAGGAAGAGCTTGACCGTGACCATAAGGGTATACCTCACGGCGGCTTTGTTATCAGAAGCGGCAAAACAGGAAAAAATCTCGAAAACTCACATGTTATTGAGTATAATCTCAAGCTCGATTCCAACCCTGAATTTACCGCGAGTGTAATCGCTGCTTATGCGAGAGCGGCGTATCGTCTTAACAAAGAGGGTAACAGTGGCTGTAAGACCGTTTTTGATATTCCTCCTGCATATCTTTCTCAAAAGAGTGGAGAGGAACTTAGAAAATCAATGCTTTAATTTATAAAAATGAGACCGCAAGAGGGTGCATCTTTTGCGGTCATTTTTTAAAAAAGGTGATAAAAATGTCAGATTTATATAATTCAATTTGTATTTCTTCCGTAAAAAACACATCATTAGCTCTCGCGGGCATTCAAACAAATGAAGACTGTGAGAATGTCAATCCCGTTCTTTGGGCACTTGCTGAGAAAAAGTTAGGTAAAGCTAAATGTGACAGAGCCATTTTTTATAATCCTGATGCCGTTGCGTTGTGGCTTTACCAGAAATATACAGAGAAATTTACCGAGGCGGCACTCCGTTCGGATGTGGCTCTGCCGATGCTCTCCGTTATGCCCAGCGTTACTCCCGTGTGCTTCGCTTCTATGTATACAGGTGTTATGCCCGATGTACACGGTATTAAAAGGTATGTAAAGCCTGTTCTTACAACAGAAACAATTTTTGATTGCTTTATAAAAGCGGGTAAAAAAGCGGCGATAGTTTCAACGGAAGGTGACAGTATTTCAAAGATTTTTCTCGAAAGAGAAATGGATTATTTTATTTACGATACTCCCGAAGAGGTCAATGAAAAGGCTATGAGCCTTATTGATGAAGATAATTATGATTTGCTTGTAATTTATAACGGCAATTATGACGGTACTATGCATAAGACGGGTCCGGAGTCAAAAGAAGCCTTTGATGCGTTACATAAAAATCTTGATTTCTATTGCAAAATGGTTGATGCGGTAACGGAGAAATGGAAAAGCCACAATGTATTTTACGGCTTTATGCCTGACCACGGATGCCACGAAATAGACGGCGGATGCGGTTCCCACGGTCTTGATATGGAAGAGGATATGAACGTTATTCACTTTTACGGTATTAAAAAAGCGGAATAAGCTTTAACGGTAGGTAAAACTATGGGGTTGAAGGATGCACTTTTAAATATTATTTTTACGCGGCGTTGCAAATATTGCGGCATGGTAATTGACCTTCGTCGGGAAATATGCTTAACCTGTGAAAACACACTGAGAAGGATAGAGGGCGAGGTGTGTCTTAAGTGCGGGTATCAAAAGTCAGATTGCAGTTGCTGCGGTGAAAAACACCTCTATAAATATATTTGCGCACCCTTTTATTATGAGGGTGCTGCAAGCCGAGCCGTTTGGCAATTAAAATTCAGAAATCATACGCAAACAGCTCGGGTGCTTGCCGAGGATATGGCGCAATGCTTTAACCGGCGGTATGCAGATTATACTTTTGATTTATGCACCTGTGTGCCGTCATCAAATAAAAGCCTGAAAAAGCGGGGCTTCAATCAGGCAGCACTTATTGCAAATGAATTGAGCGGTATAATCGGTGTGGAATATGACGATGTTCTTATAAAAATCAGGGATACTGAAGAGCAGCATGGTTTACCGCAAATAAGAAGAAGCGGCAACCTTTTAGGTTGTTTTGCCGTTAAAGAGGGAAAATGTATTGACGGTATGCGTATTCTTCTTTGTGACGATGTTAAAACAACGGGTTCTACTCTGAATGAATGTGCCAAAACCCTTTTAATAAACGGAGCCGCTGAGGTGTTTTGCATTACGGCGGCTGTAACGCAAAAAACAGATGAATAAAAAGGATAGATCGTAATTTTGAATATCGCAGCATCCCATAATGCAAGTTACATAAACGTTGGAGTCACTGGAGCAGCCTTTTAAGTTCATTCAAAACGGTTTCGATATTATATGCCCACAGTTTAAAGGACTTATCCTTGTCAAATATCTCATTAAAAGTGAACTCTACTGCGTGTGGCGTTATGGCATCTCCTGTAGAAACATCGATTGACAGAGGAGTCAGAAGAGTATCATATTTTGCTTTTATCATAACCCGATACCCGCCATATATATCGTCCTCTCTTATGGGAGCAATATTATTGATTTCAAAGGTAACCTCGTCTTTGCAAGGAATATCGCAAATTTCAGCCAATGCGGTTTTTATACTTTCGGGAGTAAGCGGAAGATTTTTGAGAGTAGTATCAAGATCCATTGTAGCTCTGTTATCAAGACCTACAATAGCGGCAACAAGCATACCGCCCTTAAGAACAAACTTATCCTTATATTGTGATTTAGCAAGACGGACAAGCAGACGCTCGAACATATAGTTTTGCAAAATCACTTGTGCGGGAATGTTCTTTTGCTTTGCTGTATTTCTTATTTTGGCTTTTAAGCTCATAGCATTACTCATAAAAGAATCTCCAGATATTTTCGTACAACACCGGCTATTTTCATTTCCGTAGCATAAGCATTCAACTTGTTCAAATCCTTTTTTGGACTTGCGGCATACATTTTGAGTGCTGACAGAAATGTTTCACTGCCTACTTTGTTTCTGCTTCTGACAATATCGCAAATCGTTCGTTCCAGGTCATATCCTGCTACTTTGTTTCCGGCAGGAGTAGTGAGGGCTGTTTTGCCGAGGCTGAACAGTTCCGGCTTGATATAATAAATTTTACACTCCTCTTGTATAGCCTTTGAGGGAACCTTTCCGGAAGGGGTGGTAATCGTATGCTCAAATGGCGTTCTATCCGAAATTCCGTGCAAAAACAACGCTGTTTCATGTGAAAAAACAAACAGATTTGAACGCATACCGATAGATAACAATTCGTCCTGCATATCATCATTAAAGATATACTGACCGCGCGCAATACGCTGAATTTTGTTATTTAAACATAATTTTGATAGTATCGCTCTTGAAATGCCGTGTTCTGCCGCTATTTTGTTATTTATAATACCACCGTTATTTTCGGCTATTGATTTCAATTCGTTGATGTATTCCATTTGCACACCTTCTTTATACTTATATAAAAATATTGTATCCCAAATTATGACTTTTGTCAACGCATTGTTGATGAAGTTTTTTGAAATACCATAAACAAAATTACGACATTTGTTTTCTGCTGTTATTGAAAAGTAAATTTACGGTATTTGCGATAATGTTAAAAAGGCTCTACTTTGAATGAATGTGCCAAAACCCTTTTGATAAACGGAGCCGCTGAGGTGTTTTGTATTACGGCGGCTGTAATGCAAAAAACAGATGAATAAAAATAAAAAGCCTGTTGCAAGCTTTAGTTGCTTGTAACAGGCTCGTTTAGTTTTACTTATAAATCAAGGAAATCTTTTCTTACAGAATCTTCAAGGTGGAAGGTTTCAACTATTTCCCAAAGCTGAGAATCGGAAATAGTGTTGATTCGCTTGCCGCTTGCCGTGGCAATCATATAAAGCATAGCGGCTTTTTCAACAGTTTCGATAAGACCGAAAGCCTCATCCAAATCGTTACCGCAACCGTAAATGCCGTGAAGTCCCCAAACTACAAGACGGTATTCCTCCATTTTCTTTGCAGTTGCAACACCTATCTCGTTTGTTCCGCATACCATCCACGGGAGAACGCCGATACCGTCGGGGAAAACTACCATACATTCGGTACACATTTCCCAAATGGTATGGGTAAACTTTCTCTCATCAAGCTCGTGAATGTGTGTCATAGCGAGCGTATATGTAGGGTGAGTGTGCATAATAACTCTGTTATCGGGATTAACCTTGAGTCTTGCGATGTGGCTCATAAGGTGTGCGGGAAGCTCGGAAGTGAACTTACCGCCGTCCTTGTAGCCCCAAAGGAGCTCTGCGGTTGTGCCGTCTTTTGCAATTCTTATAATACCGAGGTTTGTTTCGGGATCAACTTCAATGTTTTTGAAATATTTACCCGTACCCGTAACAATAAAAATTTTACCGATAAGGTATGTTGCATCAAAGCCTGTGGGGATTTCTCTGATAACATTGTTAAGGTCAAGATATTCGGCAACTTCGTTTTCATCAAGCAGCATACTGATGTTACCGCCGTTTCTTTCATCCCAGGTCTGACGGTACATATTTGCAGTTACCCGTTTCATTTCTTCCAGGAAGGGTGCATCTAAAATGTTTTTCATACTCTTTTCACCAAAACCGTTTGTTCATATTCTTTTATCTTCGAAAGATAGTTGCTTTCAACATTTTCTTTTGCAAGAAATTCTGCCCACACATCACCGAAGGGAGTAGTTTTCATTTCCTCCTGAAGGAACATAAGAGTTGTAAAATCGCTGCTTTCCTGAAGCTTTTTCATTTCGGGGAGGGGAAGCAACAGCGCGTTAAGAAGAGCCTTTTGAACATTTCTCACACCTGTTACCCAAGCAGAAATTCTGTTTATGGAAGCATCGAAATAATCCGTTGCAATAAATACTCTGCCTAAAGCATCGTTGCTGACGATTTCCTTTGCGATTTCTTTTGTTTCATCGTCAAGGAGAATTACGTGGTCCGAATCCCAACGAACGCTCCTTGTTACGTGAAGAGCAATTTTTTCGTTGAAAAGAAGCAACGAAGAAATCTTATCGGAAACAAGCTCCGTGGGATGATAGTGACCGTTATCCATAAGAGGAGTAATTCCCTTTGATGCTGAATAGGAAAGACAGAATTCTGCAGAGCCGACTGTGTAGCTTTCAAGACCTATGCCGAAAACCTTTGATTCAAGAGTTACATAAACCTTTTCTTTATCGTAGGGTGTTGCGAGGATTTCATCGAGGGACTTTTTAAATCTTGCTCTGGGGGAAATTCTGTCGGCAGGGATATCCTTATAACCGTCCGGAATCCAGATATTCATAACGCAGGGGAAGCCTGTTTCATTGGCGAAATATTCGGAAATTTTAAGGCACTGAATACCGTGGCGAACCCAGAAAGAACGCACCTCTTCATCGGGTGAGGAAAGAGTAAGATTATCCTTTACCATTGAGTGAGAGAAAAATGTCGGGTTAAAATCAATACCCATTCCGCGCTCTTTTGCAAAATCCACCCATTTTTTAAAGTGCTCAGGCCGGATTTTATCTCTGTCGGCAAATTCGCCGTTCTCAAATACAGCATAGCTTGCATGAAGATTGAGCTTTTTCTTACCGGGAATAAGAGAGAAAGCCTTATCTAAATCCTGCATAAGCTCTTCGGGAGTTGATGCCTTACCGGGGTAGTTTCCCGTGGCTTGAATTCCGCCGGAGAGACTTTCCTTACTGTCGAAGCCCGTTACATCGTCACCCTGCCAGCAGTGAACCGATATCGTGACATCCCGTAAAGCTTCAATGGCTTTATCTGTATCGATTCCGTAGGCGGCATATATTTTTTTAGCCTCATCGTATCTTGACATTGTGCGACCTCATTTCATTTGAAATTACATACATAATCAGTATATATTTGCTGAACTCAAAAGTCAATCGGTGCAGTAACATTTTTCTGCTTTTTTCATAGTATGGTGTGTAAAACTCAATATTCAGGAGTTGATTTTATGAATAAAACAGTTCTTCCCGTTTCTTTCTTTTTCGGAGCAAACAACAAATCACAGTATTGCTCTCTGTTTAACGGATTATACAGTCCTTATGAAGAGGGAAAGCATCTCATACTTAAAGGCGGACCGGGTACGGGTAAATCTACTTTGATGAAAAAGGTTGCAGAAAAGCTGGAAAGGAAGGGGTATTTCGTTGAACGCGGTTATTGCAGTGCCGACCCCGATTCTCTCGACATCGTTCTGGCACCCGAAATAAACTTTTCCATACTCGACGGTACTGCACCTCACACCTTTGACCCCACACTTCCCGGAGTCAGCGAGCATATTGTTGATCTGGGTGTTGCCTGGGACAGAAACTACTTGAATTCACATATAAAAGAAATAGGCGAGCTTATAAAGGATAATTCTCTTCAGCATAAAAAGGTTGCGGATTTTATGAATGTTGCGGCGCGGATTGAGAGGGAAAGCGCGGCTGTGTGCGTAGGGTTTACCGATGCCGAGAAGCTGGAGCGCTATGTGAAACGCCTTGCCGCACGAATTATTCCTGAAAGAAAGGATGTGCCTCAGGGGAAAATAAATAAGCGATTTTTATCTGCGGTTTCTCCCGACGGTGTGGCGGTTCAGTATGATACGGTTGTAGCTCTCAGCGAAAAAATTATTACTGTTGAGGATGAATATTCGGCAGTTTCACCCTACATTGCGGAATATATAAGCGCGTATGCGGTGAATAACGGTTATGACGTATATCAGTGCTACTGCCCGCTTTTCCCGCGCTATAAAATAGAGCATATTATTATACCTGAGCTTAAAACCGCTCTTTTTACTCAAAACAGCTACCATTATTCTGTTGATGACGGCGAAAAGCTTGTTCACGCATCGCGTTTTTACGATAAAGACAGCTTCAGGGCAAACAAAGAAAAGCTCAATTTGCAGAAAAAGGCAAAAAAAGAGCTTATCGACGAAGCGGTAAAAAAGCTTTCTCTTGCTAAAGACATTCACGACAGGTTAGAGGAATACTACATCAAAGCCACCGATTTTGACACAATAAATGAAATCGGGGAGAAGATACTAAGGACACTGTAAAGCAATATACCCTAAGACGACAGAAATCGCCTTAGGGTATATCAGGTTTACTGTATCTTACGGGAGGCTTTTCTTTTTCAGACGTGTGTTTTTACCGCTTACTGATTCGTTTCAATTTTACAGCAAAGTTTAAGAACATACACAGCATCCTGTATTGTAATTGCTCCGTCTTGATTTGCATCTGCAAGATATTTTTGAGTTTCTGTTTTTACTTCGGCTATATCTGATGCATACTGTAATACTAATCGGGCATCCTCTGTTGTAAATTTACCGTCTTGGGTAACATCGCCAAGATAAGCGTTGCGAGGTCCTGTATAATAGTCCTTACTAACCGTCAGGGTATATTCTTCTTCTGAAAGATTTTCAAATATTTGCAGAAATTCTGCTTCTTCCATTTCCGGCAGGTATAAAATCAACATAACGTAAGGGCTTTCCTCGGAAACGTCTTCTTGTTCAGTGCTTATTTTCACGTTATCAACAGGATAATTCTGCTTTATATGCTCTGCCGCAGCTTCGGGCTCTTGAGAATATGTTGTGTTAAGAACTAAAAGTATTTTATCAAATCCGTATTGCCCGGATTCATCAACACCCCAATAAGCGGCATAGATACTGTTAATTAATAAACTTATCAATAATATTGATGTTACGAATATTTTTGTAGCTTTATTCACAATTATCACCCTTTCTTATTGTTCTTTCATTTCGAGTGGTTTTGTATGGGGAAACGTTTCAGTTTGTAGAATATACGGATGGGAAATACAAAACCGAGCATATTCCACCTTGAGGGCTGAATACACTCGGTTCAAATTTTTATTTTTTATAATTGTTTCACCGCCGTATTGCTCGCCCTCACAAGGCAATCCTCATTTTTGTTATAGTTTATTCTTATTGAG
>CAZCQI010000086.1:0-8072 GCA_964500795.1 uncultured Eubacteriales bacterium
CTTAGGGGAGCCGTTAACGATCGCCTTAACTCTTTTTACATTGGGCTTCCAAGTTCTGTTGGAACGTCTGTGAGAGTGGGAAACCTGAATGCCGAAAGCAACTTCTTTGTTGCAAAATTCACATTTTGCCATTGAGCTGCACCTCCTTTAATAAATTCAGAATTAGGTCTAAACATAAGACAACGAACGTATAATATCACCTTTTAAAAGCAAATGCAAGTGTTTTTTTGAGAAAAAGGCGGATTTTATCAACTTTTACATAATATCCACCTAATATTTTTAATATTTTTTTCAAAATTGCTTGATTTTTAAAAAGTTATAATATATAATGTAAAACATAACCGAACATTTGTACACCGAAAAAGGAGTAAATAAATTATGGCAGAAAAAAACGAAAAAGCAAAAGCTCTGGATACCGCGCTTACCCAAATAGAAAAAAACTTCGGTAAGGGTGCTATTATGCGATTGGGCGAAAACGCAGGTATGAATATTGAGGCAATTCCCACGGGTTCTATTGCTCTCGATGCGGCAACAGGTATCGGCGGACTTCCCAGAGGCAGAATTGTGGAGATATACGGTCCTGAAAGCTCAGGTAAAACAACACTTGCACTTCACGTAGTTGCCGAGGCTCAGAAAATGGGCGGTGAAGCGGCGTTTATCGATGCGGAGCATGCTCTTGACCCTGTTTATGCTTCTGCTTTGGGTGTTGATATTGATTCACTTCTTGTTTCTCAGCCCGATAATGGTGAGCAGGCTCTTGAAATTACAGAATATCTTGCCCGTTCGGGTGCGCTTGACGTTATTGTTGTTGACTCTGTTGCGGCTCTTGTTCCCAAGGCTGAAATCGAGGGCGAAATGGGTGATTCCCACGTGGGACTTCACGCACGTCTTATGTCGCAGGCTTTAAGAAAGCTCACAGGTGCCATTTCCAAGTCAAATACCGTTGTTGTGTTTATCAACCAGCTTCGTGAAAAAGTCGGCGTTATGTACGGCAACCCCGAGGTAACCACAGGCGGCAGAGCCCTTAAGTTCTATTCAACCATTCGTATTGACGTAAGGCGCGTTGAGCAGCTCAAAGGCTCCGGCAATGAATTTATCGGCTCAAGAACAAGAGCAAAAATCGTTAAAAATAAGGTTGCTCCGCCATTTAAAGAGGCTGAGTTTGATATTATGTACGGTGAGGGTATCTCCAAATACGGCGAGCTTCTTGACCTGGCAGTGAAAATGGAGATAGTAAGAAAGAGCGGTGCCTGGTTCTATTACGGCGAGGAAAGACTCGGTCAGGGCAGAGATAACGTTAAGGAATATATCCGCAAGAATCCCGAGTTTTGTGCCGAGATAGAGGGCAAGGTGCGTGAGGGCATAAAGAGCCTTATCTCAGCAAGAAACCCCATTACAAGAAGAGAACCGGCAGCTTCCGTACCATCGGAACCTATTACAAAAGAAAAAGCAAGGGCGAAAATTGATATCGCCGTTGACGATGACGAATAATAATGAAAATTACTTCAAAAAAAGGCAACTCAAATAAGATACACATATATATTGACGGCGAATATACCCTCACTCTGTACGACGATTATTGGTACAGGGCAGGTTTTGCCGAAGGCCGGGAAATTTCAGAAGAAGAGCTTGCTTCCTTAAAAGAGGAGGCAGGCTTTCGCTCTGCTTATGAGAAAGGTGTAAAATATCTTTCAATGCGCTCATACTCGGAAAAGGAAATGTTTGATAAACTGAAAATTAAATTCGGTACAGAAGCTTCCCGCCGTGCAGTGGATAAAATGCTTTGTATGGGTTATATAGACGATGAAAGCTTTGCTTCTGAATATACAAGGTATCTTTTTGAAGTTAAAAAATATGATATAAAGAGAATAGCACTTGAGCTTAAAACCAAGGGAATTGATTCCGAAACTGCCGATAAAACGCTGAAAACTCTTGACAACGAGCCGATTTTGCGTATTATAGAAATGTTAAGGACAAAATACGAAAATAAATTAGGCAACGAAAAAGAAATTAAAAGACTTGTAAACCGTTTTATACGAATGGGCTACTCTTATCACGATATTAAATCGGCTTTTTCCGAGTGTGATATTGATATGCCCAAAATATGAGGTGAATTTTATGTCAAGAAAAGTCGGAATGATAAGCTTAGGCTGTCCCAAGAACCAAGTTGATGCGGAAATTATGCTTAAAAAGCTTGTTGATGCAGGGTATATACTTGTTCAGGAAGCGGATAAGGCTGATGTTGTTATAGTTAACACCTGCGGATTTATTGAAGATGCAAAGAAAGAATCTATCGATGCCATTCTCGAAATGGCTGATTTTAAGGAGGACGGTCTTCTTAAAAAAATCATTGTAACAGGTTGCCTTGCTCAGCGTTATGCAGATGAGATATTTACCGAAATTCCCGAGGTTGACGGTGTAGTAGGGCTCGGCGCAAACGGCGATATTGTTGCGGCGTGCGATGCTCTTTTCGAAGGGGATGAAAAATACGTCAGCTTTCCCGAAAAGGAAGAGCTTCCTTTGAGCGGCGGCAGAATCCTCACCACCCCCGAATATACTGCATACCTTAAAATTGCCGAGGGCTGTTCAAATCGCTGTTCTTACTGCGCAATACCTTCTATAAGAGGTGATTTCAGAAGCCGCAAAATGGAGGATATCCTCGAAGAGGCAAATATGCTTTGCGAAAAGGGTGTAAAAGAGCTTGTTGTTGTGGCACAGGATACCACCCGTTACGGCGAGGATCTTTACGGTGAATTAAAGCTCCCCGAGCTTCTTTCGGAGCTTAATAAAATCGAAAAATTGCAGTGGATAAGGCTCCTTTACTGCTATCCCGACAGGGTAACGGATGAGCTTTTAGATGCTATTGCCGAAAATGAAAAGGTATGCAGATATATCGATATCCCCATGCAGCATGCCGACGGTGAAATACTTAAAGCAATGAACAGAAAAGGAGATAAATCATCACTTCTGGCACTTGTTGAAAAAATCAGAGCAAAGCTTCCCGATATGATAATCAGAACTACCTTTATTACAGGCTTCCCCGGTGAAACAGATGAGGCTTTTACAACTCTTTCGGAGTTTGTAAATGAAGCCAGGCTTGACAGAGTAGGTTGTTTTGCATATTCAAGAGAAGAGGGCACTCCCGCCTACGATTTGCCCGAGCAGATAGATCCTCAGGTAGCGGCGGACCGTGCCGAGATAATTATGAATCAGCAGTACACCATTGCCCAACAGAAGTTGGAGGAGTGTATGGGTAAAACCTACGATGTTCTCGTTGAAGGCTACGACCCCTACACCGACAGCTATTACGGCAGAACTTATATGGATGCGCCTGATATTGATAACAGTATTATTTTCACTTCAGGCTACAGAATTGATGACGGTGATATAGTACCCGTTGAAATTTTTGATAAGGATGAGTACGCTCTCATAGGTGAAGCGGTATGAAAAATGTCAATGTTCCCAATCAGCTGACGATTATAAGGATAATCCTCACACCGATTTTTCTTGCATTGTTTCTGAGCGATATAGAGCATCATTTTCTTTGGGGCTTGATTGTTTTTGCAATTGGCTCATTTACGGATTTTCTTGACGGTAAAATTGCCCGTAAAAAGCAGATAGTTACCGTGTTCGGTCAGCTTGCAGACCCCGTTGCTGATAAGATACTTACAACAGCCGCTCTTCTTGCTTTTATGCAGCTCGGTCTTTGTAACATCTGGATAATTATGATTGTATTATTGAGAGAATTTACTATAACCTCTTTCAGGCTTGTTGCCACCGCTCAGGGTATAGTAATTCCCGCAAATATCTACGGTAAGCTTAAAACCGTTTCCCAAATGGTTTTCTCACTCGTTATTATGGTTCTTGCAGAGCTTAACGAGTGCGGGCTTTTAGGGGATAGCTTCCCTCTTTTTACTGTTTCGAACGGACTTTTATGGATAACTGCAATACTTTGCGTTATTTCCGGTGTTATTTATGTTAAGCAGTCAATTAAACTTATAGATTTCTCTAAATAAGGTGATATAATGAAACTTTATAATTCGCTTTCTCATAAAAAGGAAGATTTTAAGGAGAATGTTCCCGGTAAGGTAAATATGTATACCTGCGGACCTACTGTTTATCACTTTGCCCATATAGGTAATCTTCGCAGTTATATTATGGAGGATGTTCTCGAAAAATATCTTCGCTTCAGCGGATATGATGTTAAGCGCGTAATGAATATAACAGATGTAGGTCATCTTTCAAGTGATGCGGATACCGGCGAGGATAAAATGCTCAAGGGTGCAAAGCGTGAAAACAAATCCGTTATGGATATTGCAAAATTCTATACGGATGCATTTTTTGCCGATTGCAAAAAGCTCAACATCAAAACACCCGATGTTGTGGAGCCTGCAACAAACTGCATTGATGATTTTATTAAAATGATAGAAGGTCTTCTTGAAAAGGGCTACGCATATCTTGCAGGCGGAAACGTTTATTTTGACACTTCCAAGCTTGAGGAATATTATGTTTTCAACAAGCACGACAGCGATGAGCTTATGGTAGGTGTTCGCGAGGGTGTTGAGGAAGACACAAACAAACGCAATAAAAACGACTTTGTTCTTTGGTTTACAAAATCAAAATTTGAAGAGCAGGCACTTAAATGGGATTCTCCCTGGGGTGTAGGCTATCCGGGCTGGCATATCGAGTGCTCCGCTATAAGTCTTAAGCATTTGGGCGAATATATGGATATTCACTGCGGCGGTATTGATAATGCTTTCCCCCACCATACCAACGAAATTGCCCAGAGCGAGGCATATGTAGGGCATAAATGGTGTAATTATTGGTTCCATGTTTTGCACCTTAATACAAACACGGGCAAAATGAGCAAATCAAAGGGTGAGTTCCTTACAGTTTCTCTTCTTGAGGAAAATGGCTATAATCCTCTTGCGTACCGTTTCTTCTGCCTTCAGTCCCATTACAGAAAACAGCTTGTTTTCTCTTATAAGAATCTTGACGGTGCGGCTACTGCTTATGAAAAGCTTCTTAAAAAGATTGCCGCTCTCAAGCCCTGCGAGGAAGATGAAATTGATACTGCAACCGTTGAAAAGCTCACTCACTCCTTCAAAGCGGCGCTTGATAACGATATCAATACTTCTCTTGCTGTTACAGCAGTTTATGATGTGCTTAAAGAGAAAACAAACGATAAAACTAAAATTTATCTTCTTAAGGAATTTGACAGGGTTCTTTCTCTTGACCTTGTTGAAGGTGCTCAGAAGCTTTCAGAGAAAACGGAAGAACCTGCCGCTGATGATGAATTTTCAAAATATGTTGAAGAACAGCTTTCTTTAAGAGCAGAAGCAAAAAAATCAAAAAATTGGGCTGAGGCGGACAGAATCCGGGATGAGCTCACCGCTAAAGGTGTAAAAATTCTTGATACCCCCCAAGGCGCAAAATGGAGTCTTGAATAATTATAGGAGTTTGAATATGACAAGTAAAGAACGAGCAAAGCTGCGTGCAGAAGCTAACGGACTTGACCCTATTTTTCAGATAGGTAAAGAGGGTGTTACCGATGCGGTTATTGCCCAGATTGAAGATACCTTCAATACACGCGAGCTTTTTAAAATAAAGGTTCACCTTGAAACCGCGCCCGAATCTCCGAAAGAGCTTGCACAGAAGCTTTCCGAGGCAACGGGGTGCGATATAATTCAGGTTATAGGCGGAACTATTGTTGTTTTCAGAATAAATCTCATTCTCCGCCAGAAGGAAGCTGAGAAGAAAAAAAGGCAGAAAGAAAAAGCGCGTAAGGAAGCTCTTGAAAGACGAACCGAGCGCACAAGGAAAAAATACAGCAGGTAAAAATTATGAGCGAAGTTGTTACCGTTACTAAAGAAAAAAAGAAAAAATGGCCTTTTGTTATCGGGATTATTGTTCTTGCCCTTGCGGTCACGGGTGTTGTAAGTATAGTAAATACCGTTGCGGATAAATTCTTTAAGGACGATACCGAGGCTGAAAATTTTTCCGAATATGCCGATTTTCTTACGTGGGTAGTAGGTGTTGACCCTGCTTCCTTCAGCGATATAACGAATGCCGATAAAACCGAGCTTCTTAATATTGCAATATGCACGTTGCTTACCGACGGCGTAAAAACAGGTGAATATACCGTTACCGAAAAAGGTTTGGTAGTACCCGGCAAGGATGTTGAAGCGTATTTTCTTAAGATGTTCGGAACGGATGTTGAGATCGTTCACGGAAGCGTTGTGGGCTATGGCTATGAGTTTATTTATAACGAAACCGCCAATGCTTATACCGTTCCGCTTACGGGCGTTAACCCGCCTTTTGCGGTTCGCATTGAATCCGTTGAAAAAACAGGCTCTCTTGCGGTTTTAAGAGTAGGCTATGTCAGTACAAATAATGTTGAGGTTGCCGCCGACGGCACAATGCAGGCGACTCAGCCCGATAAATATGCCGATATTACACTTAAGGAAACAGAAACAGGCTACAACCTGATTTCACTTATGCTGGTAACTGTCGGAGAATACGAATAAAATCCACCGCTTTCCTTTCGGAAGGCGGTATTTTTCTTGACAATAATACTCAAAAGAGTTATATTTTATCTGTAGATTTTTACAAGGAGCGATGTTTATGAAAAAAGCGTTAAGTTTATTTTTATCAATCGTTTTGGTATTGGGCATTTTTATAAGTGTACCCTTTACCGAGTCGCCGTTTAAAATAACGGCAGAAGCGGCAAGTAGCGGAACCTGCGGTGATAATCTCACGTGGACACTTGATGACAACGGCGTGCTGACAATAAGCGGTACAGGGGCGATGAAGAACTACAGCTACTCATCTGCCCCGTGGTATTCGTCAAGGTCAAGCATAAAAGAAGTTGTAATAAATGAGGGTGTAACGAGTATAGGTAAAAATGCTTTCTATAAATGCGACAGCCTGACCTCAGTAACAATAGGTAACAGTGTAACAAGTATAGGTGATTATGCTTTCGAAAATTGCTACAGTCTGACCTCAGTAACAATCGGCAACAGCGTAACGAGTATAGGTGATTATGCTTTCGAAGATTGCTACAGACTGACCTCAATAAATGTATCTACAAATAATCAGTATTATACATCTGTTGACGGAGTATTGTTTAATAAAGCTAAAACAGAGCTTATTCAATATCCGGAAGGCAAAACAAATACCTCGTATACTATACCAAACAGCGTAACAAGTATAGGAAGTTATGCTTTCTATAGTTGCAATAGCCTGACCTCAATAACAATCCCAAGTAGCGTAACGAGTATAGGAGATAATGCTTTCGAATATTGCACAAGCCTAACCTCAATAACAATCCCCGACAGCGTAACGAGTATAGGTAATTCTGCTTTCTCTTATTGCGAAAGCCTGACCTCAATAACAATAGGTGACAGCGTAACGAGTATAGGTGATTATGCTTTCTATTATTGCACAAGCCTGACCTCAGTAACAATCGGCAACAGCGTAACAAGTATAGGTGAGGGTGCTTTCTCTGATTGCACAAGCCTGACCTCAGTAACAATCGGCAACAGCGTAACGAGTATAGGTAATTCTGCTTTCACTGATTGCGGTAGCCTTACCTCAGTTACAATCCCCGACAGCGTAACAAGTATAGGAAGTTATGCTTTCTATAGTTGCGATAGCCTGACCTCAATAACAATCCCTAATAGCGTAACGAGTATAGGTAAAAATGCTTTCTATAAATGCACAAAGCTTAAATCGATAACAATACCCGACAGCGTAACGAGTATAGCAAGCGAGGCTTTCTATGATACTGCATATTACAACAATTCATCAAATTGGGACAACGGAGTTTTGTATATAGGTAATCATCTTATAGAAGCAGATGAATCAATAAGCGGTAGCTATGAAGTTAAAGCCGGTACAAAAACCATTGCCGGTTCTGCTTTCTATGATTGCGGTAGCCTTACCTCAGTAACAATAGGTAACAGCGTAACGAGTATAGGTAATTTGGCTTTCTATAATTGCGAAAGCCTGACCTCAATAACAATCCCCGACAGCGTGACGAGTATAGGAAGCTATGCTTTCAGGTATTGCAC
>CAZCQI010000087.1:0-7864 GCA_964500795.1 uncultured Eubacteriales bacterium
GTTCTCTTTGCCATAAAAAGGCCTCCTTAGTATATATATAAAGAAAATTATTAACCTTTGTACGCGGTCTTGCCGCCGCATACCGTGAGCACACACTCACCGTACACTTTTCTTCCTTCAAAAGGCATTGCCCTACCCTTAGAAAGGAATGTCTCGGGATTTATTTTACTTTTCTTTTCAAGCTTCCAGACGGTGAAATCGTTACCCAAAGGAATCCCGAAGCGTTTTCGCGGATTTATTGCCATAAGCTCTATGAGCTTTTCAAGAGTAATTTCGCCTGTTTTAACGAAATTCGTATACATCAGCTGAAACGCCGTTTCAAGACCCACTATGCCGAAGGCACTGTCCTTGAGACCCTTGCTTTTTTCCTCGGCTGAATGGGGTGCATGGTCGGTAGCAATCATATCAATCGTTCCGTCCTTTATGCCCTCAATAAGAGCGAGCCTGTCCTCTTCAGACCTGAGCGGCGGATTCATTTTAAATTTACCGTCCTCTTTTAAATCGCTGTCATCCATAATCAGATAATGAGGGCCCGTTTCGCAGGTAACATCAAGCCCCTCTGCCTTAGCTTTTCTTATAAGCTCAACGCTCTCTTTCGCGGATATATGGCAAACGTGGTATTTACAGCCTGTTTCCTTTACAAGCTTTAAATCTCTTTCAATGGGCTTCCATTCACTCTCACTGCATATTCCTTTATGACCGTGCTCTTTTGCGTATGCACCGTCGTGAATATATCCGCCGAAGAGAAGAGAATTATCTTCACAGTGAGCTACTATAATTTTACCCAAAGACTTTGCTTTAAGCATAGCTTCTCTCATAAGCTCTTCACTCTGAACACCTCTACCGTCATCGGAAAAAGCGATGCAGTTTTCAGCCATATTTTCCATATCTGAAAGAACTTCGCCTTTTTGACCTACGGTTATTGAAGCATAGGGGTAAATATTTATTTTGCCCTTTTCTTCTATCAAATCCGTTTGAACCTTTAAATTCTCGGCACTGTCGGGCACGGGATTAAGATTGGGCATAGTTAAAACTGCCGTATAACCTCCGTGAGCCGCCGCAAGACTTCCCGTTTCGATTGTTTCTTTATAAGAAAAACCCGGCTCACGGAAATGCACATGCACGTCACAAAAGCCGGGAAAAACAACATATTCGGAAGAATTGAAAACAGAAAGAGTAGCATCAAGCGACAAATGCTCCGCAACGCCCTCAAAAAAGGATGAATTTCCCAAGGAGTTCATTGCAGGAATATTGACAGTTTTCGCTTTGAGTTGCTTTTGCATACAAATACCTTCCGTTAAAACCATAAAAATAAAAGCCTTGCTTTTTGGCAAGGCTGAACACACAAAAACATTGATACAGTTCACCTGTACCCAATATATTTATATCCAATCTTGCCGATCTCTCTGTACCGACTTAAAGATCTTAAAAATAATATCACAAAGCCGCGTACTTGTCAAGAGCGAACACGGAGAAATTTTCATTCATTTCTTACCAAATCATTTTGTTATTTTTTACAAAAACCCTTCTTCAACTTTGGCATTGTGACGAACAATAATTATTGAATAAATTTTACTTATAGTGTAAAATATAGGGTAATTTACGAAAGGTGGTGTTTTAAAATAGGCGAAACTCTTTATATTTTTCAAAAAGGCTTCAACTATTCTCAGGACGGTCCCGGCAACCGCCTTGTCTACCATCTTTCGGGGTGCAATTTAAAATGCCCGTGGTGCTCAAATCCCGAGGGTATGAAAATATCCGAAAATTCTTCGGCACTTTCGGTGGATGATATTGTTAAAGAAGCACTCTCCTGCCGTATGATGTTTATTGAGGGCGGCGGTGTCACCCTCACAGGCGGAGAGGTTACCTGCCGGAAGGTTGCGGTTTCAGAGCTTTTGAAAAAGCTTAAAGAAAACGGTATACATACCTGCATTGAAACAAACGCCTCTCTCGAAGGGTGCGAAAGCATTTTTTCCGAGGTTGATTATATGATTGCCGATTTTAAATCTCCCGACAGGAAAATTTTAAAAGAGTATACGGGAGCAGAGCTTGAAACGGTAAAGAAAAATCTTCTTTTCAGAGCTAAAACGGGAAAGCCTCTTTTAGTGAGAGTACCCCTCATAGGATTTTTTAATAAAGGTAAGGAAAACGCCGTTTTATTTGCCGATTTTTTCGGGCAGCTTCAAAAAGAAAGTAAAAACGATAACCTTTTTTTCGAAATTCTCACATATCACGAATACGGAAAAGAAAAATATGAAAAAGCGGGTATGACCTATACCGTTACGGACGGCTTCGTTACCGATGCGGATGTTAAGCTCTTAGCCGATGAAATAAAAAAACGGAATTTAAAGTTAATTAACACCTGAGGTGATCATATGTATAATTTTGACCCTGTAAAAACTACTGAAAAAGCAAAGCTTCTTTTCAAAGAGGAGCGTGCCATAAACCATCTTGAAGGTTGGTTTATCGTTAAAGAGACCGAGCAGAAAGCAGACGAAAAATATAAAAATCTGCCGCCCATGAACAGAGCCGCCGAAAAATTCCGCGAGGCTGTTAAGGTTCTTCCTCTTTCAATCAGTGACCACGCAATTTTTGCAGGCACTCAGCGGGATGCTTTTGCGAGAAGCTATGCTCTGATAAACCCTTCCTTCAGAGTTGAAACCTTTGCAGGCTACTGCGACCCCACCGCCGTTTATGACGATATCGACCCCACTGATGAGTTCCCCGAGGAGCGCATTGATGCACTCAGAGAGCTTGATAAGCAAACGGATTATGTAAAATCTCTCACTGAGGTTTACAAAAGCTGCGAAAATCTCACAGGTGAGGTTGCCTTCTTTATTGAGCAGGTAACGGGGCATCTTATTCCCGATATGCGCTATGCTCTTAAAAACGGCGTTAAGGCTATGATTTCCGATATCGAAGAAAAGCAGAAAACTGCCGACAGTGAAAGATACGAAAACTACGAGGCTATGAAAATTGCTCTTGACTGCGTTCTTATTCTTACTAAGAGATACAGGGAAATTGCCGAGGAAAAGTTGCTTTCTGCCGAGGGCGAAAGAAAAGAAGAATTACAGCTTCTTGTTAATACTCTTAAAAAGGTTCCCGAAAACGGAGCCGAAACTCTTTACGAAGCAATTCAGAGCTTTATACTTCTTTGGGAAATTATGTGTCTCGAGCAGGCTCCCAACCCCTTCGCCTTCTCAGTAGGTAATGCAGACAGAATTTTTGAACCGTACAGAGCCTCTGACGGTCTTTCAAGAGAAGAAGCCGCCGCACTCTTCAAGCATTTTCTCGTTTTCTTCAATGTTGCCGACAGAAGCTGGGCAATTTCTCAGAACCTTATTGTCAGCGGCAGAGATAAACACGGCAATGACCTTACAAATGCTTCCACCTACGCTCTTCTTGATGCGTATTACGAAATGAATCTTCCTCAGCCCATACTCTCTGTTAAGCTTCATAAAAACACACCTGAGAAGCTCTACCGTGAATTGGGAAGATTCCTCTTTACACCCGGTTGCCTTACCCCCTCGTTCTTCAACGACGATTCTCTTTTTGAGGTTCTTCCCAAAGCAGGAATCGATATTGACGATGTTGTTGATACCTCAATTGCAGGCTGTCAGGAACCGCTCATTATGGGTAAGGATAACGGCAACACTACAAACAGCTGGTTTAACTTAGGTAAAATACTTGAACTTACACTCAATAACGGTTATTCCACCGTTACGGGTGAAAAAATAGGTACGGTATGCGAGGAGACTGATGCTCTCACCGCTCTTAAAAATGTAAGAGAGCGCTTTTATAAAAATGCTCAGTATTTCTGCGATGAAATGGTAAAGGCGGCAAACGGTGCTTCAAGAGCTATTTCCCATCTTCCCGTACCATTCCTTTCTACTGTTATGGGCGGTATTGAAACCGGCTATGACACAAGAGATATCACCCATCAGGGAACAAAATATAACGCAAGCGGTTGCCTTATCCACGGCACAAGCGTTGTTGCGGATTCTTTCATTGCGATTGATAAGCTTCTGCGCGAACGCCCCGAGGATGCCGAGAAGCTTCTTGATGCTCTTAAATGCAATTTCGAAGGCTACGACGAGCTTCACGATTACCTTCTCTCGGCTCCCAAATTCGGAAATAATAATGAAGAGGTTGACCGCGAAACTGCTGAGGTTACTTCAAGAATAGCCGATATGGTAAGAGCTGAGAAAAACTACTTAGGCAATAACTTCCGCCCCGATTTCTCAACTCCTTCAACGCACCTTCTTTACGGCTATTGGGTAGGCGCACTCCCCTGTGGCAGAAAAGCCAGGGATATGCTTAACTACGGTGTTGACCCTCTTTACGGCGAGGCTCAGAACGGCTTAGGCTTCCGTACACTTTCACTTATGAAGCTGCCTTTCGATAAAATGTGCGGCGGCTACGCTTCCCACTTCGGCATTGACCCCAAATATTTCAGCAGTAAGGATTACGAGGGCAAGGGCATTGAATTCCGCGATAAGGTTATGAAGCCGTTGTTCTTTAACGAGCTCAACGAAAATGTTGCACCCTTCTATCTTTATGTTAACGTAACCACCGCCGAAATCCTCAAAAAGGTTCTTGCAGAGCCGAAAAAATACGCACCGAGCGGTGTTTATATTATGAGAATTCACGGCACGTTTGTTAACTTCCTCGACCTTTCACCCGCAATTCAGCAGGATATTATCCGCCGTCTTGACCCCGCATCAACTGCGGTTACATGCTGAAAAATGAATATTTTAGGAATTGATATAGGCACTACCACCGTTACTGCACTTATTTTTAACTCCGAAAGCTCCGAAATAATTAAAAGCTGTACTCTTAAAAACGACAGTTTTATAAACGGCAGAAGCTTCGAAAGGCTTCAGGACACAAATATTATTATTGAAGCCGTAAAAAACGCAGTAAGTGAGGTTTGTGAAAAGCTCACCCCCGATGCAGTTGGTGTAACGGGGCAGATGCACGGCATAGTTTACCTTGATAAAAGCTGTAAACCCTGCTCCCCTCTTATGATATGGCAGGATGAACGCGGAAACGAAATTTATAAAAACGGTAAAACCTATGCGGAGTATTTAACACAGTTAACGGGCATAAAAGCCGCCTCGGGCTTCGGTCTTACCACCCACTTTTACAATACAGTCAACTGTGAAGTTCCCGAAAAAGCGGTTATGCTTTGCACTGTCCACGACTATCTTGTTTCTCTTCTTACAAATAAAAAGCCTGTCACCCATTCAAGCGATGCGGCAAGTCTCGGCTTTTACGATTTAAAGAACAACTGTTTTGATAAAGACGCTTTAAAAAAAGCAGATATCGACTGCGCTTTTCTGCCCGAGGTCATAAAGGAAACCGCCTTTGTGGGTGAAACAGATTGCGATTTTCTTCCCGAGGGCATCCCCGTAAGCGTTGCAATAGGCGATAATCAGGCAAGCTTTCTCGGCTCTGTTGCCCATGCAGATTCTTCTGTTCTTGTAAACGTGGGAACGGGCAGTCAGATATCCTTTGCAACAAAAAGCACCGTTGCACCCTCCTGCGGTGAAATACGCCCTCTTACCGATGACCGCTACATTTTTGTAGGTTCATCCCTTTGCGGCGGCAGGGCATACGCTATTCTAAAAAGCTTTTTTGAGCAGTGCGCCGATATGCTGGGCGGTTCAAAGGATAATTTATATAAAGTAATGGATTCACTGTCTGAAAATATTTTCAACATTGATAACGAAATTACCGTTAACTGCGAATTCTGCGGAACAAGAGAAAACCCGAAATTACGGGGAAGCATAACGGATATTGACGACAAAAACTTTACCCCCGAAAAGCTTATATGCGGTTTTCTGAAAGGTGTTTGCAATGAGCTTTACGAAATGTATGAAAAAGCCGGAAAGCTTTTGGATTTCACGCCCTCAACACTTGTTTGCTCAGGTAACGGTTTAAGAAAAAGCGCTGTTTGGAGAAAGGTTTTCGAAAATAAATTCGGACTTCCGGCAGAGCTTCCGAAGAACTCCGAGGAAGCATCGGTAGGCGCTTGCAATTTTGCTCTCGAAGCATATTTAAGAAGGTAATATTATGGACTTAAAAAAACTTGCATCTCAACCCGTATTTTTCGAAAAAAACAGAGTTTTCAGAGTATATCTCGGTGGCAAGCTTTTTTCCGATTTTTTCGGCGATAACAGCGAAGACAGCTTTTACCCCGAGGAATGGATCTGCTCTTCGACGAAGGCTCTCAATGAAGGCAGTACCGATGAATTTGAGGGACTTTCCACGGTTAAAGGTACCGATATTCATTTCAATGAGCTCATAGTTGCAGAAAAAGAGCTTATGCTCGGTGAAAGAAACGGGCTCGATGTGCTTGTAAAAGCACTTGACTCCGCAATTCGTCTCCCTGTTCAGGCTCACCCCGACAAGGCTTTTTCAAGAGCTCACTTCAACTCCGATTTCGGTAAGGCAGAATCCTGGCTCGTCCTCGCCGCAAGAGAGGGCGCTTGCATCTATTTCGGCTTTAAGGACGGCGTAACAAAAGAGCAGTTTGAAAAAGCAATTGACGAAAGCGAAACAGATAAATCCGCAATGGAAAAGCTCCTTAATAAAATCCCCGTAAAGCCCGGTGACGTATATTTCATTCCTGCAAAAGCCGTTCACGCAATCGGTGCAGGCTGCCTTATTTTAGAGGTTCAGGAGCCTACGGATTTCACCATTCAGCCTGAGCGTTGGTGCGGTGATTATCACCTTTCGGATAAAGAAATGTATATCGGTCTCCAAAAGGAAACTGCTCTTAGCGTATTTGATTATTCCTACA
Organism: uncultured Eubacteriales bacterium; assembly: GCA_964500795.1. GTDB lineage: Bacteria > Bacillota > Clostridia > Oscillospirales > Acutalibacteraceae > DTU089. Next base: position 6,806 of record CAZCQI010000087.1, read on the forward strand.
ATCTCGAAAAAGTCGAAAAGGAATGTAAAAAAGCACCCGAAATTATTTGGGAAAAAGACGGCTGTAAAAAAGAAATTCTTATCGGCAAAAAGGATACCCCCTGCTTCGGAGTTGAAAGGTATATTTTGGAAAACGCTTCAACCGACGGACTCCAAGGCACCTGCGTTTATGTTGTAACAGACGGAGCGGGTAAGCTTACGGGCGATTCTTACGAAAAGGAAATAAAAAAAGGTGATTATTTCTTTATGCCTCATTCCTGTGACGGCAGATATACTGTGAAATCAGACTCTTCTCTTACCCTTGCCGCCTGCATTCCTCCGGAGGTTTAATATGATTGAAAAGCTTTTAAAAGTAAAAGAATGGACTTCTAAAACGAACTACGAGTTTTTTGATGCGCTGATTGAATACACGGACGATGAAAAATGCGTTATTGTTGCCGACACCGCAAAAGAGCTGATGAACCGCGGAGGCTACAATAATATGAACTCCGCAGAAATAATTCTTATCTATGCCACTCAGCATTTCTTTAACGTCAGTGACAGCAACTATAAAGCTCTCGTTTATTACCGTTTGGGTGAGTTCTACGAAAAGTATAAAAAAAATTATGTGAGAGCATACACCTATTACGAAAAATATACTCTCAATAATTCCGAAAACAGCGGTACTCATTCCCTCCTTTTGCGCGCTCTTATTCTGAGAGATGATTTCACCTATTCGGATGAACTTGAAAAAGAGCTTCGTATGAGCTACGGCGAAATTGATTTGGGACTTCGCGAGGATCGCCTTTATGAAAACTTAGGCGCGCTCATAGTTGCCCGTCACGAGGGCGGCAAAGACGAGCTTTGCGAAAAACACATAAAACGCCTTAAAGCCATAGTAAAAGCAGATGAATATATGTTCCTTGATGTGTTGGTTAAAAAGGACGATATAAGAGATGTTTTAGAAGTTCCCAAAAAGGTAACAGACTATATAAATAAGCTTTAAAATACCGAATATTACAAAATCACGCCCGAAAATTACATTTTGAGCGTGATTTTTTTATTGAGAATTGAGAATGGA
>CAZCQI010000088.1:0-7855 GCA_964500795.1 uncultured Eubacteriales bacterium
CACCGTACTTATGGTGCTCCCACCAACCCGTAAGGAACTGCCTAAGGCTGTTCCTCCACCACTATACTTTCTTCTGTGGTACGGTCTGAGACCGTACCTTACGGGAGGATGTTCTTTTTTAGCTTTGTTTTTTAGGGAAAACACTGTAGGGGAGGGTCTTGACCCTCCCGCAAGCCGTTGCCCTCAGTAAGTAAATCAAGGAAGGAACAACGGTACGGTCAAGACCGTACCCTACAGATGTGATTCGCCGTCAGTAAAATCAAACGGGAACAACGCTGCGGTCAAGAGCGTACCCTACTGTTATCGCATATATCGCACCTTGCGGTAGTGCCACCAACCCGTGAGGAACTGCCTAAGGCTGTTCCTGTACCAACGCACTATCTGCTGTGGTACGGTCTTAGACCGTACCTTACGGGAAGTGCGTTTTTTCTATGGTACGGTCTGAGACCGTACCTTACGGGAGGATGTTCTTTTTTTATTTTTTAGAAAAAACACTGTAGGGTAGGGTTTTGACCCTCCCGCAAGTTGAAATCCCCTGTAATGTAGTATCGGGTCTTGACTCGACCGCAAGTTGAAATCACCTGTAATGTAGTATCGGGTCTTGACCCCCCCGCTGTTGTTGCCCTCGGTAAGTAAATCAAGGACAAAACAACGGTACGGTCAAGACCGTACCCTACAGGTGTGATTCGCCGTTAGTAAAATCAAACGGGAACAACGGTACGGTCAAGACCGTACCCTACGGATGTGGTTCGCCGTCAGTAAATCAAACCGCAATATAAAATTGCCGACCGCAGGTCCCGATAATTCTCAATTCTCCATTCTCAATTCTCAATTATAATCGCAGACCCTTCACTCCTCATTCCTAATTCCTCATTTCACCGTTACGGTCAACCATACCCTGCTTTTTAAATTGATAATTTGCTGCATAATCTCTCTTTTGCTTTGAATACAATATACCGATATAAAAAACAAAGGATTGGTATAATTGTTTGATATTTCATCTCTTTCTCCGCTCAGTATATCCTCCGTAATTCTTACTTTATGCGTTATATTTGTAAACGGCTTAACCGATGCGCCCAATGCAATTTCAACCGTTACCGTTACGCGGTGTATGCCTTTGAAAGCCGCACTTTTAATGTCATCGGTGTTTAATTTTTTAGGGGTTTGCGTAATGACGGCGGTTAATAACTCCGTAACGGCAACGGTTTTTAATATTGTTAATTTCGGGGATGATACATATTCTGCCGGCGTGTCTCTGGCGGCGGCACTTTTTGCAATAGTGTTCTGGGCGGTGCTTGCATGGTATTTCGGTATTCCCACAAGCGAGAGTCATGCTCTTATTGCAGGTCTTACGGGCAGTGCCGTTGCCATAAACGGCGGTCTCGGCGGTATTAACGCGGCGGAGTGGTTTAAAACGGTTAAAGGTCTTTTTACCTCTTGCGCTTTGGGCTTTTTAGCAGGCTTTGTAATATGTAAAATTATTATCGTTATTTTCAAAAACATAAAGCGAAAATACGCGGAAAGTGTTTTTAAAGGCGGTCAGATCATAGCTGCGGCGGCTATGAGCTTTATGCACGGCGCACAGGATGGCCAGAAGTTTATTGCGGTTCTTATGCTTTGCGCCGTCTTTTCGGGAAAGAATTTTTCTTCCGATTTCAAAGCACCGTTGCCGCTTACGCTTCTTTGCTCCGGCGTAATGGCTATGGGTACTCTTTGCGGAGGCAAAAAAATTATAAAAGCTGTGGGTATGGATATGGTGAGGCTTCAAAAATACCAAGGCTTTTCGGCTGATATTGCCGCTTCATTCGCTCTTCTTATAAGCACTGTTTCGGGTTTTCCCGTATCAACTACCCACGCAAAAACCACTGCCATGATGGGCGCAGGCGCGGCGAGGGACAAACGCTCATTAAATCCTCAAGTGATAAAAGATATTGCTATGACCTGGGTTCTGACTTTTCCGGGATGTGGGTTTATCGGTTTTATTGTAACAAAAGTATTTTTGAGAATATTTTAAAATAATTCATCCCACTGTCCGTATATTCCGAACAATGGGATGAAGTTTTTTAATAATCTTTTCCCCAACCCTTACGCTCATAGAACTTTTTGTCGTGCTGGGCGTGCTTTGTTCTCCGGTATGCGTATTGGGCTTTTTCTTTTAAGTTCATTTTGAAGGTAAAGGGTCTTTCCTCTACCTTTTCGCAAAGGGGAGTTGCGAGGGCGGCAGTGGTTCCGTTAACACCCGTTGCGCTGAGGATAACGATATCGCTGTCTTTCGGAAGTGTAATTTCCGCTGAACCGTTAAGATCGATTTCTATTGCGAAGAAGTACATTGCTTTCGCAGTAACGTTCTTTTTATCCTTGTGGCAGTGTGTGATCTCAAGGGCAACCTTGCAGTCCTTGATTCTTGCAGTTTCTCCGAAATCATACATATCCCAACGGGCAGGTCTTTCAAAAACATCAGGTATCATTTTTGAAATTGCTTTTTCGCCGACTTTAAACTGAGCTTTTTTATCGCCCCCGAGTGAGGCGCAGAGAAGAATGACTTTTTCCGTGTTTTCATTAAATGTAACGGTTTGGCCGTTTGCACACAGAGCATTTTTCTCGGTTTTATTTATTCGGAAGTCAATGCCTCCGAAGGTGAATTTATCAGGTACAAGCTCATAGGGAAGAGTGTATTCAAAATCACCGCTTTCCCCGAGCTTTGTGACGATATTTTTATCAGCTGAAAGATTTACGGGAGTGCAAATTGCTTTTTCTGCACCCAAAGCAGGCTTTTTGAGAGTTAATGCAAACGATTTAATCTCATAAGGCTCAAAATCGGTTACGAGCTTTCCGTTTTCAACCTTTGCATCGGCAATATGCTCTTCACTTGCATAAACCTCTCTTGCGGCTTCAATGCCGTCTCCGAGAGTTAAAGTGAAGTTTTTAACGCTCTTTTTCGCACCCTCACCCAAGCGAACAATGATTTCATCGGTATCCTCGGCTTTTTTCATAGCTCGCATAATTATGCCCGTATCCGAAACCTTACCGAAGGAATATTCTGTACCGAGAGCGCCGTCGTGCTTTTTGCAAACAAATGCGCACATAGGCTGAATAAACATTCTTGCCTGAAGCTGAGTATCTGCACCGACCTTGCCCTTGTGGCTGTAAATTCCGTAGGAATATCTGTTAAGACCTAAATCCATCATTGACTGCATTGAGTCGATACGGTAGTTGGCTTTAGGTGTGTGAACAGCCGTAAGCCGAAGCGTATTATCGTTATATTTATCCCAGCCGTATTTACATTCGCTGATAACAGAAACGCCGAAATTACCGCTTTTATCGGTAATATCTGCCCACTTCTGAGCGGGAACCTCAGAAAGCTGTTCTGTCATATTGCCGCGTTCTATGGCACCGAGACCTAAATCAAAGGTGGCTTTTTCATTTTCGGCAGTAAATACGAAATTGTTTTTTGCCATGGTGCGAAGTGACCGCCACTCAATTTCCGAATAGATTTCAATTGTTTCGCCGCCGCAGGTCAAAGCAATAATATTGCTGAATATGCTCCTGTCATCTTTTTGAGTAACCTTAAAAGCAGCTCTCGCAGGACCGTTTTCATAAGCTTCAATATTTACGGCGGCAGGAATTCTGTCATAGGTCTTGTTTGCTTCTTTAAAGTTCATTTCCCAAGCGGGCCAATCCCAAGAGCCTGTATATTTATAAAGACCGAGAACAACGGGCTTCTTGAGGAGCTCAAGGTTGTTTTGAGATTTATCGATAATTGATGAAATATCACCGTTATTGTTGAGAGTTACCTTGTATTTACCGTTTTCAATAATCTTGCCTGAAAGAGATACATCACTTTTAAGCTTGCAGGGATTTTCACTTTCTCTTATATCATAAACCTTTATGCCGAGGCTCTTTATTTCTGCAATAAATGTAATCTCGGTTTTGCCGTTTTTGAGCTTTTTCGATTGGCTCTGAACTTCGTTTTCACCATCAAAAACTTTTACATAAGCGGAAGAAATATTCTCGAGGATAACCGTAACCGCACCTTTACGGTCTGCTTCAATGGGGTTAAAAACCGTGACGGCAGTACCTTTGCACGAATCGGTTTTTAAAAGCTTGGTAACAGATGATACGGATGCATTCAGCTCGCTTTCAAACTGATTCATGGAAACATAAAGGTCATTCCAGGAGCGTTTGTAAACTCTCTGGCAAGATGTGCCGGGCATATCATCGTGGAAATGGTGGGAAATTACTCTTTTCCAGGAACGTGTAAGACTTTCGCGGTTGTAATCGTATGTGCCGAGCCAATCTCCTAAAACAGAACCGCGCTCTGCCATATCGGCAAGCTCTTCCGCTCGTCTGTTCCAACGCTTGCTCATAACTCTTGAGGTGTAGCCGCCTACGGCGTGTTGGCTCATAACAAGCTCGTTTTCCCAAACGGGGAGCTTTTCTTTTTGCTCGGGTGTAAGCTCTGCTTCCATATCACGGTAGAGGGAATCTGCCGCGCCGTAGCATATTTCAATGTCACTTGTGGCGTTTTCTTTTATTTCTTTTTCCAGAACAGCGGCGGATTCTTCTTTAACCGCACCGCCGCGGTCGCCTGTGCCGTGGAAAACGGCAGTAAGGTTTAAATCATATTTTTCATTTTCTTTGAGCTTTTCTTTGACGAAATCCCACTCGCGTATCTGCTTGAAGGGCTTGCTGTAAGAACCTAATTTCAAGGTGGCAAAAACCTCTTTGCCGTCAACACCGCGCCATATACCTGTATCAAAGGGAACTCCGTATGCACTGCCCCAGCTCAGCTTCTGAGATGTGAAGCCTTTGAGGTTTGCGTGGTGCATAACGCCGGGTAAGCCCCAGCCGAAGCCGAAGCAGTCGGGGAGGAAAATATCGCAGGAGGTCTTGCCGAATTTATTTCTGAAATAGGAGTTACCAATAAGAATATTTCTGAAAAGAGCTTCGGGCGAGGGTATGTTAACATCGCCGTTTTCATAAGCAGAACCGCAGACATTCCATCTGCCTTTTGCTATGTAATCCGACATTTTATCGAAAAGCTCGGGGTAATATTCCTCCATAAGCTCATATCTGTATGCCCCCTCGAAAGAAAATGTGTAGTTGGGGTATTTTTCAAAAAGCTTAAAGTTATCTACGAGAGTATCATAGATATATTTGTCGATAGATTCTTCTAAATCCCAGCTCCAGACCGTGTCAAGGTGAGAAGTAGCAATAGTATAAATTTTCTTTTTATTTCCCATATTTACAGCTCCTTACAGAAAGTTCCATAAAATTATATACTACCAATGTGTCTTTTTCAAGTGGGTAGTGTCTTAATATGTTAAATCTCCCCAAATCTTCAGGGAGATTTTTGTTTATTTTAAAGGTGGATTAAATTACCTTATTTTATTGAAATAATCTTTAAAAACAATATAATAGAAGTTGACAGTTTGCCTTGAAAATAAGGCGGAAAAGGTGGTTTTCACTATGGAAAAAGTTTTAAAAATCGGTATTATCGGTTGTGGCGGAATTGCCAACGGCAAGCATATGCCTTCTCTTAAAAAAGTTGAGGGCGTTGAAATGGTTGCTTTTTGCGATATTATTATTGAACGCGCAAAAGAGGCTGCCGAAAAATACGGCACTCCCGATGCTAAGGTTTATGAAGATTACAAAGAGCTTTTGAAGGATGAAACTATTGACGTTGTTCACGTTTGTACCCCTAACCGTTCACACAGCTTTATAACGATTGATTCTCTTGAAGCAGGTAAGCATGTTATGTGCGAAAAGCCTATGGCAAAAACCTATGCCGAGGCTCTTAAAATGTGCGAAGCCGCCGAAAGAACCGGTAAAAAGCTTACGATAGGTTATCAGAACCGTCAGACACCTCAGAATCTTTATGTTAAGAAGTGTGCCGAGGACGGCGAGTTCGGCGAGATTTATTACGGCAAAGCTCTTGCTATCCGCCGCAGAGCGGTTCCTACCTGGGGAGTTTTTCTTAATGAATATGAGCAGGGCGGCGGTCCTCTTATAGATATCGGTACTCACGCTCTCGATATGACACTTTGGATAATGGATAATTACGAGCCCGAAATGGTTGTGGGTCAGACCTTCCGTAAGCTTGCCGACCAAAAGGAGCAGGGTAACGATTGGGGCGCATGGGACCCCGAGAAATTTACCGTTGAGGATTCCGCTTTCGGATTTATAAAAATGAAAAACGGTGCGGTTATAAATCTTGAATCAAGCTGGGCGCTCAACATTGCAGAACCCAATGAAGCCTGCTATATGATTTGCGGTGAAAAAGGCGGTGCAGATACTCTCGGTGATAAAGCACGCCTTAACTACATAAAAAATCAGCGTCAGTGCATTGAAATTCCCAACCTTAAAGCAGGCGGTGCGGCATTCTTTGAAGGTAAGAGCGACGGCTCACCCGCAGAGCTGGAAGCCGCAAGATGGATAAACGCCATAAGAACGAACACCGACCCCGTTGTTCTTCCCCGTCAGGCACTTTGCGTAACGAGGATTTTAGAGGCAATATATGAATCCGCAAAATCGGGTTGCCCCGTTTATTTTGATTAAAATCGCCCCAAAAAGAAAGGATTTTATAAATGAAATTTGCAGTACAGATGTATTCAGTCCGTGACCATATAAAAGACGGAAATGATATGTTAAACATTCTCGGAAAGGTTAAAGAAATAGGCTTTGAAGGCGTTGAATTCGCAGGATATTTCGGACTTTCTGCAGAAGAGCTCCGCGCAAGATGCGATGAACTCGGTCTTGAAGTTGTAGGAACTCACCTGGGGCTTGATGATTACCTCCCCGAAAATCTCGATAAAACCCTCAAATACAGCGAAACTCTCGGCTGTAAATATATCGGTGTAGGCGGTGCTCCTCATTCAACTTACGAGGAAGCAAAGCACACAGGCGACGTTCTCGGTGCGGCAGGCGTTAAAGCCCGTGAAATGGGTATGGATACATATTACCATAACCATACCGAAGAATTTACCGACCTTAAGGACGGCAGAACCGCTATGGATATAATCTCAGACGGTTGCGGACTTGAGCTTGATACGTATTGGAGCTTTTGCGCGGGTATAGATAACACAGAATACCTCAAAGCCCATAAGGATAAAATCTTCCTCGTTCATATTAAGGACGGCACGGACCGTAAGCCCAAAGCTTTAGGCGAGGGTGAAAACGATCTTCAAAAAGTTGTTGACGGTGTAAATGCCATAGGTCTCCAATGGGTAGTTCTCGAAAATGACGATCCCGTTCCTTGCGGACTTGATGATATAGAGAGAAGCTATAAATGGCTCAAAGAGAATTTTTAAAGAGGTAATAGAAAATGAAGCTTGGTGTTCTTACAAATTTATTAGGTACTGTTTCTCTTGAAGAAGCACTTAAATATTTTTCATCCCTCGGTCTTGAAATGGTTGAGATAGGCTGCGGCGGTTTTCCCGGCAAAGATCACGCTGACCCGGATATTCTTCTTAATGACGAAAAGGCTCTTGAGGATTTTAAGGCTCTTCTGAAAAAATATAATGTTGAGATAAGTGCTCTCAGCTGTCACGGTAACCCCGTTCATCCCAACAAAGAAATTGCAAAAAGCTTTGATGAGGATATGAAAAAAGCCGTTCTTCTCGCAGAAAAGCTGGGCGTTCATCAGATAAATACCTTCTCGGGCTGTCCCGGTGACTGTGAAAATTCAAAGTATCCTAACTGGGTAACCTGCCCCTGGCCCAACGATTTCGGTGAAATTCTCGATTATCAGTGGAACGAGGTTCTTATTCCGTATTGGAAAGAGTTTGTTAAATTCAGCACCGCTCACGGTGTTGATAAAATTGCTCTTGAGCTTCACCCCGGCTTCTGCGTTTAT
>CAZCQI010000089.1:0-7764 GCA_964500795.1 uncultured Eubacteriales bacterium
AAAAAATGAAAACACGGTGTAGCCGTAACTGACTACACCGTATATTTCACCTAAACTGTCCTTAGCCACACGTGGCCAAAGAACGAGGTTTTTTGGAGCTGATTTTAATAGTTTAAATATTCGCGGCATCAATATAATGGTGTTCAATTTCGGGAATACCGAGAGAGCCTAAGACTATGGTTGTTCCGCCTATCTTCTCTTCCTCATAGTATGAGCCGAAGCCTGTTTTAAGGGCATAGGTGAGCCGGATACCGTTGTAAAGAATTGAAGAATCGTTAACATGATCATGACCGCAGATGATGTTTTTAGTGCTGCCGAGCTCTTTGCAAACGTCAAAGAAACCGTTGTTAACAGGTGAGCAGGCAACGCCTTCGTGGTTAGAGCCTGATGCAACGAGAGAATAAAGAGGGTTGAAATCCTGTTTTTCTTCATTCCAGGCGGCTGCCCACGCATCTTTGTATTCATAAACGGGGATGTGCATTATAACAGTGCTCTGTACGGTTCTGCCTGCAATATCATTAATGCCGTTAACTGCCCATTTGTACCATTCGATCTGGTTAGCCCAAAGGTGGTCATAGCCTTCCTCCACAGTGCCGTCCGGGAGGGTGAATTCATCGTTATCATGAGTATCCATCATATAGAAAGTATGAATGATTTTGTTGTTTTCGGTGATGTTGATTATATAGTTGCCGTAGCCCATATCCGCCGGACCAAACTCAAAAAGACAATTTTCTGCCTCCAGATAAAGCTCTGAGCACCAAAATTCGCTTATGCAGTTCTGACCGTCGTGATTGCCCATTACGGGAGCCCACGGAATACCGAAGGAATCAACAAATTCAACCATTTCAAGATACGAAATAGTACCCCAGGCATTGTCACCTGAAAGAGTAATAAGGTCGGGTTGAGTATCTTCAATAAGCTTTGTTACAACAGCCTCGGTCTTTTCGCCTTCTTCGCCGTAAACCTCCTCATCCTTAAGCTGAAGATCAGCAAGGTTGAGAACAACAAAGTCTTCACCGGGCTCTTTTTCTAAAGCGATGTAACAATCTTCGGTGAATTCATCTGTTGCAGACCATTCGGTGTAGAATGCACTTTCACCGCCTGCCGTAATCCAGGCACCGATGGGTGCAAGTATCTGAGTGAGAGAGAGAACGTATGCAAGTAACATTTTGATAATTGCCATAAATTTACCTCCGATTTATTATTTTAGAATATTTTACCACGTTTTCATAAAAAAACAATACTTATATTACTTATTTAAAAATTCCTCCTTGTTACTGTGATATGTGACGGGAAGGCAAACAGATAAAATAAACGGCAGATAAAGCGGATTTGAAAACTTACTCAGTCAGAATAAAACCCAAACCGCGTCAGATTATGTAATAATTATGGACTTTTGGTTTTTAATTTAGTATACTTAGGCTCAGCGGAATAAATACGGAGTGAGATGGTAACGTGATAGATAGGGACACGGCTGAAAAAATTGCTGTAGAAAACTATGCGAAAATATATCAACGCTGTTATTCGGAAAGCGGCGCTAATGAGCAGGCGGCTCAGGATATCACTCAGGAGGTTTTTAAAATATTTTATGAAAAGCTTAATGTATTAAATGATGATAAAATCGAATCATGGTTAAACGTTGTTGCAAGAAATAAGCTTTTTGAATATTACAGAAAAATAAAAGAAGAACAGCGTATATTATTGTATGATGAAAATATGCTGCTTAGTCTTGAAGATATGTTTGTTATGTTTGATGAATATCTTACTGCGGATGATGAACAAATAGAAAAATATAAGCAAATAGTATTAAAGGGACTTAGCAAAAATGACCGTGAACTTTATAATATGGTCTATGTTCAAAAAATGTCTTATAAAGAAATCGGCAAAATTATAGGTCTTACCCATAAAGCTGTGGGTGCAAGGGTGCTGAGGATGAGAAAAAGGCTTCAAAAACTTGTAAAATTGATGTTCTCACCGCTCGGTCAGCTCTTCATAAGAATATTTTTTTAAAAAAAAGTGTAGCATTTTCAATTTTTCGACATATATATAATGAAAGGAGAAAAATGTTGAAAAAATCTTTAGGACGGGAGAGGGGTTTCAATGGATAAAATAATGAGCGATAAAGAAAGATTGATAGCGCATCTTGAAATTTTGCGCGATGCGGAAGAAAGTAAGCCTGTTAACGAAAAGGATAATGAGCTTATCCGAGCGTGCATTGTTTTACTGTTGGACTTGCAGGGTAAAAAGCTTACCCTCACCGAAGAAGAGATTGAAGAACGGGTCAGAAACTTCCCCTTTGTTGCGGAAAATAAAGGTATTGATAATCAGAAAAATACCGAGGGGAAAAATAAAAAAGTAAGCAAAAAGAAGGTTTTGCTTGTCGCTGCATGTATTGCTATACTGGTCGCATTGTTCAGCATAGCTTCAATTGCATTTAAATGGAACATATTTGAGGAGTTGAAAAATAGATTTGGTACGGTAGCGGATACACCGGTTTATGAACAACAGGATGTTAATGGCGTAACAGTTGTTATGAGTGGACAGCATGTAAATTATCTTTCTGTGGATGAAGCATTAGAGGCAGACAAGCTGAATGTATTATATCCCAATTGTGTATCCAATGATATAAAAATTACTGAAATTGCACGGTATCAATATAACTCGAAAGAATGTTTAACATATATTTTTAGTAGAGACGACATAACCTGCGAAGTAACATTGGATGCTGATTTAGATATAAGTAAAAAGGAATTAGCAGGCGAGACTGCACACATAAACGGAAAAACATGCTACTTTTTCATTTTAGACGACGAATCTTCCGTACAGATTTATTTTGAATATAAAAATAATGTTTATATGTTTAACGGTTGTGATAAACAACTGCTAATCGAAATGATTGAAAATTTGGAGGAAGCAAATTATGAAAATTAAAAGATTATTTGCAATGTTATTAGCCCTTTCTCTTTTGTGTTGCGCAATGATGATTCCCGCAAATGCAGCAGAAGTTGAAACAGAAGGAAATGTTGATATCTATATAGAAAATCAGGATATCTCAGAAGAAACAAAAGAAAAAATCATCGCCTACTATACTAACGGTGGTGAAGATGACAGTGCTGTAACTTACGGTTTAACCTGCACCTTATTTGGACATAAACTTGAAAAATCAACAGTTACTACAATCACTCATAAGGTTCGCACAACATCGCCAAGATGCTTAAGACAAACATACGCATACGAGGCTTGTACTCGTTGCGATTATGATAACGCTACACTGATGGTAAAAGAATATATAATTTGCTGTTCATAAATAATTTCACCCCGTATAGGAAACTATACGGGGCGTTTTTAATATATTGGTGAAAAAACGTTTTATACAATATGCAATGAAACGGGCATTATTACATTTGCTCTAAAATATATGCCTTAATATCCTCCAATTTACTGCGTTCCCAAGCCTTTTCCTTTTCTTTTTCCGCCAAAGGGCAAATTATGAAAAAATCTAAGGTTTCACCGGGAACTCGACCTGTTCGCATCGGCTCGGCAAAATGCTCTTTCCATTTTTCCTCCGTGGCGTTTCGGAATTCTTGGGGTTTAAGGAAAGTCATCTGCCTTTTTGTGGCGGCAATAAGCATTTTTGCCGAAAGCGGGGCAAGAAGCTCGTATTCCTCCTCGGGAACATCCGCGAATATACGGGGGAGCTCGCCTTTTACAATATGCTCGGGTCCGCGTAAAATTTTCAATCCGAAAGGCTCGAATGAAAATTCATCTTCCGTAAAGTTTATTTTCACAAGCAAGCCTATATCGGTATTGAATTGAGAACGCTGATAATCTGTATCAAAAATAAAATTGCCCAAGGAATAAAAAATAATTTTATCTCCCACAGTTTCATAATTCATCGGTACATGGGGGTGGTGGGCAACTACAATATCCGCACCCATTTCCAGATATTTATGATACCGTTCTCTTGTGTAAGGGGAGGGCAGGGGTGTGAATTCTTCGCCTGCATGTGCCACAACAACACACCAGCGGCACTTCTTTTTGATTTCATCAATAGTCTGCTGAATGTCATCCAAGTCGCTCCAGCTGTAGCAACCTGCTTTGTTTTCATCGGCTTTGCGGCACGCTCGCTGATAACCCACACCGAAAAGACCTATTCCGCCGGCTTCGGGAAGAATCACGGGCTCTTTTGCCTGCTGAATATTCATTCCTGCGCCGATTGTCTGCGCGCCGTTCTTTTTGGCTTCCCGGAGGGTGCTTTCTATACCGAATTCGCCTGCATCCATTATATGATTATTGCAGATATTCCATATATCAGCATGCATTTTGTTAAGAAGCTTTGTTGCGGCAGGGTCCATTGTATGCAATAATTGCTGAACGCCGTCCTGAGTGGTGTTTTGCGGAACTTCGGCTATGGGCCCTTCCACATTGGTGATTACATGGTCTGCACTGTGCAAAAAATCAAGGATTTCACTTGATAAAAGCTCCTCATCATCCCATTGCCCATACATATATCGGTCAAAGCCGATATCACCCGTGAAAACTAATGATGTTTTATCCTTCATATCTTATCCCCTCAAAACGGATTGTTTGTGAAACAGTATTTAAAAACTGCTCAAATTATTGTACTGTTTTTTGCTTATGAATTCAAGCCTTCCGAAACCGTTCGGCTATTCTCACAGTAATATGCTTACGCTTTCTCCTGCATTGAACTGCATTTTTATAACCGAGTCAGTTACCGTGTATTCTTTGTCTGTTTTTAGATTTTCTGTACGGTTATTAAGTTTTAACAGTAAGGTGTTGTTATTTTCAGAGGTAATAACCGCTTTTTTCAGCTTGCCCTCAGCCCAATCTAAATCGAAAGTAAAACCGCCCCTTGCCTTAATGCCGTGAATAGAGCCACAGCTCCATTCGTCAGGTAATGCGGGTAATAATTCAATAACGCGGTTACCGATAGAGCCCATGTGGCTTTGTATAAGCATTTCGGTAATTCCCGCAACACCGCCGAAGTTTCCGTCAATCTGGAACGGGGGATGAATATCGAAAAGATTATTTGCCGTGCAATTTTCCAACAAATATTTTAAATGCTCAGCGGCATTGTTGCCATCTTTAAGGCGTGAGTAAAAGCATATTGTCCAGGCGCGAGACCATCCCGTAGCTCCGCCTCCGTTTTCGATACGGCGGGCAATTGTCTTTTTTGCGGCTTCGTAAAGCTCGGGCATGCTTTCATCAATTTCGTCACCCGGATATAAGCCGAACAGCTGTGAGATATGCCTGTGCCCGGGGTCGGTCTCCTCATAATCCTTTATCCATTCCTGAATTGTGCCGTAACGCTCGCTTATTTTAACGGGCGGAAGCTTGCCGAGAGTATTTTTCAGAATTTGTTTGAATTCTTCATCGGTTTTAAGCAAGTCGCCGGCGAATATAGTTCTTTTAAAAAGTACGTTTATAATCTGAAAATCTATGGTAGCACCGTGAGTGAGCATGCTTTCCTGCTTATTACCGTTTTCATCGGTGTAATAAAATTCATTTTCAGGGGAGTTGGAGGGTGATGTAACAAGTAAACCGTTTTCATCCTCTATAAGGTAATCAAGCAGGAATTCGCATGAACCCTTTAATATAGGGTAGATTTCCTTAAGGTAGGATAAATCGTTGCTGTATTCATAGTGTTCCCAAAGATTGAGGCAAAGCCAAGGGCCTGCCATGGGGAAGAAACCGCAATGCACACCGTCGTGTACACCGGTTCTGCCGAAGACATCGGTTGTGTGGTTAATAACCCAGCCTTTAGCGTTGAAAAGCTCCTTGGCAGTATTACTGCCGAAGCCGCTTAACATTTTCATAAAATGAATAAACGGCTTAAATGTGCCCCGTAAGTTCGCTGATTCGGCAGGCCAATAATTCATTTGCAGGTTGATATTTGTGTGGAAGTCACTGCCCCAGGGCGGATTGAAATCATGGCACCAGATACCTTGAAGATTCGCAGGGAGTGTGGCATTTTTGCCGGAGCTTTCAATCAGAAGATAACGCCCGAAATTGTAATATAAAGTAAATAAATCAGGATCATCCGTTTCGTCATCAAGCTCTTTAAGACGCTCATTTGTGGGAAGATGCGAAAAATCGGGTGCTTCCAATTCAAATTTTACATTGCCGAACCATTTTTGATGAGTTTCAATGTGCAATGCTTTAATATCTTCGTATGATGCGGCAAAAATTTTTTCTGTACAGCTATTTAATTTTGACCGATAATCAATAGCTTCATCTACATCAAATTTTTCAACATTATAGTTTGTAGCAAATGCAGAATAAATAATTATGTATGTTGCATCGGTTACACTGACGGAGCTTTTTTCGCCTGTCAGTATACCGTCGGACTTAATAAGCATTTTTGCTCCGAAGGACATACCCTCACCGCCTTCACCGTAAAGAGGGCCGGTATTGTAGGTGGTGCGACCGTTCATAATTACTGTGTCGTCGTTAATACAACCGGTGTAAGCATCCTGCTTGCGTTTTATTGTTACATTGCAGGAAAACGGACGTCCGTCACTTGAAACCTTGTAAACAAAAGCATCATAATCCTCACTGATAAAGGTTTCGCTTTTATATTTAATTCCGCTTTTAACCCAGAATACGCGGGCAACGGCATCATTTAATTCCAATTCCTTGCGGTATTGAGTATAAGGTGATTTATCAAGGAAATCAACAAAAATTTCACCGAAGCTTTCATAAGAACGAACCACAGGCGGATCCGACAGAAAAGTAGCCTTTGCAGCTTCCGCCGCTTCCTGAAGCTTTTCTTCAAAAATCAGTTTTCGTATTTGTGAAAGCACTTCGGGAGAGGCGTGATATTTTTCAGTAATCTGCTTTCCGCTCCACAGAGACTCTTCGTTGATTTCTATTTGTTCACGGTGCGGATTTCCGTACAGCATAGCGCCGATTCTGCCGTTACCTAAGGGTAACGCCCACATCCAATCATCTATGAATTCATTGTACCAAAGTTTTGTCGACATACTATCATTCCTTTTGCGAAAATGCTTATTACATTATATCACTCATAAGAAGCGTTTTCAAGATATGGCTCGCAAAACAGATTTTTTCTTTATTTTATAGGCGCGAAATGATATTCTGTAATTCATTCCTTCCCGAATAAAAAACGGTCAGTCGTTGAGAAATTTTTCTCAGCGACTGATCATTTTGCAGTCTTTACTTTTTTAAGGCTGCTTTTTTACAGTCCCTTATGATTTTATACTTCGCCGAGAGGGGGTTCGAGTCCCTTTTTCATCACAACACAAAAAAATAAAGCAACCACCGAAGTAGTTACTTTATTTTGGCGCGCCGGAAGGGACTCGAACCCCTGACCTTCTGGTTCGTAGCCAGACACTCTATCCAACTGAGCTACCGGCGCAAATATGGAGCGGATGACGAGGCTCGAACTCGCTACCTCCACCTTGGCAAGGTGGCGCTCTACCAGATGAGCTACATCCGCAAATGCAAACAGTATTATACATACAAAAATAAATATTGTCAATACTTTTTTTGCATTAATTTAAAAAAATTACGGAAACCTTCATATATATGCGTGAAAATATTCGTGAAAATATTTTTGATTTTTTTGAAAAAATGTATTGACAAATGAGCCGTTGCATATTATAATTAACAGGCTTTCATAGGGAAAGCAGTTCGCCCGCGGTAGGTATGTATGTTGTTCATATATATGGCGGTATAGCTCAGCTGGCTAGAGTACTCGGTTCATACCCGATTGGTCGTAGG
>CAZCQI010000090.1:0-7684 GCA_964500795.1 uncultured Eubacteriales bacterium
CCGAAAAGCTCAATAATACCTGAGTTACGGTTACAACGTGCACCGAGAACAGAGTTTGCATAAACAACTGCGCTGGACTCAGCCCAGGAAAGAATATCACCTTTTTTAGGTGTATTACCTACTTCATCCATATAGCAGGTGCAGGTATATGCATCGTTACTTATAAGACCTAATTTTCTGAGCTGTTCATCGTAGCTATCCTGCTTAGTGTACATAAACTTATTGAAAACAAGGTTTTTAACAAAATTTGAAGGAACCTTGGGATCAACCGGTTTGGGATCAACAGAGAACTGCTGCTTTGATTTGATACCTGCGGCGATAAGCTGATCCATAAGGTCATAAACGGGAGTCATAACCTTAAGACCGAAGCTTGTAACAAGGTGACCTTTTTCGCTTGTAACGGGAATCATCTTGGTTGCGCCGAAGGCCTCACCGTACATAACAAGGGTTTTCATAACCTTTGCCATAGTTTCTCCCTGTTCGCCGTTGAGTATGGCGGCCTGCTCGGGAGTCAATTCCATTTTGTAATCCATTTTTTCCATCCTTTCTGAAATTAACGGTTTCAAAAAACTTTTTGAATATATCCGAAAAGCATTGTATCACAAAAGATTGGATTTGCAAATACTTTTCGTTAAAAAAGTAACTATTTCTTTATTTTAGAAGAAAACACTACAAAAAACTTCCCTGCCGGTCGACAGAGAAGCTTTATTTTAAATTATTACAAAATCATTTTCATAAACATAAATGCCATCAACTTCAACAACAGAAGGGTTATAATTCACATAAACAACCTTGTTATAATCGTAAGTAATTTTATAAACACCGGAAACAACCTGTTCGTGGGAGGTTATTTCCATACCCATAAGAGGAAGCATACGCTTGACCTGAGAATAATACTTGGCAGTTTGAGCCGCATAAACTCCGTAATCAAGGCTTTCGCTACCGTTGTAGGTGTAAACAAATGAGGGGGATGCACCGTATTCAACCGCTTTGAGAACAGCAGCCGAATAATCCGATGAAAGATTAACGGGCTCGGAACCGTAGCACACACTGCCGTGGAGAACCATCTGAATGAGCGGAACGGAAGTAACACCGTTTGCACCGTGACAGGAGGCTGTTTCAGGAAGCCCGGAAACCGCATCTGCCGCGGACATAAGGTACACTGCAGGGCTTGTAAGCATAAGTCCGCCGCTCACGCTCAAAGAGACGAGCTTATCCCTGAGATTTTCAAGGGCAGTTTGCCTGTCAGCTTTTGCGGAGGTATCTGTATAAAGCAGGAAAGAAAGGTCGTTGATGCACACATTTGCGTTTTCAAATTCCGACATCGTTTTATAAACCGAGGAAATGTTATTTTCAACTGAGCTGTAAGAGCTGACCGTAGCCTTTGAGTAATCAAGTCCCAGAGAAGAACGGATAACCGAGTAAAGCTCGGTTCCATCGCCTTTTTTGGCTTTTTCGGATGCGAGATTAACATCATACCAGACAGAGCTGTTATTCTCAGATGCGGTATTGCAAAAATCATTGAAGCCTTCACTTCCGCCCAATACGTCACTGAAATATGCGGTTTTCCCCGATTCGGTGTTGAGCCCCTTGACTGAAGCACCCGTAAAGCGAACCGCCATACTTCTTACACCGCGCGATTTCAAAAGAGCAATCATTTCCGCAGCGTTTTCGAAGGTGGTATACACATCCTTTTTATTGCCGCTTTCACTGCCGACAACGGTAATAAAAAAGGGATAATCCGAAAATGTGCTGCTCATTTCAGAGGGTAAATACCCTCTTGAAATAAGATTTTCTCTCACAACAGAGGATATTGCATTATAGTCATTCTTTGCCCCGCCGCTTAAATAATAAAGCTGAGAAACAACGCCGTTATATGACACACCTTTTGAGAATTTACCATTCTCCGTTCCGCAAGAGGTAACGGTAAATGTATTGTAAAGATTACCTCCTGTTTCGGCAAAGCGCGTAGCGGTAACGGTTGAGAGTGCATCGCCGTCATCAATTATAACTGTAGCGAGGGTTTTCCCTTTTGTAAAGGCAAAGCAAGGAAGATTCGCGCCCTCAGCGTATTCATTGTAAGTTACATCACTGCCGTAAACATCCAATGAAAGTTCGAGTGCTTCTTCCGAAAATGCGGATAAATCTATCTGAGCACCGCTTCCGTCGGGAACGGTATAAAAGCAGTCCTCCTGAGGCTCAGATTCCGAAAAAAGACCCGGTAAAATGCTGATTTTTTCAATATAGAGCCCATCTGCAAGGATAACTTTACCGATATCAACAGCTACTTTAAATGCACTGCCCTGAGAAGACAGCTCTAAGGGAATCTCTGCATAAAAAGCCGCTTGACTCCCCTTTGAAGAGCTCTCGTTATCTTTGAACAAGCGAAAAGTTATTTTAACAGCGTTTTGTGTGCTTTTATCAATTTCAAAAGTGCCGAAACGCACGCTGTTATCGGTACTGTTAACTTGGTAGGAGTTACCTGCTTTATCTCTGAGAGTGAGGCTTATAACGGAAGCAAGAAGTTCCCCTGCCGCATCATCTGAAAGTGAGTTGAAAAATTCACCGTTTTCGCTTTTAATTGCAACCGCACCGTTACTCTTATTAACATAAAGTACATTTTTGCCCAAGTTAATGCACGGCTCAAAATCCGTTGAAAACTCAACACCCTGCTGAGATTTTTCTGCATATGAATACGCTTTAATTTGTCCGCGTGAACGCCCCGGAATTATCAACACCGCCGCAACAATTGCTATAATAAGCACTGAACAAACAGGAATCAATATTTTTTTATTTATCTTTTTCATAACCATCACATAACCGTTTAATTAAAAATTCTCAATACATCATAACACAGTTACTTTAAATTTGCAACTATACGGTTGCGTTTCAAATGTAGCAATTTCCCGAAAAAACTCTTAACGAATTGTAAATTAAGCCCTCTATACAAATAAATATGAAAAATAGACTTGTAAATTTCTTTTATTTGTTGTAGAATAAGACTAATATCGTGCTGTTATGTTATAACGCACTATAAAAGAAAGCAAAGGATGAATTTTATGGCAAACAATGAAATTAAAACTAATGCCGAAATCTATCGCGAACAGCGCAAGGAGCGCCTTGCAAAGGCTGCAAAGAAAAAGAAAAACAGCAAAGGACAAAAGGTTCTCGGAATCCTCGTAAAAGTTCTTTGCATCGTTCTTGTTGCAGGTGTTGTTCTTTACGGTATCGGCAATATAGCCACAAAGGTTTTCTGCCTGCCTCAGAAAGTACTTACTGCAGCTAAATACGAGGATGAGAAAATCGATGTTGCGGAATATAACTACTATTATATGAGTCTGTTCAATCAGATTTACAGCTACGCTTATCAGATTGAATCCACTTACGGCAACGGCTACGGTTATTACTACACCGGCTACGATTACACTCTTGCTCCTGCTGAACAGGATTATGTAGGTGATGAAATAGAGGGCGTTACCACTTGGGCTGACTATTTCAAAGAGATGGCTCCTATCAAGGCCTTTATGCAGAGGTCATTATATAACGATGCGATGAACACCGAGGGCTTTGAGCTTACAGAAGATCAGAAGACCGAAATGCAGGATGCTATTGATGAGGCTATCGCCACTGCAGAAACTAATGCCGCAGAAAACGGATTTTCTCTTAACAACTATATTTCAAAAACCTGCGGTGAAGGTCTCAATGAGAAATCGTACAGAGAACTTATAGAAAGAGATTACATTGCTCAGTACTACCTTGAATGGTATCAGGAAAACACCTCTTCCGGTCTTACCGATGATGAAGTTAAAGCCTATTATTCAGAAAATAAGGCATCCTTCGATTACGCCGATATTCGCCTCTTCACTTTCTCCTACGCTGAGCCGGAGGATGAAGAGAGTGATGACCCCGTATACACTAAGGCAGAAGCAAAGAAGCTTGCAGATGAATTCGCAGCTCTTGCAACCGACGAAGCAGCTTTCGTTAAAAATGCAGCTGAATACGCTGTTCCCTCTCAGAAAGAAACTTTCGCTGAGGACAGTGCCACACTTGCAGAAAACCTTCTTTACGCTGATATATCTGGTGTTTCCGAGGATCTTGCTGATTGGGTATTCAGTGCTGACAGAGCAACCGGCGATGTAAAAGTTTTTGAAATTCCCGACTACGAAGCATATTACATTGCTTATTTAGTCTCCCCTGCCGCACCTGATATGGAAACAGCCGGCGCAAATGTTCGCCACATCCTTGTTGAAGCCGCAACAACCGATGCCGATGGCGAAGCCCTTTCTGACGCTGAAATTGAAGCTAACTTTGCAGCAGCAAAAACAGAGGCTGAAGCAATTCTTAAGGAATGGAAAGACGGAGAAGCTACCGAGGATTCTTTCGCTGCCCTTGCTACCCAGAAGACAGACGATACCGGTTCCTCAGAAACAGGCGGTCTCTACGAGGATATCACCTCTGACAGCAATTATGTACCTGAATTCCTTGACTGGGCTCTTGATAGCCATAAGGCTGGCGATACAGGCATTATCAAAACAGATTACGGTTACCACATTATGTATTATGTAGGTGCCGATGAAATGGCAAAATGGGAAAGCGATGTTCGCGAAACAATTACTTCAACTAAATCCGAAGAGTATTCAAACGGCATTTACGAAAAAATTGTTGAAGCGGTTGAGCGCAACGACACAATCATCAACTATTTCGTAAAAACAGATGAAAAGCTCATTACAAGCTACTCAACAGCAGCGTCAAGCTCATTTTCATACTAAAATAAATGATTAACAAAAAAGCTCTCCGTTAATGCACGGGGTATCTAAGGACAGTTTATAAAACAGTCATTAGATACCGTGCATTGCAGAGGAAAAAGAAGTAACCGAGAGAGAATAAAATCTTTCTTGGTTTTTCTTTTTTTATTGACATTTGCACATTCGGCGAAACCTCCTTTTGTTTGTACAATTTAGCTGCAAAATTAAAGGAGGCTATTTCTATGTCAAACAAAAAGACAATCCAATACAGCCGAGTTGGTGATTATTTAATCCCGAACCCTGCATTGCCGGCTGAAGAAGCGAGTGTTACCCTCGGTAAATGGGGAATGTTGCACAAGGATTATCTTCTGAAGCACCAAAAGTGGTATTTGCAGCTCTGCTCGCAGAAGGAAACTGCGGCAGTATCTTTTAGATATCGATACACAAGCACACCGGATGTAATAATCTTGTTGAGCGGATAAAAGAGAGTGAAGGTGTTACCGAACAGCTAAAAGAACACGACCAATGGGAATGGGCGCAACGAATGGGCAACATTCAGCAACGTGCAAGAGAAATCGTCTGTGCGGAACTGATATATGTATAACTAAACAGGATAAGGACTGCCGTTACAGTGGTCTTTATTCTTGTATATAAAAAAAGAAGTGCAAAGGTAAAATCCAGTGCACTTCTTTAATTTTATTCTTCAATTGTAACTACAGTGTCTGCCTTTTCGGAGTTTTTTGATAAAAGATACGACAGTGCATAAACACTCCGTATAAGAGCGTTGAAATCGGGAATATCTTTATGAACCACTTCGAGTTAAAAGCAAAGAACATACCCCCGATGAGACAAAGCAACCCTTTTGATAAAAGATTAGCTTTCATTGCTTCGCTTTTTTCGGTACGGAAATAATTTACCGTGCTTATTGCTCCGAGCAGAATTAAAACCACTCCTAAAGAAACAATTATAACCGATGTGAAGCCTTCCGGTCTGAATAAAAGTATTATACCTATAATAAACTCTACGGCACTCATAAGGATGCTGTTTTTTGTGCTTTTTATATTAGTCATTGTTTTCTCATCCTGACTTTTTCTTTCTCAGAGAGCTGAACTGTCTGAAAACATCCGGCAGATAACTGAAAAAGGCAACGAATGTCAATATTGCAGCAATTGAAACAAGAACCATCATAACAGTATCAGGTAAGCAAAAATAATTTCTGAATGCACCAACCTCAGGACCGATTGCCATAATGATAACCATTACAACATAAAATGCTGTTGTTGCAACCTTACCGAAAATTTCTGCGGCACAGGGTCGAAGACCTAACAGAATCATAATAAAGCCAAAGAAGATCATTACAAAATCCTTAATTATGAAAAGCAGAAATACCCAGGAGGATGCGTTTAGTGTCGGGTTTAAAGCCTTACTGAATTTCAGATAAAGTATTATTGCAATTGCAAAGACTGTAAGCTTATCTGCAACAGGGTCAAGGATTTTACCCAAATTACTCACCTGATTATATTTTCTTGCTATTTTGCCGTCAACAAGGTCGGACAAACCCGACAAAGCGAGAATCACTGCTGCAGCAACAGTCTGACCGTTGTAGAATAAAACTGCGAAAACAGGTATCAGAAGTATTCTGACAACTGAAATGAGGTTGGGAACAGTTTTCCATTTATCAAAGTAAAATGAAAGTTTTTCTTTCATTACAGCGACTCTTTTATATTTTATTTATATTAACAGCCCAAGGGACAAAATCCTTGGCATAATCAATTTTCAGTTGTACATAGAGCAATTCTATTGCATGAATTGAAGCTATTGTGCATATTATCGCCATCCATATTTCACGTGGCATAATCTGCATGGCAAGGGGAAGAACAAACACTGAACCGCCGAATACTTTACCTAAATATGTGTGTGGCAGATAAAACTTTTTGAATCTGACTTTTGAGATAACGGTATCAACAGCAAATACTAATCCTGCACTGATAATCCACACAAGAATCCATACAGGAACCAACTTCTGTGAAATAAGGATTTTTGTAAGTGCAAGATAAGTCATTACATCACCAACGCTGTCAAGTGTAGCACCAAGAGTACTTGTCGCCCCCGTTTTTCTTGCAATGGGACCGTCAATCAGGTCGGTAAAACCACACAAAACATAAATCAGCAGAAACAGCGGTGATATTTCTTTCTGAAAAAATAATACTATTGCACCTATTATTCTTGAAAAAGAAATAATGTTTGCAAGGTGTTTTTTCACACAATACCTCTCCTTTTTTTATTACGGATTATGTAATACAATCACTGTTGCGATTGTTATTCCTGATTTCATCAGCACAAGGTGTCCATTTTTCTGCATAAGCCTTACACTTACCGCAAAGATGCTCTACGGTTTCAGGTGATTCCAAATCTGTACTTTCTGCTCCTGTTTCAGCGATTATCTTTTCCGGACATTCAGGATTCTCAAGCATGGGGCAAGGTCTGAGGTGACTACTGTTAAACGGCTGATTGTTATGGTATGATGAACAGATGCTGAATACACCTCGTTCAGCGACAAAATATTCGATTGCAGTAAGATATCTGCAGGGGAAAGAGAATTATTAAAAAAACGTGCATCTGATTATAAGGGTGCACGGTTTTGCCGATTTCAATACTGATGTCAGGGTTTTCCTGCTCTGACATCACATCTTATGACATCAAGTATTGTTTCTCCGTCTATCTGCATTGGTGCCGGTTTATCGTATATGACAGTGATTTCATGACCTTCGCATACATCAATAATATCGGTATGCTTAATATGCTTACCCTTGAACATTGACGGCAGAACACATAATGCTCTTATCTTGCTCACATTATACATAGCAACCACAGAAACTGTATGATTTTCGTTACTGTCAAGGTCAGTTACAAAAGAATTCATATCTTCAATTTCTGTC
>CAZCQI010000091.1:0-2416 GCA_964500795.1 uncultured Eubacteriales bacterium
CGCGGCAAACTACATCGTACTTGTCAACAGACTCTGTAAGAGTGAGAGGCTGACGAACGATAAGCTTGAGTGTTTCAAGACCGAAGTAATCGTCGATATCTCTGTCATTGATGGTTACCTTACCTGTGCCGGGATATACACGAACACGAGCAACTGATTTTTTTCTTCTGCCTGTGCCGTAGAAATATGATTTGCTTTCGTACATAATTAGTGCCTCCTCCCTTAAAATTCTCTAACGATGGGCTTCTGAGCAGCCTGCTCGTGCTCTGCGCCTGCATAAACACGAAGGCGTGCCATAGCAGCTCTGCCGAGAGTGTTATCGGGAAGCATACCCTTAACAGCTTTCTGAACTGCAAACTCGGGCTTTTCTTTCATGAGAGTGCCGTATTTAACAGCCTTCATATTGCCGATGTAGCCTGTGTGATGGTAATAGATTTTATCTGTGAGTTTGTTGCCGGTGAGAACGATTTTAGAAGCGTTGATGATGATAACGCTATCGCCGCAATCAGCATGAGGAGCGAAAGTGGGTTTGTGCTTACCGCGAAGAAGAACAGCTGCTTCAACGGCAACTTCGCCGAGAGTTCTGCCTTCTGCATCAAGAACATACCACTGGCGCTCGGGTGCGCCTTTAGGCATATAAGTAGACATAACAGTTACCTCCGTAATAGTTTCGGGGAAGCTCTCCCCGCTTTTGCCTTGATATATTACCACAAGGTATAATGTTTGTCAACAACATTTTTTGAAAAAATTAAAATAATACTGTTAATCTCTTGTTTTCTCTGCTTTTCTTTGATTTTCATATGTTTTTCTCTTGTGGCAAATTTCATTTTTACACTAAAAAACAACAGAACAACGCATAAATTCAATGTGTTGTTCTGTTGTGCATACTGCACTATTACTTTGCAAGTTTACTGTAATCTTTCACAATATTCACTCTGTTTTTACGGCGTTTTTTCCGTTTGCGCTGATTTCTTGTGCCGAAGAAGAGAATAACAAGTACTACTGCAACTATAATAACAAAGGTCAAAAAAACTTTTGATGTAGCAATACCCTCTATCCAACTGAACATAGCCCAAAGATGATTGCGTTTAACAGTCTGATATGCAACAAGCTCTATTTCGGCAACTTCAACATCCTTATACATTAGCTTTGCCGTTCCTATCACATCCCCATGTTCGACAGGTGAAGAGACGGTTTCGGGAAAATCCTCGGGAAAAACCACTTCGATATCGGAAATGCTTACAGTTTTATGAATTACGGCAGAAACGGTTTCGGCAGACACAAGACCGACATAGTCCGCTCCTCTACCGTACTTGACGCCCACCTCGCCCATAATATAGGAGGTATCTGCAAGAACGGTCATTTCAATATTAGAAAACGCCCATTTAAGCATATAACGGCACATAAGAAATGCAGAATTGTATTGCTTGCCGTTCATTGAATAATCAATAACTCCGCGCATTGCAATTGAAATGTAAGTGTATCCGTCCTTTGTGGCACTGGAAATAAGGCAGGCTCCCGCTTTCTCTGTAGTTCCCGTTTTAAGACCTATCGCCTCTTCATAATAATACTCTGAATAGCTGTTTAAAAGCGCATTGGTATTATAAAGGTAACGGATATCACTTTGATTTGTAGCGGGCATCGTTTTACCGTACTTTGAAGATATCTGAACAATGCAGTCATATGACAGAGCCTTTTTTGCTATAAGATACATATCGGAAGCCGTTGTTCTGTTCTGAGTATCACTGTCAAAGCCTGCTACCGATTCATCATCAAGTCCGTGAGGATTGGCAAAATGAGTGTTTTGGCATCCCAACTCTGCAACAAGCTTATTCATTTTATCAACAAAAGCCGATTCATCACCGTCGCCGAAGTGCTCTGCAAGAACTGCCGCCGCATCGTTTGCGCTGGGAAGGAAAAGGCAATACAGAAGCATTTCTAAAGATACTGTCTCATCAACCTTAAGACCCGCTATTGAGCTTCCCGTACCGTCGATACTGTGGATAGCATCATACGAGCAGGTTATTTGAGTTTGCAAATCATCACACTCGGAAAGAACAACAAGGGCAGTTACCAATTTAGTCAGTGAAGCGGGGGCAGTAATTTTATCGGCATTTTTGCTGTAAATAACGGTATCCGTATCCGCGTTTACAAGAAGTGCAATTTCCGTTTCGTATTCCGGAGCATCAATATCATAGCTACCGTTTACTGTTTCAATTTTGCCGTTTTTATCCAATGCGGCATAAGCATTTGTATAAGTAGGTATAAGAAGTAAAAAACAAATTATAAAAATCAGCAATTTTTTCATAGACAATCACCGTTAAATGTTATAAAATAGATATGAACATATTTAAGTTCTTTAAGTATAACATTTTTATTCAGGAATTGAAATACCATTTATGAAAAAAAGGAGAAC
>CAZCQI010000091.1:2426-7629 GCA_964500795.1 uncultured Eubacteriales bacterium
ATGGTTTTTGTTACCGGTGATACTCACGGCGATCCCGAAAGACTTTCAAAGGGTGCTTTAACGTGCCTGGGCAATGGTGATACTCTCATCGTATGCGGTGATTTCGGCTTTATATGGGACAAGTCTAAGGCAGAACAAAGAATACTTAAGGCTTTATCAAAGCGAAAATACAATATCTGCTTTATAGACGGCACCCACGAAAACTTTGATTTGCTCAACGGTTACCCTCTCACCGTTTGGAACGGTGGCAAGGTCCATCAGATATCCGATAACATCTTTCACCTTATGAGAGGTCAGGTTTTTGAAATAGACGGTCTTAAAATATTTACTATGGGCGGCGGTGAAAGCCCCGACCTTGATTCGAGACTTGAGGACAATCCTTGGCTTAAATATGAAATACCTGCTAAGGATGAGCTTTTAGAAGGTGCAAACAACCTTGAAAAGCACGATTGCAAAATTGATGTCATCATCACCCACGAGCCTTCAACAACGATAAAGGGCTTTTTGAAGTTAGGTGAAAGCGAAGCTGTGAGAGTTACCACCCTTAACGCTTATTTCGATGAGCTTTCAAAATGCAGTGAATTTAAGCGGTGGTTTTTCGGCAGTCTGCATCTTGATAAATACATTTCAAACACATATATCGGTGTTCACAAAGCAATTGTAAATGCCCACACAGGCGAAAGAGTTAAGTTTTAAAAAACTCTGCAACGATGGCTATACGCCTTTGTTGCAGAGTTTTTATGTAATATCAGTCCCTAATACCGAACACAAGTTTTAAAATTCCTCTCAGCATTTTAGGACTGCGGCATACTACAACTTTCATAAGCACCCTCCTGATTATCAATTTACTACATAATATGAGTGTGTCTATAAAATGTTACAACTGCCAATCTTTTAAGTCTTTAACATCATTATACATTGTTTTATAGTTATTATGGCGACTTTCGTGAATAATCCCTGCTCGCACTGCATCAAGAACAAGGCACCCTTTTTCAACGGTATGGGAACAGCTCGTAAATTTGCATTTACCGAGATATTCTCTGAATTCAGGGAAGCAGAAAGGAAGATTTTCTTTAACAATTACCTCGCCGGTCTGCTCGATATCAAGAGATGAAAAGCCCGGGGTATCCGCTACAAGACCTTCCCCTACATGGTAAAGGGTAACCTCGCGCGTAGTATGGCGACCTCTTCCCAATTTATCGCTGATCTCTCCTGTTGCAAGAGAAAAGCGTTGGTCGATACAGTTCAGAAGAGAAGATTTCCCGACGCCTGTATTGCCCGTGAAAACGGTAATACCGTCACATATCATTTCCTTTACTTTTTCAACGCCCTCGCCTGTTTTACAGCAAACAGATGCAACGGAAATGCCTGCTTTTTTATAAATTTCTTCAAACTCGGCTGTTTCACCCAAATCGCTTTTTGAGAAAACAACACATGGCTTTATGTTTTTATCCGCCGCAATTGCAGTAAGCTTATCTATAACAAGAAGACTCGGAACAGGCTCTTTAACAGATGAAACTATAATAAGATTATCGATATTTGCAACAGGCGGCCTTTGAAGAAAATTTTTGCGTCCGCCTATTTCATCAATAGTATTTTCCTTATCCTGACGAACAGTAATTTTTACCCTGTCACCTGCCAATGGTGTGATTTTCTTCTTTCTGAAAGCACCACGTGCTTTACATTCATATATCTCCCCGGCGGCTTCAACATAATAGAAGCCGCCGATACCTTTTATTATTATTCCTTCTAAAATCTTTTCCATATTTTAAGCGTTTTACTCCTGAACCGAAGCACCGCCGTTGTTATTGAGTACCTGCTCTTCAATTGCAACGGTTAAAACGATAGATGCGGTTTTATCAAGGTGGGGCGCGGAAGATTGCACAGGTGACTGATTTATTACAGTTCCTGCTTTCTCAAAGCTTTCTTCATACTTAACGGTTACATTTTTATACCCCGCTTTGTTAAGTGCTGATACGGCACTTGTTTCATCAAGACCTGTAACATCAACATAAAAAGCAACATCGTAATTGATTTCTTTGCTGAACTTAACGGAATCACGGGTGAAATCGACGGTTGCTTCATAGTAAATGGCGTCGTTAAGATACACAAGTAATTTTGAATCAGCCTTATTTCCCTGAACAGTTACGGTATATTTAGTGTTTGAAGAAGAATCTACGGTCTCTGTGGAAATCACCGTATCATCCAACACAACCTTTATATTTAAAGAATTCACTTCAGGTAAAGTTATGGTTTTTTCTGCGGTAAGGTAGCCTGAGCTGACGGTTAAAATGACACTGTCTCCCTCTGAAACTGGCGAACCCTCCTCCGGCGATTGATTAAGAACATAATTCTTTTCAACAGTACTGTCGGCAGTTTCGGTTTTTGTAAGGGTCAAACCGTTTTCCTGAATAATTTTCATTGCCTCATCAAGGGATTTACCTTCAAGGTTGGGCATTTTGAAAAGCGAGCTTGCCTGTGTATCGGCGGCATAATAAACCGTTACGGAAGCACCTGCCAAGGCAGTTTCATTTGCGGCAGGCTCAGTTCTGACAACCTGACCTACGGAAAGCGTACTGTCTTCAACGGGAACTGCCGTTACGGCAAAGCCCATGGTTTCAAGGGTGTCGCAAGCCTGATTATAATTCTGCCCCGAAAAGTCAGGAATAACCTGACCCTCGCCCGCTTTAACAACGAAAAGTCTTACTGTTGCGCCTTTAGAAATAGTTGAGCCGGCTTTGGGGTCTTGATCGTAAACACAGCCCTCTTCGCCATCGGTAAAGGATGCATAATAAACATCAAAATTATACATATCCTCATACTCTTCATTATCAAGTATTTCCTCTTCATAATTCATGCCGATGAAGCTGTCTACCTCAATCTTTTTACCTACTCCCAGAGTGAGGTTGCCGTTTTTTAACATAGAAACAATGAGAATTATAATAAAAACTACAAGAGCAACCGCAACACCTACGATAACTGCAACGGTTTTATTGTTAAGATGTTTCTTCGAAACATCCTGAACCGCACCTTGACCCACCGAATTTGTTCCCGGTGCATCGTCTTCATCATCTATTTTAACAGCACCGTTCTTAATAGGCGGCGCAGAAACAGTTCTGTCCTTTTCAATCTGCGAAGAGGCACCTTTAACCGTAGGAATCATCCTTGTTTTATCCGTAAGGCTGTCATCATAATTCACGGCTGTTTGGTTGGTAAAGGCGTTCTGATAATCGAATTTTATATTCGGATTACGCTTAAACTCCTCCAAGTCAAGAAGCATCTCAGCGGCTGTCTGGTAACGCTCGCGGGGATTCTTCTGCATAGCCTTCATTGTTATCTGCTCAAATCCAACGGGAATATCGGGATTTATAGTTCTGGGAAGAGCGGGAGTGCTGTTGACTTGCATAAGCGCAATGGATACGGCACTGTCAGCATCAAAGGGAAGCTGACCTGAAAGCATTTCATAAAGAACTATACCAACGGAATAAATATCCGCTTTTTCATCGGTAAATTCACCCTTCGCCTGCTCGGGACTTATATAATGAACGGAGCCGATGGCTTTTTCGGTAACGGTACGTGTTTCGCTATGGTTAAAGCGGGCAATACCGAAATCGGTAACTTTAATAGTACCGTTTTCAAGAAGCATTATATTCTGCGGTTTAACATCGCGGTGAACGATGCCTTTATCGTGGGCATGCTGCAACGCTCTGAGAATCTGAATTACAAAGAAAAGCGCTTCGTTCCAATCAATAACACCGCGTTTTTCTATGTATTCCTTAAGAGTAATGCCCTCAACATATTCCATTACAATATACTGCAATCTGTCACCGAAGCTCACATCAAAAACCTTAACAATATTGGGATGAGATAAAACAGCAATGGCTTTTGATTCATTTTTAAAGCGTCTGCGGAATTCTTCGTTGGCAAGATACTCATCCTTGAGAACCTTAACCGCAACAATTCTGTCATCAATGTTATCATAGGCTTTGTAAACCACTGCCATACCGCCTACGCCTATAACATCCTGTATTTCATATCTTCCGTCTAATCGTTTTCCTACATAATTTTCCATACTTACTCTCCTTGAACATCAGCGGCAAGCAATACCACTGTTACATTGTCATGACCGCCTGCCATATTTGCCGTTTCTACAAGTTTTTCGGCAGAAGAATCACCGTATCGGGTAACGGTTTCGAAAATAATATCATCCTCAACATAGCCGTTAAGACCGTCCGTGCAGATAAGAATTTTATCCGCCGTGGTTATATCAACTATGTCAATTTCTGCGTCAACAAAGTTTTCTATCCCTACAGCTCTTGTTATAACATTACTGTCGGGATGAGTTCTTGCTTCCTCTTGAGTAATTTTACCCGTATCAACAAGAAGCTGAACAAAAGAATGATCTTTAGTAAGCTGAGTTATTTTTTCATTTATGAGATATGCTCTGCTGTCACCCACGTGGGCAATAACAGCTATATCGCCGAGAACTATAATTGCCACAATGGTAGTTCCCATACCTTTAAGTTCGGGTGTATTAAGAGATTTCTCAAATACCGCTGAGTTTGCCGCGCTCACTGCAGAAATCAAAAGGTTCTTAGCACTGTTTACGGTCATACCGTCACGGTATCCCCTTTTTATTGCTTCAGAAACTTTCTCAACACAGATGCCGCTTGCAATCTGCCCTCCTGAAACACCGCCCATTCCGTCGCATACAACAGCCCAGGTATCACCTGAGTCAAACACCCCTGCATCGTATGCATCCTGATTGGTTTCTCTTTTGAGACCTATATGGGTCTTTGAGATAATTTTCACGGCGTTCCACCTCACTTTGCATTTGATTTTTCTTTAACAGTTTCCCGCCTGAGCTGACCGCAGGAAGCGTTTATATCAGAGCCTAAAGTGCGGCGAACAGTTACCGCATAGCCCGATTTTTCAAGAATTGCTTTGAATTTTTCAATACTGTTATCACTGCTTCGCCGGTGTCCTTTTTCAGGTACCTCGTTTGCCGGTATAAGGTTTATATGGCATAGAATCCCTTTTAGCCTTGATGCAAGCTCATACGCACACTCGGTAGTGTCATTTACACCGTTCATCATAGCATACTCGAAAGAAATCCGCCTTGATGTTTTATCGGTATATATCCTGCAAGCCTCAAGAAGCTCATCTATCCCCCATTTTGTGTTAACAGGCATAATCTTTGAGC
>CAZCQI010000092.1:0-7542 GCA_964500795.1 uncultured Eubacteriales bacterium
TTATCCATTGCGAAAGCAATGGCATATCATCACGCGTTAGCGTGTATATCATCAAGGGCGGCACAATGCCGGCCTTGTATCTCATCACACCTTTAGGTGTGTATCAAAACTCTTTCGCAATGATGATATACACGGCTTTGCCGTGATTTTAATATATGAGAGTTCAATTTCCTCTATCTTTCAGAAATGTTTTTCCCTGCAAAAATTAAACCTGTTGATACTTAAAAATATCTGTGATATACTGAATTAAAGAGCTGCAGAGAGGAGAATTGTTTTGAAGATATTTGAAAAAGCGAAGCGTAAGGCTTTTAATGCAGTGGGGCTTATAGTAAACCGCCTTGCTCAGAACGAGGCGAAAAGCACTCAGGGACTTGACCGCACGCTTACGGAAGGTATGCCCGAGCTTCTCAGAAAAGCCGCTGCCGAGGGCACAGTGCTTTTAAGAAATGACGGTGTTCTTCCGTTAAAATCCGATGAAACGGTTTCCGTTTTCGGCAGAGTTCAGTATGATTATATGTATGTAGGCTACGGCTCAGGCGGTGACGTTATAAAGCCTTATGCGGTAAACCTCATTGAAGGTCTTAAAAACTCAGGTGCAAAGCTTAATACTGAGCTTGCGGATATTTATAAGCAGTGGTGTGAAAAGAATCCCCCGGATCACGGCTTTTGGGGGCATTGGCCTTTATATTACGATGAAATGCCTATTGAAACCTCCGTTATCGAAAAAGCTTCTGAAAACTCGGAGGTTGCCGTTATTGTTGTAGGCAGAGCCGCCGGGGAGGACAGAGAAAATCTTCTGACTGAGGGAAGTTATTTTTTAACCTCTGACGAAAAATCTCTCATTTCCCGTGTAAATAAAGCCTTCAGGAAAACCGTTATCGTTCTCAACATAGGCAGTATTATAGATATGAGCTGGGAAAAAGAGCTTCTTTCAGGCGACTGCGCCGTTCTTATCCCCTGGCAGGGCGGTATGGAAAGCGGCAACGCTGTTGCAGACGTGCTTCTTGGAAAACAAGAGCCTTCGGGCAGACTGCCTGATACTATTGCGGAAAATTATTTTGATTACCCTTGCTCAGAGGATTTCGGCGAGAGAAAATATAACAACTATACCGAAGATATTTACGTAGGCTACAGATACTTTGAAACCTTCGATAAAAAGAGCGTGCTTTATCCTTTCGGCTTTGGTCTGGGATATTCAAGCTTCAAAAGAGAATTTATAAGCGGTCAGGTCTCCCGAAACACCGTTAAGCTCACTGTAAAAACGACAAATGTTTCCGATTACTGCGGCAAGGATGTTTTTCAGATATACGCAAAAGCACCCCGTGGGAAATTGGGTAAACCCCGCCGTGTTCTTTGCGATTTTAAAAAGACGGCAACACTTTCAAAGGGCGAAAGCGAAGAAGCCGAGTTCACAATACCTTTTTACGCTTTTTCTTCTTATGACGACAGCGGAGCTTCAAAGCACAAATCCTGCTACATACTCGAAAAGGGTGAATATTTCTTCTATCTGGGCGGTGATGCGCGTTCTGCCCAAAACATTTTCAGCTTTACGCTCCCTGAGACCCTCGTTCTCGAAACACTCAGTGAGGTTTGCGCTCCTAAAGAAGCCTTCGAGCGTTATGTATCAAAGCTTGACAGTAACGGGAAATCCATAGTTGCCTTTTCCGATACCCCCGTATCAACACAAAATTTCCGTGAAATCATTCTTAAAAATCTACCCAAAGACTGCGGCTACACAGGTGATGTGGGCTTAACACTTGCAGATGTCAAGAACGGCACCTGTACCCTTAATGAATTTGTGGCTCAGCTCTCCCCCAAGGAGCTTGAAGCCATAAGCCGCGGCGATTACACCATGAACAGCGCCCTCGGCAATCCCGGCAACGCAGGTGCTCTCGGCGGTGTTCTTCCCTCTCTCCGTAAAAAAGGAGTTGACCCGATTATAACTACGGACGGACCCTCGGGAATCCGCATAAAATCCTGCTGTTCTCTTCTTCCCGTGGGTACGTGCATTTCTTCAATGTGGAACACGGATTTAGCTTATGAGGTTTATAAAAAAGTCGGCACCGAAATGAAAGAAAAAGGCTCGGATGTTCTTCTGGCACCGGGTATGAATATTCACCGCAGTCCTCTTTGCGGCAGAAACTTTGAATATTACTCGGAAGACCCCGTACTTACGGGCAAAACCGCCGCCGCGGTTGTTAAAGGTATACAGAGCGAAGGCGTGGGCGCGTGTCCGAAGCATTTTGCCTGCAACAGCCAGGAAACCAACCGCAACCGCACCGATTCCCGTCTTTCGGAGCGAGCTTTAAGAGAAATTTACCTTAAAGGCTTTGAAATTTGCGTCAAAGAGGCAGAACCGCTTACAATTATGACCTCCTACAACAAGATAAACGGCGTTTGGGGGCATTATCAATATGACCTTTGCACCCGAATTTTAAGAAAGGAATGGGGCTTTAAGGGTCTTGTTATGACGGATTGGTGGATGCAGTATACGCACTCTCCCGAATTCCCCGAAATGAGAGATAACGGCTACCGTGTAAGAGCGGGAGTTGACGTTCTTATGCCCGGCGGTAAGCGCACGGGAGGAAAGAGACCCGACGGCACGCTCCTTGAAACCTACGGTAAAAAAGGCGGCATCACTCTCGGCGAAATGCAGGAAACCGCCAAGCACGTTTTAGAGGTTGTTATGAAGCTCAAATAAAAGCGGTTATCCCTTACAGCGGTAGTTTTTTCTTGAAAATACGCATAATATATGATAAGATGTTATGTTAGAAAGTTCCTTAAGGAGAATTGTTATGATAAATAATGAGAAACGTCTTGAAATTATAAACGAGCTTATTTCATCGGGTGTAGAGATTCCCTGTTTTGACGGAGTTATTATCGAACCCACCGTTAAAATCGGCAAAGGCACACTCATTATGCCGGGTACTGTTCTTATGGGTAATACCGTAATCGGCACAGATTGCGTTATCGGTCCCAACTCATACATTATAGATACCGAAATAGGCAACAGCACAAAGCTCAACAATACCCAAAGCTTTTCTTCCGAAATCGGCTCGGGCGTTACCGCAGGACCTTTTGTTCATATAAGACCCAACTGCAAAATTGCAGATAACGTTCACATCGGCAACTTCGTTGAGGTGAAAAATTCAACTGTTGACGAGGGAAGTAAGCTTCCTCATCTTATTTATGTGGGCGATTCCGATGTGGGCAAGGACGTCAACTTCGGTTGCGGATGCGTAACCGTAAACTATGACGGCAGAAATAAATCCCGAACCACCGTTAAGGACGGTGCGTTTATCGGATGCAATACTAACCTTGTTGCTCCCGTTACAGTAGGCGAAAACGCCTTCACTGCCGCAGGCTCAACAATTACGGAAGATGTTCCCGACAATGCCCTTGCAGTTGCAAGAAACCGTCAGACCAACAAAAGCGATTGGGTAAATATTAAAAAGCCCTACAAACGCCAGCATCAGAAATAATCGGAGAAATAAATGTTCAACAAATTCAAGAAAAACGGCGGTAATTCCACCTACGATTTCCTTATTGTAGGTCTGGGAAATCCCGGCGCAAAATACGAAGCCACCCGTCACAATGCAGGTTTTTTATGCATTGCCTGCCTTGAGGATAAGTTAGGCTTTAAAGCAAAGAAGCTTAAATTCCACTCTCTTGTGGGTGATACTAAAATCGGCACAAAAAAGGTGCTTGTAATTAAACCTCAGACTATGATGAACAACAGCGGCGTTGCCGTTTCGGAATGTGCATCATTTTATAAAATACCGCCCGAAAATATTATTGTCATTTACGATGATATATCTCTCGAGCCCGGCAAGCTTCGTATACGCCGAAAGGGCAGTGCAGGCGGTCACAACGGAATAAAAAGCATAATTTCTCACTTAGGCAGTGAAAACTTCCCACGCATAAAGCTCGGTGTAGGCGCAAAGCCACACCCCGATTACGACCTTGCAGATTGGGTTCTCGCGCCCTTTCCCAAAAAGGATATACCTGCCGCACGTCAGGCTATGGAAAATGCCTGCGATGCTCTTGAGTATATGGTAAACGGCGATATCGACGAGGCAATGTCTAAGTTTAACAGTTGAGGTTTTTATGTCAGGTTATTCAAAACTTCTCTCAAATTCACCTCAATATAAGGATGTTTTGCGGTACATCGAAGCGGATACAGGTCCCCTGGGGATAGTAGGACTGCCTCCTGCACCGAAAGCACATCTTGTATTTACGCTTTGCGAGGAACATTCTCGCAAGGCGATAGTTGTGTTGCCTGACGAAAGCTCTGCACGGAAACTTACCTCGGATATAAATGAATTCAGCGGATCTCAGAATACCGCCGTATTTTATCCTGCAAGGGATTTTTCCTTCAACACCTCTCAGGGGCAATCCCGCGAGTACGAACAGCTGCGTCTTAAAGCTATGTGTTCGCTTCTCGGTAACGATTGCAAAATAGTGGCTTGCTCCGCGGAAGCGGCTCTTCAGCTGACTATTCCTCCCGAAGAACTTAAAAAGCGTATATTTAAAATTGATTACGACACAGAGATTTCTACTGAAAAAATAACGCAGATACTTACCTCGGCAGGCTTCAAGCGTGCCGAAGGTGTTGAGGGCGCAGGTCAGTTTGCGGTAAGAGGCGGTATTATTGACTTTTTCCCGCCCGATTCAGCTCAACCCGTAAGAATTGAGCTTTGGGGCGATTCCGTAGATACAATATCACTTTTTGACGTTTCTACTCAAAGGAGAACGGACAGCCTTGATTTTTGCGAAATAACCCCCGCTACCGAGATCGTTTTTGACAGCGACGAAGAACTGAAAAACAGAATTGAGACTTTTGCAGCCTCACTTTCGGGCAAGGGCTCTAAAAAAGCAAAGGAAAGCTTGCGCAAGGATTGCGAATTGCTCTCTTCCGGAGTTAAGCTTCAATCCGTTGATAAATATCTTTCCCTGGCTTACGAAAACACAGCTTCGATTTTCGACTACTGCCCGGACGGATTCCTTTTTGTTTGCGAAAGCAGTACAGTTAAAGAAAAGGCTCAAAGCTCAGCAAAGCTTCTTACTCAGGAGGTAAAAGCACAATTTGAAAGCGGTGTTTTAGCGAAAGGTCTCGACCGATTTTCTCTTACTTTCCCCGAGCTTCTTGTAATTTACGAAAAGCGCAAAGCAATTTACACAGATAATTTTTCACGGGGAAGCTTCGACACATCCGTTAAGGGTCTTACCACCTTTAACGTTCAGCAAGCTCCCGTTTGGAACGGCTCTCTGGAAGTGCTTACGGACGATTTGCGCCCTGCACTTTCAAGAAACGAAACCTGCATTGTTTTTGCAGGCACCGAAAAAGCCGCAAAATCTCTTGCGGAAGCTCTTGAAGCTGAGGATATAAGAGCGCTTTACTGCCCTGTTGCCCCCGGGGAATTTCCCAAAAGAACAGTTTCCGTTATGTCGGGCTGTCTCTCCGGCGGATTTACGTATCCAAACGACAAATTTACAATCATTTCCTACGGTAAAGGTGTTCGCTCCAACACTCAGAAACGGCGCAAAAACTACAAAGCCGCCGATGCAATACAAAGCCTTGAAGAGCTTTCACGGGGTGATTATGTAGTTCACTCCGTTCACGGAATAGGAATTTTTGAAGGAATACAAAAATTAGAGGTCTCAGGTATTAAAAAGGATTTCATAAAGATAAGCTACGCAAAAGGCGATGCTCTTTATGTTCCCGTAACTCAGCTTGACCTTGTCTCAAAATATATCGGACCTAAAGACGACACAAAAACCCTCAAGCTTTCTCGCTTAGGCGGCAATGAGTGGGAAAAGCTCAAAGCAAAAGTCAAATCCTCTGCCAAGGATATGGCAAAGGAGCTTATTGAGCTTTATTCAAAGCGTTTAAAAATGCAAGGCTATGCCTTCTCCCCCGATATAGATATGCAAAATGACTTCGAACGGCGTTTTGAATACGAGGAAACGGAGGATCAGCTCCGAAGTATAAACGAAATAAAACGGGATATGGAAAAGCCCTATCCCATGGACAGACTTCTCTGCGGTGATGTTGGCTTCGGCAAAACCGAGGTTGCTCTCAGAGCCGCCTTTAAATGTATTGCCGACGGAAAGCAATGCGCTATACTTGTGCCTACCACTATCCTTGCACTTCAGCACTATAACACCATTATGCGCCGTTTCGAAGGCTTTCCCATTGAAGCAGAAATGCTTTCAAGATTTCGCTCTCCGAAGGAGCAGACGCGTATAATCAAAGCTTTGAAGCGCGGTTCCATTGATATAATCGTCGGCACTCACCGCCTTATTTCAAAGGATATCAAGTTCAAGGATTTAGGCCTTATAATCGTTGACGAAGAGCAACGCTTCGGCGTAGGTCAAAAAGAAAAGCTAAAAGAGCTTTATCCCACCGTTGACTGCCTGACACTTTCTGCAACCCCCATTCCGCGAACTATGAATATGGCAATGTCGGGTATTCGCGATATGTCCGTTATAGAAGAAGCACCGCAGGACCGTTTTCCCGTTCAGACCTATGTTCTCGAGCACGATTGGGAGGTTCTCGCCGAAGCAATGGCGAAGGAAATCCGCCGAGGAGGTCAGGTTTATTATCTCCATAATAAGGTCGACTCCATTGAGCGTACCGCCGCAACCATAAGAGAGCTTTTACCTGATGCCAATATAGGTATTGCCCACGGCAAAATGAGCGAGGATGAGCTTTCCGATGTATGGCGTCAGCTTTTAGAGGGCGAAATAGATATTCTTGTGTGCACAACGATTATTGAAACAGGTGTGGATGTTCCCAACGCCAACACCCTTATAATTGAAAATGCAGACCATCTCGGACTTGCTCAGCTTCATCAGATTCGCGGAAGAGTAGGCCGCTCCGCGAGACGCGGTTTTGCATACCTTACCTTTAACCGCAACCGTGAGCTTTCGGAAATTGCGCAGAAACGTCTCACCGCTATACGGGAATATACCGAATTCGGCTCAGGCTTCAAAATCGCTATGCGAGACCTGGAAATACGCGGTGCAGGTAACCTTCTCGGTACTCAACAGCACGGTCATATGGAAGCCGTGGGTTACGATATGTATATGAAGCTCCTTTCGGAAGCCGTTACCGAGGAAAAGGGCGAGGAAGCAAAAAGCACCGCAAAAGAGTGCCTTATTGATATCAGAATCGATGCCCACATTCCCGAAAATTATATTGAAAGCCTGCCCCAACGCCTTTCAATTTACAAGCGAATTGCCGATATCAGAACAAATGAGGATGCATCCGATGTTCTTGACGAGCTTATTGACCGTTTCGGTGAGCCTCCCGAAGGCGTACAGGGTCTTATTAAGGTGGCACTTCTCAGAAATACCGCCGCCGCTCTCGGCATTTACGAAATCGGGCAGAATAACAACAGCCTTCTTTTATATGTTGACGAAATCGATATGAGCAAGGTTGCCCTTCTCGTTAAAGGAATGAGAGGCAGAATACTTGTTTCAAAAGGTCCGAAGCCTTATATAACAGTAAAAAAATCAAGCGGTCAATCACCCCTTGAT
>CAZCQI010000093.1:0-7402 GCA_964500795.1 uncultured Eubacteriales bacterium
TCCGTTCGGCTGAAATTATGCTTGGGTTCATTGCAGAAGTTAAAAATGAAACGGGCTATGAAGCTCTCGAGCTTGACCTTGGCGGCGGTTACGGTGTAAGATATACGGAAAATGACCCTGAAATTGATATTGAGGATAATATCCGT
Organism: uncultured Eubacteriales bacterium; assembly: GCA_964500795.1. Classification (GTDB taxonomy): domain Bacteria; phylum Bacillota; class Clostridia; order Oscillospirales; family Acutalibacteraceae; genus DTU089. Next base: position 147 of record CAZCQI010000093.1, read on the forward strand.
CAGGTTGCCGAGTATTTTAAAAAGAAGTGTAAAGAACTCGGAATTAAAGAGCCTGCGGTCAGTATGGAGCCGGGCAGAAGTATTGTTGCCGATGCAGGTATCACCCTTTACAGAGTGGGCAATGTTAAGCGTATTGAGGGGTATAAAAACTATGTTGCCATTGACGGCGGTATGGGCGATAACCCCAGGTATGCTCTTTATGAATCCGAGTATACGGTTGTTGCCGCGGATAAAGCGGAAGAGCCTTGCAATTTTCGATGCGATTTAGTCGGCAGATTTTGCGAAAGCGGAGATATAATCCAGCCGAGAATAAAACTGCCTGAAAGCGTAGCAAGAGGCGATCTTATTGCCGTTCTCACCACAGGCGCTTACAACTACTCAATGGCATCTAATTATAACCGTATACCCAAACTCCCCGTTATTATGGTGAACGGTGATGAGGATTACATTGCAGTAAAAGGCGAAACCCTTGAAGATTTAATTAGAAATGATGTTTCTTAAATTCAGAACCCTGTTAAGAAAATTTGTTTTTCTTAACAGGGTTCAATCTTATTTTTTCTCAGAAATAAATACTCTGAATAAGGGGAGACACGCGCCGAAAAAGCCTTTATAAGCCTCACAGTAGTCTCTGTCCTCTTTTGAACGCTTGCAACCGCCTCCTCGGCAAATGGGGAAATACCTGCATTTTTTACATTCATCTTTTACAACGATACTCTCTCTTAAAAATTCCGTTGCTTTTTCGCTGTGAGCGAGAGTATCAAAATTTTCTTCGGTGCTGTTAATGTTGCCTAAAAGCCATTCATCAGTGCAGTAAAAATCGCAAGGGTAAATATTACCGTTGCCTTCCGCAACAAATTGATGCATACAGTGACCGCACATTCCGCATTGCTCAGTTGGGTTGCCTGAATACAGATGAACAAGGTTATCAAAGTACCGTACACTTGTATATTCACCGCGAACATAATCTTTAACATAGGCATTAAAGCCATGTATAAGAAAATATTTATATTGCTCGGGTGTCATATAAAGCTCACTTTCTGTATTATCGCCGAAAGGACGAAGACAGGGGATGAACTGTAAATATCTGAAGCCCTGCTTTTTAAAATATTTCAAAATACTGTCGATGTTTTCTGCACATTTGCCTGTAAGAACAGTTAAAATATTAAAATCGACTCCGTGCTTAGTGAAAATTTCAGCGGCTTTAGTTGCTTTATAAAATGTGTTTTGCTCTTTTTCATCAACCCTGAAAGCGTTGTTTTCAAAATCACCGTCAAGGCTGAGACCGATAAGAAAGTTGTTATCTTTGAAAAATTTTGCCCATTCGTTGTCTATAAGAGTGCCGTTTGTTTGCAGTCCGAAATATACGGGACTCTTTTTTTTGTTAAGCTCTTTTACCTTTTTGCAAAAAAAATCAAAAAATTCAATTCCTCTCAGCGTTGGCTCTCCGCCTTGAAAAGCAAAGGTGATACTTTCGCCGTTTGCAAAAGAGAGTGCTTTTTCTATGAGATTTTCAGCAGTTTCCTCGCTCATCATACCGAAGCTTTTAACGTCACGGTGATCTGTAACATCGTGATAAAAGCAGTATTTACACCGCATATTGCAAAGGCTTGAGGCGGGTTTTATCATAATTGAAAGCGGTGGCATCGGTGTTCACCTTGAGCTGTTATAATACTCTTCGTTTATACCGCGGCGGTTATTTTTGAACTCTTGTGTTATTTCATCGATCTTATCGCTCATTTCTTTGGCAATCGAAGGATAAACACCCGAACGGTTAAGATTTTCGCCTGCATCGTCACTCAATATGTGAAGCCAATTCTTTCTGTATTTATCGAAGAAAGCGGAGTTATCGTTTTGTATTTTTTGGAAATATTTAAATGTTATGTATTCATTGTCGGTCAGAACAGGGTAGGTATAATCGGAATATTCCTCTCTTGCGAGAACTTCCTCGGTTGCAACGGTGTACTGAACTGCTTTGATTACCTCGCGTTTCATATGAAGTATGGGGTGTTCTTCCGTGTGGATAACAGTATCATCCGTTAAAAGAGATGTCATTGAAACGCCGTCAATAACTCTGTCAAAGGGCAGATAGTTTTCCTCTCCGCCGTTACCGGTTATACCGCAAAGGTCAACAAGGGTGGGAAGCAAATCAACAAAGGTTGCGCTTTGAGTTCGTGTTTCGCCCGCGTCCCAAAGACCGCCGTTATTAGTCCATTTAATCATAAAGGGAACCTTTTGACCGCCTTCGTATGCAAGGTATTTACCGCCGCGAAGTTCACCTACAGAGCCTTCAAGAGCAGGACCGTTATCGCTGGTGAAGATGATTATGGTGTCGTCCATAACTCCCAAAGCTTCCATTGTATTGAAAAGCTCGCCTAAGTAGTAGTCAAACTCGGTTACGCAGTCCGCATAAGTACCCATACCCGTTTCGCCGTCAAACTCATCACCTACGTAAACGGGTGCGTGGGGCCACGGCGAAGCATAGTAAGCAAAGAAGGGTTCGTCGCTGTTTTCAACCGTGTCAGTCATCCAATCGGTGATTTCCTCGTGAATCCATTCAGTTGCCTGACCTTGGTCTTTAAGCTCATCAGTACCGTGAACAATTTCATATTCACCGTTTTCTTCAGTCACGTGGTAGAAGGGTGTCATATCGTTAACGTGGTGACTGCCGTAGAAATAATCGAAGCCTTGGTTAGTGGGGAGGTATTCGCCGTAATCACCCAAATGCCATTTTCCGAATGCACCTGTGTTGTAGCCTGCATTTTGGAAAATCTCTGCTATAGTTATTTCATCGCCCAGCATACCGTCGCAGTTTGCGCCCAATTCAACAGAGTTGAAAATTCTTGTTGAGGCAAAGGGTGAAAGTGTATCAATTGTGGGATAAATAACATTATCTGCATATCCTCGATAGGGATATCTGCCCGTAAGGAGGGCAAACCTTGCAGGGGAGCATACTGAGTAGCTTGAGTAGAAGTTATCAAAATTCAAGCCCTCTTCACCGATGCTGTCAATATTGGGAGTGTCATATATTGCACCGTTAAGAGAAGTATCACCGTAGCCTAAATCGTCCATAAGGATAATCAAAACATTGGGACTGCCCGAGGAAACTTTGTCAACCCCGTCAAGATAATCGTCGTGCCCTTCCCGCAGACGTGTTACGTTGGGGTCGGAACGAAGATTCATTGTAAGCACATAAAAAACCGTTGTTCCGGCAAGAATAACGCTCATAATTGAAGCAAGCACTTTTTGAAGCTTAATTTTCTTAAAAGCTTTTTTTGAAAAAATAACAAGAAGGATTATTGCAATAATGCAGGGGAGAAGTAAAAGAATGTTACCGCAAAGACGGGTGAAGAAATTTCCTTCGCCTGCAAAAAGCGGATTGTCAGCACTTGCCCAGCCGGCAAGACCGCTTGAAAAAGCACCGAAGCCTGCATCCGCACCCCAAATCACGTAGTATAAGAATATACCGAGGGCACTGAAGCCGTAGCCGCATATGTTAAAAAGATAAACTCTTTTTTTTACGATAATACCGAGAAATATAACCGCAGACATTATGCACATATACGCCACACTTACAACTGCAACAAGATTAAGCCTTGCAATAAGAAGTGCAACGCAAAGACCTAAACCTATAACGGCAGTTATAAGCGGTAATATCTTTTTTGAAGAGTCGAACTCAATACCTTTTTTCAAAATAATTACCTCACTTTCCTACTGAAATATATAATACTACAAATACTTCTTTTCTACAATAGAAAAACTGCCCGAAAATCAGGCAGTTTAATGGTCATTATGCCGATACGGAAATAACAAATTCATTTCCGCTGAGTATTCTGTTGATGTCATCGGGGTTTATATGGTTTTTGGCTCTTATGGTAAAAAGGCAAATAAATTTTTCGTTTCTCTTTTCAACTGTACTTGAAATAATGGTGTAACCGTTTTCCGCGAGAATGCTTGAAACTGCCCCTATTGCTTCAACATCATCCCGAAGCTTAACGCTTATTGTGGCAGTACTTGTACTTTCAACAGGTAAAAGCTTGTGTACAACTATCTGAACTATAAGCAGGATTAATGTTGAATAAATTGCTATACCGTACATTCCCGCGCCTGCGGCAAGACCGATGCCCGCCGTTGTCCAAACGCCTGCGGCAGTGGTAAGACCTTTAACTGTTCCTTTGTAAACGATGATACCTGCACCGAGGAAGGAGATACCTGTAACGACCTGAGCCGCAAGACGGGCTCCGTCAAGGTTAACGTGGTCTGCATAGCCTACTATATCAAAAAAGCCGTATTTGCTGACTACCATAATAAGAGCTGAGCCCAAAGCAACAATAATATGAGTTCTGATGCCCGCTTCTTTTTGCCTGAGGGTTCTTTCAATACCGATTGCGGCACCGCATATTACGGCTGTGACAAGATCTAAAAGGTAAGGCAAAACACTTTCCAATTTAAAAGATTGCAAAAATGTACTGAAAACTTCCGACATTTCATAGGTCGGTGTAATATCCAACAACATAATAACACCCCTTGATAAAAAATTCATTATATGAACCTGATTATTATAATATATATTCATACATTTGTCAAACATACACCAAAGGTAATAGGTTTGATGCATTTCATAGCATTTCCTTTGTGAATAGAATATCATTCGTCATAAAGCCCCCACAGTATGCATAGCATTTATTGAAGAATTAAAAAAGTTCGTCTATCGGAGGTAGATTTATGACAGAAGCAAGCATTTACAAGGATATTGAAACCCGTACCGGCGGCGATATTTATATAGGTGTCGTTGGACCTGTGAGAACAGGTAAATCAACATTTATAAAACGCTTTATGGATACGCTTGTTATACCTAACATAAGCAGTGATTTTAAAAGGGAACGGGCGCAGGATGAGTTGCCTCAATCTGCAGCAGGCAGAACTATTATGACAACTGAGCCTAAGTTCATTCCCGAAGAAGCAGTGAGAGTGGATCTGCCCGATAACGCTTCCCTGAATGTTCGTCTTATAGATTGCGTAGGATATATTGTTCCGAGCTCTTTGGGTTATGTTGAAGAGGATAAGCCGCGAATGGTGAAAACACCTTGGTATGACCATGAGATACCTTTTAATATGGCGGCGGAATTGGGTACAAAAAAGGTAATAACCGAGCATTCAACTATAGGTCTTCTCATTACTACCGACGGAAGCATCAGTGATATTTCCCGAGAGGAATACGAAGAGGCAGAGGAGAGAGTTGTAAACGAGCTTAAAGCAATAAGCAAACCCTTTGTTATGCTTTTGAACACTACTTCTCCCGATTCCCGCGAAGCAAAAGCCTTAGCGTTTGAGCTTACGGAGCGTTACGGAGTTCCCGTTATTCCGGTGAATTGTCTTGATATGGATGAAGAATTGATTAGAGATGTTCTTTCTGCCGTCCTTTTCAGATTTCCCGTAAAAGAAATAGGTATTTCGCTTCCGGGTTGGGTAATGAGCCTCAGCAGAGATCATTGGTTGAGAAAATCTATTTGCAGTTGCGTAAAAGATGCGGCGGCTAATATAGGCTGTGTAGGCGACGTGAGCTGTATGGTAAAGGGGATTTGCGAAAACGAAAATGTCACAGGTGCGCAGATTTCAAGCCTTGATTTGGGGCGCGGCAGTGCGGAGATATCTGCCAATCTTTCGCAGGAGCTTATATATAAGATAATTGAAGAAAAAACATCGCTTCATATAGCCGATGAGCAAGAGCTTTTAGAGCAGCTTTCAGAACTTTCCGATATAAAGAAAAAATACGACCGAATTAAAAATGCCCTTGATGAGGTTGAAGCAACGGGTTACGGAATTGTAATGCCTGATATTGACGAACTGACGCTTAAAGAGCCTGAAATAGTGAAGCAGGGCGGAAGATACGGCGTGAGACTTTCCGCTTCGGCTCCCTCCATACACATGCTTAAAACCTGTATTGAAACAGAGGTTGCACCTGTTGTGGGTACGGAAAGTCAGTCCGAAGAGCTTCTTAAATATCTTCTGACAGGCTTTGAAGAAAATCCGCAAAAAATATGGGAGTCCGATATTTTCGGAAAATCCCTTAATGAGCTTGTTAATGAAGGCTTAAGAAGTAAGCTTTGCCATATGCCTGTTGATGCGAGAGCCAAAATTCAGGAAACTCTTGAGCGCATTATAAATGACGGCTGCAGCGGCTTGATTTGCATAATTTTATAAATTTAAAAACCTTGTTTACCGCTTATAACGGTACAGCAAGGTTTTCATTTATAAGTTAATCAAAGGGAGTTGAATCCGTGAGGCTTTCAACTCCCTTCGTCTTAATTATTTTCGCTTTTTAACTCACCGTAGTTCTTATCAACCAAAATCACCGCATAAAGTGTGCCGCCGCTTATCTCTTTTAAACGCTCTTTTATTATGGCGGTAAGTTCTTCGTCAGAATATTTATATTTCGGAGGAACAACAACATCAAATAAAACGTTTTTATTCTGTTCGCCGTAAACAACCCTGAAATCGTGGAAGGTCAATATAGGGTCTATATCAAGAAGAAGCTTTTTAACAATTTCTTTAAGCTCGTTTGTTTCTTGACAGTCGAGAACCGTCGGGTCAAGGTGAACAACAAGGTGTATATTGAATTTTGACAAAAAGTCTCTTTCAATGGCATCCATAGTATCGTGGCAAGCAAGAACATTGATTTTAGCATCCATCTCGATATGTGCCGATGCGAAGCAGCTTCCGGGACCGTAGCTGTGAACCATAAGGTCGTGAATACCTAAAACATTGTCGTATTTGAGAATTTCGCTTTCAATTTTTTCATACAGCTCTTTAGTCGGTGCCTGACCTAAAAGGGGGCTTACTGTTTCTTTAACAAGCCCTATGCCTGATATAATAATGAAAACAGCAACTGCCACGCCTATGTATCCGTCAAGGTTCAAGCCTGTAAAATGTGAAATAAGCGTTGAGATAAGTACGGCGGAGGTTGAAATACAATCATTCCTGCTGTCGGCTGCAGTGGCTTCCAAAGCTTTTGATTTGATTTTCTTTCCGAGGCTCTTGTTGAATACGCTTAACCAGACCTTAACCAGGATGGAAATAACAAGAATAATAACAGTCAGCCAATTGAAAATAATTTTTTCGGGAGTAAGGATTTTAACAAAGGAGTTTTTAAAAATGTCAATGCCGATGAGAAGGATAATAAACGAGACTATAAGTCCCGTTACAGACTGTCGAAAAAGTCCAGCTTAGGCTGGGCTTTTTGTCATATATATGGTATA
>CAZCQI010000094.1:0-7261 GCA_964500795.1 uncultured Eubacteriales bacterium
AAATTATTATCTGCGACACCGCAGGCAGACTTCACAATAAGAAAAATCTTATGGAGGAGCTTGGTAAGATATATCGCGTTATTGACCGCGAGCTTCCTTATTCCGACCGCGAGGTTCTTCTTGTGCTTGATGCAACAACAGGGCAGAATGCAGTAAATCAGGCTCGCGAATTTGCAAAAATCGCCGAAATTACGGGTATTATCCTTACAAAGCTTGACGGTACTGCAAGAGGCGGTGTTGTGCTTTCAATTAAAAATGACCTTAAGGTGCCTGTTAAATTTATAGGTGTGGGTGAAGCCATAGACGATTTACAGCCCTTTAACCCCAAGGCTTTTGCAGAGGGTCTTTTCAACGAAATGCCTGAGGATTATGAAGAAGATGAAATAGACCTTTCGAAAATCAGAGAGGATATTTCCCCTTCCGAGGATAACGAAGCTGACGAGCGCGCTGAAATTGCAAAGGCGGTAGGCGAGATGTTTGAGGCTATGGCTGAAATAAATACCGAGGAAAATGCAGATGAAAACGGCGCAACAGTAGAATCGGATGAAGAAAAAGCTTCAGAAGAGACCGTACAGGAACCCGCTGAGGAAACTGCCGAGGAATCCGAGGAAGAAGCGGTTGAAGAGGTTATTGAAGAAACCGCAGAAGAAACAGCAGTACAGACCGAGGCAGATGAAGAAGCTGTTGAAGAAGCTGTTGAAGAAGATGTTGAGGAAGATGTTGAGGAAGCTGTTGAGGAAACCGCCTCCGAAGAACCGAAAAAGAAGAAAAAAGGCTTATTCGGGAGGTTATTCGGATAATGAAAGAGGTTTTTTTAATCGTCACTCATAATATGAAAAAGAGAGACGAGCTTTACCGTATTCTTTCTCCTTTGGGCATTGACGTTAAAACTGCCGAGCAGGCAGGGGTAACAATAAGCGATGTTGATGAAACCGGCGAAACCTTTTATGAAAATGCGCTTCTTAAAGCGCAAAGCGGATGCCGTGAGAGCGGTATGCCTTGCGTTGCGGATGATTCGGGACTTCAGGTGGATTACCTTGCAGGTGCACCCGGGGTGTATTCCGCCCGCTTTGCGGGTGAGCCCTGCGATGATGACAAAAACAACAAAAAGCTTCTCAAGCTTCTTTCGGATGTTCCCGAAGAAGAAAGAACGGCACGCTTTGTCAGTGTTGTTTGTTGCGCGTTCCCAAACGGCGATATAATATCCGCAAGAGGTGAATGTGAGGGCTATATCGGCTTTGAAGAACGCGGAAACGGCGGCTTCGGCTATGATTCTCTTTTCATGGTGGGGGATAAAAGCTTTGCCGAGATTTCTTCAGCTGAAAAGGATGCTTTAAGCCATCGCGGAACGGCTCTGAGAAAAATTGCAATAAAGCTTCAAGAGTATTATAATAACTTGTAAAGACTTACAACAGTGCCAATTTCGGTGGTATCAATTTCTATTCTGATATTCTCCAGCTCGGCACTTTTGGTTTCATTTGAAACGGTGCTGAGTGTGTTATAAAAATCCGAAAGTTCAAGAATTTCTTCCGCGGCAGCTTCATCCTCATAAAATGCTTTTATGCAGTTTTCGATAAATTCTTTTATATCCCCGTCGGTTTCGGTAATACCCGTATCAAAAACCAGATGCAGTTCGGTGGTTCGGTTTTTACTGTCCGTAAAGAATTTCAGCATAATTTCTTTTTCACCGAATTTTACGTATTTTGAAAAACTGCTTTCGCTTTTGTCAAAAATATATCCGTCGGCAGTCATATTGTAGCTTTCGTTATAATAATTCATTCTTTGAGAAAATGCATTGATGGAGTCGCCCTGACGTGTAAAAATACAGCTGCTGAGTGTAAGCGGCAAAATTATGCATAAAATAAGCAAAACACCCATTTTTTTCATTTAAATATCACTCCAAAATTAACAAATGCGTAACATATTATACAATAAATGTTGTATAATTCATTGTGAGATAAAACGTTACAGTAAATAACTATGTTTTAAAACACAGATAAATTCAGTGAGATGATTATGAAAAGCATTTTAAAGAAAATTATCAGTTCAATACTTTGCGTGTTGGTGGTTCTCTCTTCGGTGAGTGTCGCCGTTGTTGCCGCATATACTACCGATTACCCCGAGGGTGTTTCGGCGGAAGAGGCTTTTAATGCAGTAAACAGTACCGATAAGCTCCTTTCAAACGCCGTTCCCGCTTTTACGGGGAAAACTCTTTCCGGGACTGTTACTCCCATGCTTTATAACAGTGAAACACTTTCTTCTGTTACGGTAGCGGTTTATAAAGAGCTTTCTTCGGGCGAAACGGATATTTCTTCTGCGGGAATCGATGCTTCCGTTTCGGCAGTTGCCGAGGCACTCAGTGCGTATCCCAAGGTTAAAGAGGCTCTTCTCAAAGCAGACAGCTGGGAAAATGTTGACCTTACGGGTGTTGATTGGGGTGTAACCGATAAAAACGGCTTTGCAACTGCTTTCGGCAGGATTTTCACACCCTTTAACGATATGCTTTATATGCTCCTTTGCTCGGGCACATTTACGGTGGCAGGCTTTATAAACATTCAGGGGGCTGACGGTTACGCAAATTCAATTGTTCCCATGCTCAAAGCCCTGAAGTGCACCGATATTATGAGCCAGGCTGATTTTACCGCGGCAGCTCAGCAGGATAAATGCAATATGGTAAAAAATATTGTTCTTATGGTGCTTTCATTCCTTGAAGAAGCGTTAAAAGCCCCTGCAGATACGCTTACGGATTCTTTACCCTCATTTGCATACTTTATCGAAAGCGGCGAAATGGATGCTTGTATGGCTTCTCTTATGGCTCCGATTACCGATAATACTCTCGTAAAGCTTGCAGGTCTTCTGAATTTGTTTGATACCTCTGCTTTGGAGTTTGATATTGATTCCATGCTTTCCTCGGGGATAGGCGGTTTAACAGGGGACAGTGCGTTTAAAATGGCAGAGCTTGATATGGCTCGTCTTTCAAAATGCGGTTCTCATAACGGCACGGGATTTGTTTCGGATAAGGGCAGAGCCTATGTTGAAATTATGCGTTGGCTCGTTGATACGTTAAAGCTCAACGAAGGTGACCTTTCGTCCCTTGCAGGAAATGACAGCAGTTTTATTTCAGCAGATATGATGAAAAGCATTGTTTCTGCCGATACCGATGCATTGGTCGGAGCGTTGATTCACCTTTTCACCCCCTCTGAGATAGGTGAGGCAAAGGCTTATGTATACCCCGCTGTGACTGCAACAACAGTTCAGTACACACCTAATTTAACAAAAGAAAACTACGAAAAGGTTCTTAATGAAATCGACGATTTACTTGATGAATTTGTTAAAGAGGGCGGAAGCTACAATAGTATTGAGGCTATGCTCAAAGGGCGCGTTTATACAAATTCCAATATAAATTCCCTTGTTACTTCCGTTTACGGTGCTCTTGAAGAGCAGGGCATGACGGAAATGCTCACTCTTTTAGGTGTGGATGCATCACCCAAAGGAGTTGCTTCGGCTCTTAAATCACGCGGATATACAACCGCCGCGTCAGCTCTTCAAAAATCAGAGAGCTGGTCGAAGGTTTCCTTGAAAAATGTTACATGGGGCTTTTCGAACGGCTCAAGAAAAGGCTTCCGGAATGCGCTTACTGCGGTGCTCAGTCCCTTGTTGCCCATTCTCAGAGTTCTTTTGGCAGAAAAAGATATTGTTATTATGGACAGTATCACGATTAAAGGTGCTGACGGCTACAATACTGCGGTAATTCCCGTTCTTGAAGCTTTGGGTTGTGACGCTTCTTCCGTAAAAACATATTCTCAATATATTAAAAATGCAGATTCCGACCGATTGCTGACAGATATTCTTGATCCTGTTTTTGACTTGCTCGACGAAGTTTTTGATAAACCCGTTAAAACACTTACGAGAGTTTTGCCGAATATAGTTTATTTTATGAACAGTGGCTCATTGGAAACATGCATTTCAAATCTTATGCTGCCCATAACCGCACTTACCGATAAATTTTCCGGCATAATTGATATGAATACGGATTTTTCGTCTTTGACAGGTGAGCTTGATATAAGTTCTCTTATGAGCGGTATGCTTGAAGGCTCAGGGATGAAAATGGCTGAGCTTGATATCAACAGTCTCGCAGGTGTGGGCACGAAAACCGAGAAAACAAGTAAACGCACAGTAAACGGCACATACGCCAAATATTCATATATCGAATCGGATCAGACAGGTGTGCTTATGGTGTTCCTGAGATTCCTTGCAAAAACCTTGAAAATGCCCGGCAACGAAAACCTTCTTATGGGTTCTATGGGCAGTAATGATGCGTTTTCCGCTTATTCCTCCTCCATTTCGGAGCAGTTCAGCAAAATGACAGAGGATGAGCTTATAGAGTGGCTTTATAATCTTTTGTTTAAAGAGCGCGCTCAGATAGAAATAGTTATTGATGAGGATTATGTTCCCACAATTATATACACTGAAAAAGAAAAAAACTACACTCCGCTTTATATAACCATTGGTGCTTTGGGCGCCGCGGCTCTAATCGGAGCAGTGTTATATTTTAACAGAAAACGTCTTTATTACTGATGAGAGGTAATATATTATGTTAGTTTTAAAAAATATAGTTAAAGATTATGTTACCGGCGATACTACGGTGAGAGCCCTTAAGGGAATCGACATTAACTTCAGAGAAAGTGAGTTTGTTGCCATACTCGGTCCCTCCGGTTGCGGCAAAACCACTATGCTCAACATTATCGGCGGTCTCGACAGATACACAAGCGGTGATTTGTCTATTAACGGTAAATCTACAAAAAATTTCACCGATTCCGATTGGGATACCTATCGCAACCACTCGGTAGGTTTCATTTTCCAAAGCTACAACCTTATTCAGCACCAGACGGTTCTGGCGAATGTTGAGCTTGCCCTGACTCTTTCGGGTGTTTCAAAAAAGGAACGTCGCCAGAGAGCCATAGAAGCACTCAAAAAAGTAGGTCTTGAAAATCATATTCACAAAAAACCGAGTCAGATGTCAGGCGGTCAGATGCCGAGAGTTGCCATTGCAAGAGCTCTCAGTAACGACCCTGATATCCTTCTTGCAGATGAGCCTACGGGTGCTCTCGATACGGAAACAAGTGTCCAGATAATGGAGCTTCTTAAAGAGATATCCAAGGATAAGCTCATAGTTATGGTTACCCATAACCCCGACCTTGCAAACGAATATGCAAACCGTATAATCAAATGCCTTGACGGTGAGGTTGTTGATGATTCGAATCCTTTTGAACCCACCGAGCAGGATAAAAAGAAAGAAAAAGAACGGGTGGAAAATGCCAAACTCAAGGGCAAAAAATCTATGTCCCTCGCTTCCGCTTTCAATCTCAGTATAAATAACCTGCGTACTAAAAGCGCGCGAACCTTTTTGACGGCTTTTGCGGGCAGTATCGGTATTATAGGCATCGCTCTTGTTATTGCTTTATCTAACGGTATTCAGACTTATATCGACGATATTCAGGAGGATATGCTCCTTGCATACCCCATGACCGTTGAAAAGCAGACTATGGATTTTGATAGCTTAATGACCTCCTTTACGGGCCTTGCCGCGGATATGGAAGAAGGTCTTTCAAATCAGGAGGAAGGCAAAATATATGTTAACCAATCTATGATGGATATGGTTAACGCATTTATATCCGAGGCTACCTCAAACAATCTTGATAACTTCAAAAAGTATATTGAAGATAATCAGGCGGAGTTCGATGAGGTCTGCAACGATATTCAATATAAATACAGCACCCAGCTTAATATATACAGAGCTGATACCGAAAACGGTGTCGTGCAGGTTAATCCCAGCAGTCTTATGGATAGCTTCGCCATGGATGACAGTATGTCTTCGACGATGTCGTCTATGTCAAGTATGAGTCAGAGCTTCAGCGTGTGGACGGAGCTTATAGGCGATGAGACCCTTATGGATGCTCAGTATGATGTTTTAGCGGGCAGAATGCCTGAAAAATATAATGAGGTTGTACTTATCGTTGACGGCAACAATCAGATAAACGACCTTGTTGTGTATGCTTTGGGTTTAAAGGATCAGGCAAAATTCACAAGTGAGATTATGTCGGCTCTTGCCAGCGGTGATTCCCTCGAAAAAAGTGATATTACCGAGTTTTCTTACGATGAAATACTTGATATGAAATTCAAGCTCGTTCTCAGTGCGGATTATTACGTTAAGGACGGTGAAACGGGCCTTTGGACCGATAACAGAGAAAACGGCTATTTTGTTAAAGAGCTTGTTGATAACGGCGAGGAAATAAGCGTAGTCGGTGTTCTTAAGCCCGATGAGAATAATACACTTTCTATGGGCACAGGCAGTATCGGATATATGCGCGAGCTTATGGACTACGCTATTGAAGAAACCGCCCGCCGCGATGTGGTAAAAGAACAGCTCGCCGATACATCTAAGGATGTTTTAACAGGTCTCGAGTTTTCAACCCTTACGGTAAATGATTTTGACCTTAAGGACGTTGATTTGAGTATAATCAACTTCAATTACCTCGACTACACACCTTTCCTTTCAATGGTTGAGGGAATGGATATGTCTGAAGTTAACCTTATGGATATGGGTTCAATGCTTGGCTTTGACGATATGAGCGAGCTTCAGAAAAAGCTTATGGAAGGCTTCCTGACGGATGAACAGGTGCTTGCTCTTAAGCAGGCTTATGTTGATACCCTTGCCGCAAACAGCTCACTCGAAGGTACTCTCGAAAGTCTGGGATATTCAACCTTTGAATCTCCCTCATCAATCAATTTCTATCCCAAGAGCTTTCAGGATAAAGAAAAGCTTAATGAGCTTGTAGATTATTACAATGAGCAGGTTGCCTCTGACGGTCACAAGGAAGCTCAGATTCAAGTGACAGACTACATCGGTATGCTTATGGCAAGTATTACAACGATTATTGATGTTGTAACTTACGTTCTTGTTGCGTTTGTTGCCATTTCGCTTGTTGTTTCATCCATAATGATAGGTATTATTACGTATATTTCCGTTCTCGAAAGAACAAAGGAAATCGGTATTCTCAGAAGTATAGGTGCTTCGAAGAAGGATATTGCCCGCGTGTTCAATGCGGAAACTGCAGTCGTTGGCTTGTGTGCGGGTGTTATAGGTATTTTGTCTACACTATTGTTGGAGATACCCATAAATCTGATTCTTAAATATGCGGCGCATATACCCGCCGCCGCATCTCTTCCCGCTGTTGTTGCGGTTGTGCTTGTCGGCGTA
>CAZCQI010000095.1:0-7216 GCA_964500795.1 uncultured Eubacteriales bacterium
TATATCATCACGCTTTAGAGTGTATCAAAAATGCTTTCGCAATGATGATATACAAAACTTCGTTTTGATGATATGCAATTCCTTTGGAATTGATGCTATACACGGCTTCGCCGTGATTTTTTACAGTAACGAAGTTGTGCTTCGCACAAACGTATTGCATTACAACATTATCATTGTTTTGAAATTTTCAAAAAACTTTTTGATTTGGGTTGAAATCTCCCAACTGACAAAGAACAAGATGGAGCAGATTTCCACCTTTTTTGCTTCAATTCTTTGCCAAGCTATTATATTACTCTTCAGGAAGCATATGCTTTGGGATGGAAATCCGGAAAAGATTTATCAAAATATGCCCCCGATAAAATGCTTGCTAACGGTATCTACAAGAATTACAATGAACACTTACCTACGGGAAGAACATGGTATGAAGCCGATATAAATTATACTTCCGGTAAACGAAACAAGCAAAGAATTTTGTACTCTGATGATGGATTGATTTTTGTTACATACGACCATTACAGAAGGTTTTATGAAATTGTGTGGAAAGGATTGATATAACAGTGGATGAGATAGTAAAAATCACTTTAGATTTAACCGATTGTGAATATATACGCGATTTTCACGAGAGAATACGTGTTGCATTTGATTTTCCTGAATGGTATGGAAGAAATTTGGATGCTTTATGGGATTTATTGAGCGAACCCCGGTCTGCACATGTAACTGTGATTGGTGCGGATACAATGACCAAGGATTTGAGAGAGTATTTTCCCAAAATAATTCAGATTTTTGAGGACGTAAAAGTAGCACAACAAGAATTGGGCTTGTCTTTTAGTTATGAAATATTGTCATAAACTTATACTGCGGGGATGCTTACCCGTCAAATCGGTAGAGCGCTTGAATGGCATTCAAGAGGTCAAGAGTTCGATCCCGACCGTCTCCACCAAAAAATCCGAGGTCATAAAACCTCGGATTTTTTACTTATATGTGTTATGTTAAAACCCGTAGAGTTGGTTGTATTTTAAACTCTACGATTCATAGGTTGATAAATTGGCTTGATTGTGATAATATTTGGGTGTCGAAAGGAGGTATTTCAATGACATCAAAAGAGTGTGGAGAGTTTATCTCTCTTCTCAGAAAAGAAAATAATCTTACTCAAAAACAGCTTGCTGAAAAAATTAACGTAACCGACAAAGCTGTTTCAAGATGGGAAACAGGTAAGGGATATCCTGATGTAACATCACTTATTGCGTTGAGTGAATTTTTTAATATCAGTGTAAATGAACTTCTGGCAGGCAAAAGGATTTCTGATGAAAGTGCAAAAGAAGTGGCTGACAAAAATATTATTTTCGTTATAAAAGAATCAAGAAAAACAAAGTTCAAAAGTCTTATAACGGCTGTTGTTACATATATCTTAATGTGCATTATATGTTTTATGTTAGGTTTATTATTGATGACACCGGGATCTGACCCTATAATGGCGGTTGTTTCTGCGGCGGTTATGTGTATCGTTTTATGTGTTGCAGGAATATTACTTGCACGCACTCAACCGAAAAAAGTTTTGATTACCTTCTGTTTAACAATTATATCAGCGTGGTTGGTTGTTCCGTCTTTTTATTTTGTTTCTTTATATTTGTTGGAGGGGTTTGCTCCGTCAATAATTCTTGAAATCTTAAATCTTGCGATTATGTTTTTTGGTATACCCGGATTTATGTTTTTAAATATGATTAATGAAAATCTGAATTCAAATCCTGTTTTAATTTATTTTGTCGTTGGTGCATTGTGTTTGGTTATACCGGTTATAGTAACTTATCTTTCTTCCAAATTTAAAAGAGATTTATAAGTCGTTTGTCTTATGCTCCCGAAAGCACGAAAATTTTTCAATCATAATGGATAAATGAAACTTAACGCATCCCTGAATAAACAGGGGTGCGTTTTTAGGTGTATTGGGAGAGCACTTGAATGGCATTCAAGAGGTCAAGAGTTCGATCCCGACCGTCTCCACCACAGTACATCGAACAATTATTTTTTTTGCCCGCTTTCAGAGTGGGTGTTTTTGTTTTTATGGGGTTATTTGTTTACTTATTGAAAACACAATTTGTTTGTGATATGATAAATACGGGGAATATATAGTAATCAAAACAGAGGAGCGGTTATAATGTTATTGTTTTCAAGGCGAAAAAGAATAATAAAAAAAGCAGTTGAGAATACAGTTAAAGCATTCAACTCAAGGACACTCAAGATAGTTGAACATTTCTTTTATGGTACTTTTGATATTGCTCCACAAAATCTTGTTATTTGGTATTTGTTTGAAACAGACAAAGAACTTGAAATTGCTAAATCATCAGGTTTCTGTACCGAATTAAAAGAATTGACCATTAAAAATCTTATTTCTTTAGGTTATCCCAAAGAAGCCGTTGATTCGACCAAAACAGATGTTAAGGAATTTAATGAAGATAGAATAAAAATAGAGGGTGGCTCTGAAGAAGATGCGCAAAGAATATTTGATGCTTTAGACAACAGAAAAGTGAAGGTTTTTTTCACTACCCGAGAAGATATTGACAGAAAAGCAAACGGTGATTATCGTCTTTATTTTCAATAATTTTATGCATACTAAAAAAACACCGAGTAGAGCACAAAAACTCTACTCGGTTTTCTCTTACGCCACCTTATCAATACCCACCATAAATTGCCCAAAGTCAATGTTAAACTCAACCTTTAGCTTATATCCTCTGCAAACCTCAACTCGTTTTACAAGATAATTCACTATCATTTTCTTCTTTTCAAAGCTTGCTTCGTCATAAAGCTCTGCCCAGGAAATCAGTTCATCAAAGCATTCGGATAAATTCTTGAAAACGTTCTCACTGTTATTCACTTCATTTTCTGCATCCTTACACAGAATAAAAATTTTTTATTCAGTTGCCGAATTGTAATTTCTTTTTTGTCTTATCACAGCAGTCATTCCCTATTTATTGACACAAAAAATACAATATGATAAAATTATGGCACTACAACTGAAAGGTTTTTAGGAAATGAAAAAAATGTTGTCTGCTTCTTTAATGTGCGCCGATCTTACAAATCTTTTACCGACTGTAAAAGAGCTTGAAAAGGCAGATATAGATTATCTGCATATTGATATTATGGACGGAAGCTTTGTACCAAATATTACGCTGGGTTTTGATTTGGTTAACGCCATTAAAAAAGTTACGGATATTCCTTTGGATATTCATATGATGGTCAATGAACCCTCAAAATTCATTGACAGAATGAAGCTTTCCCAAAATGATATTTTATGTATTCATTACGAATCGGAAATACATATTCATCGCACCCTTGAAATGATTAAAAACAAAGGTTGCAAAGCAGGTCTTGCATTAAACCCTCAAACTCCTGTTGAAAACATAAAGCACCTTACGGACTACGTTGATATGCTTTTGGTTATGACGGTTTCTCCGGGTTTTGCAGGGCAAAAAATGTTTATAGGTGCAGAGAAAAAAGTAACCGAGGCTCGAAAACTTTTAGAAGAATGGAGCTGTGGCGACACGCTCATTGAGGTTGACGGCAATATAAGCCTGCCTAACGGCAAAAAGCTTTCTGATTGCGGAGCGGATATTTTTGTTCTCGGCACAAGTGCGTTGTTTTTAAAAGATAAAGCTATCAGCGAAGCCGCAGAAGATTTCAGAGAATTTTTGAGGTAAAGTTATGTATAAAGATATTCGTGCCGCTGTTGTAGGCAGTATCAATATGGACTTAATTCTTAATATGCCGAGAGTTCCCGAAGTGGGTGAAAATGTTTTGGGTACTGATTACGGCTATGCAAACGGCGGCAAAGGCGCAAACCAAGCGACTGCATTAGCAAAGCTGGGCGCAAAAACAAAAATGATCGGTAAAGTGGCACAGGACAGCAACGGCAACAAGCTTCTTGAGAATTTAAAGAACAACAATATTGATATCTCGGGCGTTTCAACCGACGGTTCACAAACAGGTCTTGCCGCAATTATTTTAGACGGCGAAGGAAGAAACAGAATTGTTGTTTACGAAGGTGCAAATTCTGAAATAGTCTCTCAAAAAGCGGTTGAAGGTATAGGGACCGATATTGATCTTTTGCTTTTGCAGTTTGAAACAAACGAAGATGTTGTTATAAACTGCGTAAACCACGCCGTTAAAAACAACATAACAACAGTTATCGACTGCGGTCCTGCAAAGAATTTCAGTCTTGAAAAAATGCAAGGCGCAACAATACTCTCTCCTAATGAAAGCGAAACGAAGGCTTTAACGGGCATATACCCCGATAACGATGATAACATTTTAAAAGCATCAAAAATGTTAGAGGAAAGAAGTAAAGCTGAGTTTATTGTTCTGAAGCTGGGTGAAAGAGGCTGTTCTCTCTGGGACGGGAATGAATTAAAACTTTTCCCTGCCTACAAAAGCAAGGTTGTTGATACAACTGCCGCAGGCGACTGCTTTACTGCCGCATTAGCTTTAGAATATGTAAAGAGCGGTGATATTTATGCCGCTTGCGATATGGGTAACAAGGCAGGCTCAATAGCCGTCAGCAGAATGGGAGCTCAAAGCTCAATGCCCACAGTTGAGGAAATATATCGAATAAAATAACGAAGTTACAAACTTGAATTTGTTTCTATCACACAAATTCCAATTTACCGAGCAGAAGCAATTTATTGACAATATCATACAATAAAACAGATATATTTTTCGCAAAACAGGGAGGAAGAAAGTATGGCGTGGTATGATGAAGCCGTATTTTATCACATTTATCCGTTGGGACTGACCGGAGCTCCGAAACAGAATTCTTACGGAGAAGCGGTGCATCGGCTGAATACGCTGCTGCCTTGGATTTCTCATATAAAAGAAATCGGATGTAATGCAATTTACATCGGACCGCTTTTTGAATCTGTAGGACACGGTTATGAAACAACGGATTATAAAAAATTAGACAGCAGACTGGGTACAAACGAGGATCTGACGAATTTTGTATCAGAATGTCATAAACAGGGGATCCGAGTGATCTTAGACGGTGTATTTAATCATACCGGTCGTGATTTCTTTGCGTTCCGGGATATTAAAAGCAATCGGGAAAATTCACAGTACAAAGAATGGTATTGTAATGTGGATTTTAAGGGAAACAACTCCTTCAATGACGGTTTCTCTTATGAGAATTGGGGAGGATATGATCTTCTTGCAAAATTAAATCAGCATAATCCTGCAGTCAGAGACTATATTTGTGACGTGGTTCGTTTCTGGGTAAGCGAGTTTGATATTGACGGAATCCGTCTCGATGCTGCGGATGTTATGGATTTTAACTATATGAAAGCACTTCGTCATGTGGCAAATGAAGTGAAACCGGACTTCTGGCTTATGGGCGAAGTTATCCACGGCGATTATTCTCGCTGGGCAAATGAAGGGACACTTCATTCTGTAACAAACTATATGCTTCACAAAGCGCTGTATTCCGCCCATAACGATCATAACTATTTTGAAGTTGCCCATACAATCAAGTATGTCAGCGGTATGGTAGGAAACAGTCTGAAGCTTTACAGCTTTGTGGATAACCATGATGTAGAACGTATTTATACAAAGCTGAAAAACAAAGCGCATTTTGTGCCGGTACATGTTATGCTTTATACTTTACCGGGAGTTCCGTCAATCTATTACGGTTCTGAATTCGGCATCGAAGGAAGAAAAGAACGTTTTTCGGATGATTCCTTAAGACCTGCATTAAATTATGAGGATTACAAGGACGCACTTAAAACAAATCCTTGCACAAAGCTCATTGCGGCACTTGGCAAGATTCGTCAGAACACACCGATTCTTTGTTACGGTGATTATCAGGAATTAGAACTGCAGACCACTCATTATGCTTACGCGAGAACGCTTGACGGTAAATCTGTAATTATTACAGTCAACAATGGTGATAACGATGCTCATATGGACCTTGCGTGCGGATGTTCTTCGGAATATGTCGGCGCGCTGACGGGTGAACGCGTATGCGTAAACGGTGGACGCATTAAGGTATGTGTGTCGGCAAGCTCCGGCGAAATCTGGATTCCTGCCGAGCTTTGCAGTGAAAGCTTCGCACCAATTAAAACAACCGAAATAGAGAAAACTCCTGAATCTGTAAAGGTTGTGAAAGAGCCTGAAAAGACAGAATCCGTAGAGGTTACGAAAGAGCCTGAAAAACCTGAGCCTGTAAAAGAACAGGAGAAAAAGAAGCCTGAGAAAGCAGTTGCAGATCGGAACAAACGGTATGAAGATATGTCTGTTGAAGAGCTTCAGGAAGCAATTCTTGAAAAAATGAGACGAAACGGTCCCGTAACTGAATATATGTTGGGTACAGTACGAGAAAATGTATATCATGATTCCTTAGTGACTTGGGTTAAAAGCTTTAACTGAATATATTATATTATCAATATAAAACGAAGGGGTGAAACAAGGTGTGTTATGGATTGTAATGGCAGTATTGTCTGCTCTTTTCGCAGGTCTGACATCTATCCTGGCAAAATGCGGAATCAAGAAAACAGACTCTGACGTTTAGGACAGGGGACATAGAACCGTCCGAAACCGCTTAAAGCATCATTTTTTCAGTGGTTTCGAACCGTCCCCATTTCTATTCCTCCTTGCTGTATCAAAGAATACGCCTGTAATATGTAAGCCAAGGTTTCAAAAAGCAAGTAAATTTTAAAAAATAAAAGCTCGGAAATTAGTCAGATTAGATTTGCCGAATCATACTTGACTATTCTCGAAAACTGCGATATACTATATTCATCCTAAAACGGAGGTAACAATATGTTTATCGGAAGAGAGCGAGAGCTGAACGCTCTGGAAAAGCTATATACATCAAATAAGTTTGAATTTGCGGTAATTTACGGTCGCCGCCGTGTGGGCAAAACAGCACTTATCAATCAATTTCTCGGCGATAAAAAGGCGATCTACTTTATGGGTGTAGAAAGCAACGCAAAACAAAATCTCGAAAACTTCAGCAAGAGTATTATTGAATACAGTAGTGGCATTGAAACAGAGACATCTTTCCTCTCTTTTCAGGCAGCTTTGGAATATGTATTTAAACTTGCAGAAAAGGAGCGCTTGGTTCTTGCGATTGACGAATATCCGTATGTTGCTCGCTCTTCAAAAAGCCTCGCTTCTACTTTACAACTGTTAATAGATAAGTATAAGGATTCTTCCAAGCTTATGCTCATTCTTTGCG
>CAZCQI010000096.1:0-7122 GCA_964500795.1 uncultured Eubacteriales bacterium
ACCCCGGACCAACCGGTTATGAGCCGGTTGCTCTAACCAACTGAGCTAATGGCCCGTAAACAGTAACAGATAGAATTATATTCAATCTGTCACTGTTTGTCAAGGGTTTTGAGTTAAAAAACAGAATTAAATTTTAAAACTTAAAACATTCCGTGTTACATTCTCACTGCAACGTTTTCTTTTCCTAAAATGTTTTCAAGCTCCTTTGTCATAGGCCCATTGGGGGTTGTCAGGTATTCCATACCAAGAAACTCATATTTTTTTGTGTCTGTGCGGTAGATATATACGGGTACTCTGCCCTCAAATATAGATACGAGATTTTTGATTTTTCCGAGTTTTTCGGGATTATCCCCTTCCATTCTCAAAAAGATACCGATTTTTTTCTTCTTTTCCTCGGAAGATGCAGGCTTCGTTTCGGTTTCGGAAATTGACTGATAAGGTACTGCCTTTTTCATAGCTTTGGATTCCGGCAATTCCTTAACTGTTTTAGGTGCTACTGTGATTTTTTCCGCAAGGAGCTTTATTTCTTCATCCTTAACGGAAATTCTGCCTTCAACGAGGACAATACTACCCACTGCAACTAACTCTGAATACACGGATAATATTTTAGGGAAAACTATCATTTCCATATTTCCGTAAAGATCTTCAATTCCGCAGAAAGCCATAATATCGTCACGCTTTGTAACCTTCTTTTTTACGGAAGTGATTATACCGAGGAAAGTGACATTTTCATCATCAATTTCCTTTTCTCTGCCCGTTTCAAGGTATTCATAAAGAGCAGAGGTTTTGGGAGAGCCTATAAGCTCGCAAACTGCTCTGTATTCCTCCAACGGGTGGCCCGAAAAGTACATACCCGCAACTTCTTTTTCAAAATAAAGCTGTTCATTTTTCGGTAATTCTTCGCATCTTGTAAAATCGGGTTCAGATGAAAAATCCTCACCGCCGCCCATTGAGAACATATCGAGCTGACCGCCCTCATACAGACTGTTTTCTTTTGCCGCCGCTTCCGTTACAAGCTCAATATTAAGAAGCATTTCTTTGCGGTTAAGCCCGAGACCGTCAAGTGCACCTGCTTTAATTAAGCATTCAAGTGCTCTGCGATTAAGCTCGTTACCGCTGATTCTTTTACAGAAATCCCAGAAGCTTTTAAACTTTCCGCCTAAACTGCGCTCTTTTTCTATTTTATCAATAAGTGCTCTTCCGAGATTTTTAATGCCTAAAAGCGAAAAAACAATATCCTCACCTACTACGGAAAACCTGTTACCGCTCCTGTTAACATGGGGCGCAAGAACATTTATTTTAAGACGGTTACATTCATCAATATACGTTACCGTTTTGGAAACATCTCCGATAACGCTTGTTAATATCGCCGCCATAAAGGCACGCGGATAGTTGATTTTCAGATATGCCGTCTGATATGCCACAAGACCGTAAGCGGCAGTGTGACTTTTATTAAAGCCATAGGAAGCAAAAGAAATCATATCGGAAAAAATTGCATCTGCGGTTTTTGCATCTATTCCCCTGCGCACCGCACCTTCAATAACAATATTTCCGTTTTCATCGGTTAAGCCGTTTATAAAGATATTACGCTCATTTTCCATAACATCGCGCTTTTTCTTACTCATTGCACGGCGCACAACGTCCGCTCTGCCGTAGGAATAGCCCGCAAGGGCTCTGAACACCTGCATTACTTGCTCCTGATAGACCATACAGCCGTTTGTTTCATCAAGTATATCCTTTAAATGCGGAGTTCTGTACTGTATATTTTCCGGGTTTTTCCGATTTATAAGATAAGTATCTATAAAGAACATAGGACCGGGACGGTAAAGAGCAATAGCCGCGGCAATATCGGAAAAACGCTCGGGGCGCATATTAACAATTAAGTTTGTCATACCTGCGGACTCGCACTGAAATACGCCAACGGTATTACCCTTGGACATCTCTTTAAAAACATCCTTACAGTCTAACGAAATTTTTGAAATATCAAAGCTCGGTTCTGTCTTTTTAACCTCTTCTACTGCATCGTTTATAACAGTCAGTGTACGAAGTCCCAAAAAGTCCATTTTGAGAAGTCCCAACTGCTCGATTTCCGTCATTGTAAACTGAGTAACGGTCTGATCGCCGTTTTTCGCAAGAGGAACGTAAGACGAAACCTCATCACGGGTAATTACCACGCCTGCCGCGTGAGTGGAAGCATGCCTCGGCATACCCTCAACACGCATAGCGGTGTCGATGAGTTTTTTGATATTATCATCCGAATCATAAAGGCTTTTAAGCTCGGGATTCTTTTCAAGAGCGGTTTTTATATCGGGGTAATCCCTTGTTATCTGCTTTGCGACAATATCACCCGTACTGTAAGGAAGTCCGAGAGCACGTGCAACGTCGCGCACCGCCGCCTTTGCCTGAAGAGTTCCGAAGGTAACAATCTGCGCAACTCGGTCGGAGCCGTATTTTTCGTTAACGTAATCTATAACCTCGCCCCTGCGCTCGTAACAGAAATCTATATCAATATCGGGCATACTTACCCTTTCGGGATTAAGGAAGCGCTCGAAAAGGAGTTTGTTTTCGATTGGGTCGATACCTGTTATGCCTAAAGAGTACGCCGCAAGAGAGCCTGCCGCAGAGCCTCTGCCCGGGCCAACGGGAATACCCTTTGATTTTGCAAAGCGTATAAAATCGGCAACGATAAGAAAATAATCATTAAAGCCCATTTCATCAATAACGCCCAACTCATAATTCAAGCGTTCATTGTAATTTTCGGGGATATCTCCCAAAATGTTTTTAAGTCCTCTTACACACTCATCCTTCAAAAACTGCTTATGGTCTTCAATGGGCGCATCGAAAAGAGGAAGCTTTGTTACACCGAACTCAAAATCAAAATTACACTGCTCGGCAATTTTATTTGTATTTTCAACTGCCTCGGGGCAATCACGGAAGGCTTCGAGCATTTCATCGCCGCTTTTAAGATAAAACTCATCGCTCTGAAAATCGAGAGCGTTATCCTCACCCACCACTTTATTTGTCTGAACTGCAATAAGAACACGCTGAATATCTGCATCATCTTTTTTGCAATAGTGAACATCATTCGTGGCAACTATCGGAATATTAAGCTCGCGGCTGATTGACAGAACGCCGTCAAGAACCTCACGCTCTTCAACCATACCGTGGTTTTGCACTTCAAGATAATAATTACCCTCGCCGAAGGTATTTTTATACCACAGTGCCGTTTCTTTTGCATCGTCGATATTTCTTGAAAGTATTTTTTGAGCAACCTCACCGAAAAGGCAACCCGAAAGGGCAATAATACCGTCACTGTATTTTTCTAAAATATCTCTGTCTACACGGGGTTTTGTATAGAAGCCCTCCACCCAGGCTGAAGAAACAAGCTTTATAAGATTTTTATAGCCTGTTTCATTTTTACACAGAAGTATAAGGTGATAACGCTCACTGTCAAGCCCGTGGACTTTATCAAATCTTCTTCGGGGAGCAACATACACTTCGCATCCTATTATGGGTTTAATACCCTGCTTTTGACATTCTTTATAAAATGCAACCGCACCGTACAAAACGCCGTGATCGGTTACGGCAAGGCTCTTTTGCCCTGAATTTTTTGCAAGGGAAACTACCTCCCCGATTCGGCAGGCGCCATCGAGAAGGCTGTATTCCGTATGAAGATGCAAATGTGTAAACTCTGTCATAATTACTTTTGTCCGTAGTAAGCGTTTGCGCCGTGTTTTCTGAAATAATGTTTATCGGAAAGATAACTTTCTATTCCTTCAACCTCATTGTTGAGCATCTCGGTTTTAAGTGCCATTTCTGCCACGATTTCAAGTACCGCGGCATTATGTACGGCATCGAGAGCATTTTTGCCGAAAGCAAAGGGAGCGTGAGAGCGAACCAGCACCGCCGGAGTTGAAGAAATCTCAAGCTCCTTCTCCCTGTAAAAGGCTATAATAACCTTACCCGTATTTAACTCATAGTCTCTGCAAACCTCATCTTCCGTAAGGGCAGGGGTACATGGAACCTCTGTATAAGAAAAATCAGCGTGAGTAGTACCGTAGGGCGGTATTGACCGACCTGCCTGAGCAAAAGCAGTCGCATTGACGGAATGAGTATGAACAACCGCGTTCAGATCTTTAAACTCCTTATAAAGAATATAATGAGTGGGTGTATCGGAGGAAGGATTATAATCACCGTCAACAACACTGCCGTCCTTTAAAGAGATAACAACCATATGTTCGGGAGTGAGCTCATCATAGGGTACACCTGAGGGCTTTATGGCAAACACACCGTTTTCACGGTCAACTGCGGAAACATTCCCCCAAGTAAAAGGAGCAAGCCCCAATGAATGAAGCTCTTTATTTGCCTCGCATACTTCCCTCTTTAAATTCTCATACATCACTATCACCGTTTCCTAATATTATTTATTTAATTATATAACTTATCAGTATTATTTGTCAATCTTAATTAAAACTGTTAATAATGTTTAAATTTCGTCAAAAATAGTGACATTTGTAAAGAAATGTGATATAGTAAGTTAGAATAAATTTATAAGGAGCTATTTTCGCTATGAAAAAATACACAAGATTAATTTCAATGTTTTCTTTGATTCTTGCAATCACTCTTCTTTTCAGCGGCTGCGGTGTCATTGATTTTGCAAAATCCTTGCTGAATAAAAACGAAACCACAGAAGCTGTTTCCAACAATTATGAAACAACATCTGAGGTTATATACAATAATGAATATGTTACGGAAGGCGCGGTAATAACACCGGTAGACAATACTTCCGCCACTACAACAGCTGCTGCTTCTTCTTCCGTATCCTCATCGAACAAGAACAATTCATCCAATAAAACTCCGACTTCTTCAGCTTCAAGCAGTTCTTCTTCAGCTTCAAGCAGTTCTTCTTCAACTTCAACAACTTCCGCAAAAAAAACCACAACCACAGAAGCCGCTACAACCCAAGCAGATTTATCTAACCTTTCAGTTAAAACTCTTCAAGATATGCTTTTCGCAACAGAAGATCCTAATACTGCAGGTCAGATTTTGAACGCTTGCGGCTTTGAATACGATTCAGAACAGTGCATCTATTATTCAAGAATAGATCCTCTTCAGAGATATTTCGGTTACAACTACATATACGATATGATGGCTCCCCAGGTGGGCATGTATTACAGCACTGAGAGAATCCTTTTCGAATATGACAATAAGGATTGGATGATTCAGTTATGGAAGGGTCAGTATGGCATTACAGCAGGTGCTGAAATCGGTCTTTACAACAAAACAGATAAAATAATGCACTATGACTGCGCTTCCGACGACGAGCTTATTACAATGGCTTTCGATTTTTATAATCAAGGTGAATATGTTTTCTCAAGGGGCCCTGAAGAGCATTGGTGGCTTACAGGCTTTAAAGTTTTTCATGTAGGTGTGGGTTTCCTGATTGACCTTGATATCACTCTCACATTCCCCACAGTTGAAATGGCAAATGCCTTTGAAAAAGGCTTAAAGAGCACTGCTGCCACCGCTTTACTTGACCCTATTACTTACTCAAGATCATCAAAAACATTCAAAATTCATTGGTGATAATATGAGAAAACGTTTAACGGAATTTGCTGTCATTGCCGATCCGCATTATTTTTCCGAAAAGCTTGGTTGCAGCGGAATAGCATACGAACGAAGAGCCGCTTCTGACCAAAAAATGCTCGCTCCGACAAAGGGTACGGTTTCTGCTGCCCTTGAAAAAATCAAAAATTCAGATGCAGAATTTCTGCTTATTGCCGGTGACCTTTCCAACGACGGCGAAAGGGTTTCTCATGAGGAAGTCCGTGAGCTTCTTTATGAATTCCAAAAGAGCAAACCCGTTTATGTTATAACCGCCACCCATGATTGGTGCTGTGACGGTAATCCCCGCCGTTTTGACGGAGACAAGGTCTTTCACGATGTTGAAACGATTTCTCCGGAGAAGCTCGCTGAATTTTATAAGGATTTCGGTCTCAGAGATGCAATTGCTCAATACCACACCCATCAGGATAAGGTTTCCTACATAGTTCGCCCCTGTGAAGGTATCAGCGTATTCTGCCTTGATGATGACCAAGACGGTAAAGGCAGTTCAGGGTATTCAGATGAGCATTTTCGATGGATAAAGGAACAAACCGAGGAAGCAAAAAAACGCGGTGACGTTGTTTTCGGAATGCAACATCATCACCTGTTCTTAACGGAATTTGACAGAGTAATTAACGGCAAAGGCTCTGTTGATTACAGAATAGAGCAGGTTACTAAATTTGCTGATATCGGCTTCCCTCTTATGTTCACCGGTCATTCACACATGCACCATATACGCCGTATTGATACTGAAAAGGGCAACTGCTTTTACGAGGTTAATGTTGGCTCAATAAGCGGCTACCCTGCCCCGATTTGCTATTGCGAGGTTTACCCCGACGGCATTGACATAAAAACCGACCATCTTGAAAAATTCACCTATAACGGCAAAGAATATACTAACGAATTTCTTAAAAATCACGCGACCGCACTTTTCAGCGATATTATTGAAGCAGCTTCAACAAAAGAAAAAGATAAGTTTTTAGCGGTAGTTGAGGCTATCGGCTTAGGTTCCGATAAAGCTACCAAAATCTGGACTGTTGCAAGACCTGTTCTTAAATGGCTTGATAAGCTCACCGTAAAGAAAGCGGCAAGGATATTGAATTTCATTTCTTTCGGTAAAGCTATCGACAAAAATGCCGCTAAAGAAATCGGAGACGTAAAAGTCACCGAAATGATTTTCAGCGCATTTCATTCAATCCTTGACGGTTCTTTGGTTAAACACGAAGAAGGCAGTGCGTATTATATTGTTTTCACCCAAGCACTTGCCTTTCCGCTGAGATTGATAAAAAAATTACACATTAAAAACGGTGGGTTAATAAGAACACTGACACACCTGAAAAATGCCGCACCTGAGCTTATGACCGGCGGTCCGCTTGATAATAACAATTATTTTTGTAAATTTTAAAAAATATTCCCCTGAACACAAAGCAATTTGTGTTCAGGGGAATCGTATTACTTAAGCAAGTTCGGCTATATCGTAAATAAGCTTCTCTGTCTTTTCCCATCCGAGGCAGGGAT
>CAZCQI010000097.1:0-6910 GCA_964500795.1 uncultured Eubacteriales bacterium
GAGCATAACGAGGCAGCTCCCGCTCAGCATGAGCTTGCGCCTATTTTTGCAACAACGAATATCGCCACCGACCATAACCAAATAACAATGGAGGCTATGCAGAAATGCGCCAAAAAGCACGGTATGATATGCCTTCTTCACGAAAAGCCCTTTGACGGTGTTAACGGCAGCGGCAAGCACAACAACTGGTCCATTTCAACAAACACGGGAACAAACCTTTTGGAACCGGGAGACACTCCCTCTGAAAATGCACAGTTTCTTTTATTCCTTTGCGCGGTAATAAAAGCAGTTGACGATTATCAGGATCTTTTGAGAGTTTCCATCGCCTCCGCAGGTAACGACCACCGTTTGGGTGCTCAGGAGGCACCCCCTGCAATCGTTTCGATTTTCCTCGGTGAAGAACTCACCTCAATACTCGAAGCTATAGAGAATGATGAGATTTACGGTTCTAAGCAAAAAGAGCTTCTCAAGGTCGGCGTTCACGTTCTCCCCCGTTTCCCCAAGGATACTACCGACAGAAACAGGACCTCACCCTTTGCATTCACGGGTAATAAATTTGAATTCCGTATGCTCGGCTCTTCCGCCTCCGTTGCAGGACCCAACACAACGCTCAACACGGCTGTTGCCGAGGAGCTTTGTCAGTTTGCCGATGAGCTTGAAAATGCCGATAATTTTGAAAATACTCTTCACGAGCTTATTAAAAGAGTTATCAAAGAGCATAAACGCATTATTTTCAACGGCAACGGTTATGATGATGCGTGGGTAAAAGAGGCTCAAAAGCGAGGTCTTCTCAACCTTGTTACAACACCCGATTGCCTCCCCTATATGCTTCACAAGAAAAACATTGACCTTTATACAAAGCATAAGGTATACAGTGAGGCTGAGATAAAAGCTCATTACGAGATAAAAAATGAAAAATACTGCAAATATCTCAACATTGAAGTTCTCACAATGATAGATATGACTAAAAAGGATATCCTCCCCTGTGTGAGTCGCCAGATTCGCGAGCTTGCGGATACTGTGATTGCAAAAAGAGAGATAAACAAAAGCATCGACTGCACTTATGAAGAAGCGTTGATATCAAAGCTTTCAAATCTTTCTGCAAAAGCATTTGAAGCCGCAACAACTCTTGAGAAATATTCAAAAGCAGTTAAGGCTATTTCAGAAAGCGATACTGCCGCAGTATATTATAAGGATAATATTATCCCCGTTATGCAAGTGCTCAGAAGCGCCGTTGACGAAATGGAAACACTCTGCCCGTCAGACAAATGGTGTTATCCCTCATACGGTCAGTTGCTTTTCAGTGTAAGATAATTAATGAAAAGACCCCTGTAGATTTTAAATCTACGGGGCTTTTTTGCAGTGTATTTACAATATATAATCTTTATATTTATCGAGAATAAATACCTCGGCGGTTATATCGAGCAAAAGTCCTTCGGCGGTGTATTCTTCCGAATGAACCACTCCTGTTTTTCTCAGTTCAGCACCTGCGGCACCCAAAGAGAAGGGCAAAAGGATTTTAACCCTTTTTCTCGTAGGCGGCAGCGCGGCGGCAACTGCTTCAAGAAGCTCGGGGAGTCCCTCACCTGTTTTTGCAGAAACCCTGACGGTCTTTCCCGCAAGGGGCAAAGCATTATCCTTCACAAGGTCGCTTTTATTGAGCACCGTTATTATAGGCTTATCTCCGCAACCCAATTCATCAAGCAGTTCATTTGTTACCCTGAAATGCTCGGCACACTCATCACTTGAAGCATCGCAGATATTAAGAATAACATTGGCATTCACCGCTTCATCGAGAGTAGATTTAAAAGCCTCAACCAATTTATGGGGCAGTCTGCGTATGAAGCCTACGGTATCAATGAGCAGAACACTGCTTCCGTCAGGAAGAGTCAGAGCACGCGCTGTCGGGTCAAGAGTTGCAAAAAGCTTATTTTCAGCCAAAACACCTGCGTTGGTAAGAGTATTCATAAGAGTTGATTTACCTGCGTTTGTGTAACCCACGAGAGCAACGGTTATAACACCGTCTTTTTTCCGTCTTTCCCTGTGGCGGTTACGGCGTTCCTCAAGTGCTTTTAAATCCTCGGATAAAGCCGAAATTCTGCGGCGGATATGCCGACGGTCTGTTTCAAGCTTTGTTTCACCTGGACCTCTCGTACCGATACCGCCGCCCAAACGCGACATTGATGTTCCCTTACCGCCGAGCCTCGGCAAAGAATATTTAAGCTGTGCTAATTCCACCTGTAATTTACCTTCACCCGAAAGGGCGCGTTGAGCAAAAATATCAAGTATCAGCGTTGTTCGGTCAATAACTCTTGTATCGGTTATTGTTTCAATATTTTTCTGTTGGGAGGGGGTAAGCTCACCGTCAACAATTATAAGGTCAGGCTTTTGAGCTTCGCAAAAATCCGACAGTTCTTCAAGCTTACCTTTTCCGATATAGCTTGCCGCATCGGGTGCTTCACGCTTTTGGGTCATTTCGCAAATAACATCCGCTCCTGCGGTTTTGGCAAGCTCTGTCAATTCCGCAAGGGATGAATCAACGTCGAATTCCCCCGTGTCAACAGAAACCAACACCGCTCTTTCCTGCTCGATTTTGTTTTCGTAAAATTCCATAAGAACTCCTGTAAAATTAGTTTCGTATTTATATTACCACAAATATAGTAATAAAAAGCAGTGCCTTGCGGCACTGCTCTGAATTATCTGCTTCGTTTACTGCGATTGCGATGCTTATCGCGGTTACCGTAGTAATAAGAGGAGCCGTAATATCCGCCGTAACGGTTGGAGAAATAACCGCCGCTCTTTTCAGCAACAACGTTAACTGAGCTTGAACCGGCACGGTTATAAATGCAACCCATAATATCAGCCTTTGTTGTAAGAAGGTCGCTGAGCGCATATTCAACCTGAGGAATGGAAACTCTCTCTTCAGCTGTAATGAATATAATTGTATCCGTGTAGTTTGCTATAATAGCCGCGTCGGCAACAACACCTGCGGGCGGGCAGTCAACGATAACGTAATCGAAGTTCTCTTTTGCATACTTGATGATTTCAGGCATTTTTGCAGAAGCAAGTGTTTCGGAAGGATCACGAACAGCAGAAGAAGCAACAAGCATATACAGATTGAGCTTTTCAATATATTTAACGGATTCCTCAAAGGTCTTGTTGCCGTTAACAACGTCGAAAAGACCCTTTTCTCCTTCGATATTGATACCGAGTGTTTTGCAAACAGCAGGCTTTCTCAAATCGGCATCAATAAGAAGAACGGATTTTCCGCTTTTGGCGAGTGAAAGCGCAGTATTGACTGAGCAGGTAGTTTTACCTTCACTTTCGGTGGAGCTTGTAATGGCAAATACCGAATAGCCTTTTTTGAGCTTTATGTTTTCAAGCTTTGTTCTTATAAGCTTAAAGGTTTCGATAAACGGAAGACCAACGTTCTTATCTGTAATAAGAAGTCTCTCGTATTTATTTTTCTTTTTGCTCTTGATATTGGAAACAGAAGCAATAATATTAAGGTTGAATTTGTTTTTGATTTCATCAACGGAAAGAAGCTTTTTTTCAACCTTGGCAGAAATAAGGATAATAAGAACCGCAACAGCCGCGCCGAGAATAAAACCGGTAGCAGTGTAAATAAGAGTAGATGAATCAGCGGCAAGAGTGGCTTCGGTAGCGTTATCCGCAACAAGAATATTCGCTGTGGGGAATACGCTTGAAGTAACATCGGGATAAATGCTCTGAATAGCGGTAGAAACTGCATAAGTAAGGTCAGCATCGTTTGATTTAACCGTTACATTGAGCATTGTTGCATCAGTAACAACATTAACGCTTATCATACTGCGAAGCTGTTCCTTAGTATAGTTTTCGCCTGTTTTGGCGGTAACAACCTCCTGAACCTTTGTAATGAAATCATTACCCTCTTCAATAATGAACTTGAAGTTATTCGCAATATAGCTGGAAGCCTGAGCATCACTGGCGGTAACATATGTAGCCGCACTGCCTGCAATGTCTCTGTCCTTATTGGAAATATTGAAAATTATATTGGATTCATAAGATTCCGTGTAAGTCACCTTTGCAATAGCTAAGCCTGCAACGGAAAAAGCCAAAACAAAAGCAACAATAAGCCACCATTTTTTGAGAATTTGGCGAACCAACCTTAATATGGGCAAAAACCCGGTTTCCTCTTCCAAAGCAGCTTTCTTTTCTTCGTAAGCCATTTCATAATCCCCTTTTTAATTCTTAGGCATAGTTTATCCAATACATTCTATCATAATCGTACTGTTTCTACAATAGTTTTTTTTAAAATTTTTAAAGATATTTTTATTTTTAAAGACCCATATTTTTCAAAAAAGCTTCCTGAGTGTCTTTAGCACCCTTCTCCACCGTATTCACGGTTTTTGTCTCGCCCGCAACACGCTTTGCGGAAAACAAACTGCCTATGAGCCTTATGCCCCAAAAAGCAGGCAAAAGAACAGGAGCTTTTTTCAAAACAGGGTATCTTATTTTCATAGTGTCAAGCGGTGGCAGAAGTCTTGAAATAAAATAAGATTTCTTACTTTCTCCGTATTCCCCTCTTATCATACCGCTTAAGTATTGATTAGTCCGGTTGCCGAAAACACCGCTGAGAATAATATAATCAGCCATTTCTTTTATGTCGCTGGCATCATCACCGTCACCGAACCAATACTCGCAGAGCTTGTCCATACGGTCTGAAAATTGCGAAAGTCCGGTTTGCTCAAGAGCGTCGCGGAGCTTGTCGGCATCACAGCGAGGCTTAAGCTTTGCCTTAAGATAGTAATGGTCTGCAACACTTTTTATGCCGGTTCCCGCAACCGCAAAATGGTGAGCAGTGTGAGAAAGAATATAAACGTAAAAATCCTCATCGGTCATTTTCATTTCGCAGCCGTTAACGCAAACGAGCCGCTCGAACGCACCTTTATAATAGGAATAGCCCTTATCATAATCGTATTTCAGCTCTTTATGAAGCTCAACATTGAGAAAAGGTGCTTTGATATAACCCGTATCCTTATCATCGCCGTTGTTGGCAGTATAACCTCGTGAGAGCAAAATCTCCCCTGCCTGAGCCTGCTTCTCTTTTTCAACGTATATATCCATATCCAGCATAAAGCGTGTATCGGGATTTTTATAATATGCGCTTACCTTTGTGCCTTTGAGGAAGCAGTGGTGAATTCCGTTTTTTGAAAACTCTGCCGAAAGCTGCTGCGCCTCACTCTCCTGAGCATAATAACGGGCGGAATTCCGAAAAAGCTCTTTTTTATAAATCTTTTTTATTTCTTCATCTGCAACAGCGGAATTTAAAACCGCTCCTGCCGCAAGGGGAATAACACGGTGTTTTTGCGCCAAATCATAAAGCTTTTTAAAATCGGTGTTTTCGGGAAATTCAAAAGATTTTTCGGCAATTTCCGCGGCAATGGCACCCACAAGGATTTTGCCCACCGCGAGAATTTCGGAATTTACGGATTGGCTCTGATTCGGTAAAGTACCGTAATCGGCGCTTATTAGCGACGTTGATGACTCATTACTCTGAACGCTTAACCTTTTAAGCCTCGTGCTCAGTGCATACCTGAGCCTGCGAACGGGATAGCGAGTATTTATATTTTTAATATACTTCTCTTTGTGCTTCAGGTACCATTCATCCGTATCAACCGAAAATTCTCTGCCATCGCGGATTACGGTTTTAACAACTCCGATTATATTAGCATCTGTAATGCCGGTTTCCAATAAGAACTGATTATCACCGCATAACACGTATTCGCCGTCAGCCTTAATTTTAACAACCCTGTGCAAAACGAATGTACCGTCTGCCCTGCGGTATAAGGGTATATCCCCAACTGCCAAAGGCAGCTGAGGTTTAACGATTTTAACAAAATCGCGACCTTGATATAAAAGCGGATTCATACTTGTACCCGTGATGGGAATTTTAAAATCCGCTCCGCGGGAAAACGCCTCCTCAATAAAGGGAAGGAGGTCAACTAAACCGATTTTTTGCATTTTAACCTTCCTTGTGCAATGACTATACAAATATACTTTCTTCTATGGTACGGTGACATCATACACCGTACTTATGGTGCTCCCACCTACCCGTAAGGAACTGCCTAAGGCTGTTCCTGCACTGTTATACTTTCTTCTATGGTACGGTCTGAGACCGTACCTTACGATATCTTCCCGTGCTTGATTTCCCATCTGATAGGGTTTGCGTCTATATAATCCCATGTCTCGTCATAGTCGTTTTTATCGGTAATAATATGGTCATAATAGGATTTATGCCAAACCTTAAGATCCGGATAAATTTTATGAATTTCTCTTGAAGTAAAAGATTTCAAGGAACCGACAACGTTTTTAACATCGGGATACTTAAGCTTCCCCATAACTGCATCCAATAACACATCTTGATTATCAGGAAGTGCATCACAACCTATTGTTATCATTAAGTGTATATGATCAGGCATTACAATGTAATTATCAACTTTTATAAGGTTATAATGCGAAGGAATATCATTGATATGTTGTTCAACAATCGCGCCAAGCTCGTTTATTTTACCATTGGTCCAAAAAAGCTTTTGCCTGTTATGAGTGAGTATAGTAATAAAATAGCACCCTGGATTGGAGTAGTCATACCCTTTTAAACGCAATCTTTTGCGATTATAAAAACTCATTTATAGTTCACCTCTACTTTAACATAACCTCAGATTGATAACTATTTTCTTATTTCAATTCATATCTGATATGAACTCAAATAAAAAAATACCAATGGGAAAACGATATACTTTCTTCTATGGTACGGTGACATCATACACCTTACTTGTGGTGCTCCCCCCAACCCGTAAGGAACTGCCTAAGGCTGTTCCTGTACTGATATACTTTCTTCTATGGTACGGTCTGAGACCGTACCTTACGG
>CAZCQI010000098.1:0-6904 GCA_964500795.1 uncultured Eubacteriales bacterium
ACCCATAGAGTTTAAAAAGTTTGCAAGGTCAACGATATGAGGCTCTCTTGCCGCGTTTTCGATAACGGTAAGACCCTTTGCCATAACTGCCGCAAGCATAACGTTTATAGTTGCGCCTACGGAGACAACGTCAAGATAAATCGAAGAACCGTAAAGCTCCTGAGAATGTGCTTTTACAACTGCGCTTTCTGTATTTACGGCAGCGCCCAAAGCCTCAAAGCCTTTAATATGCTGGTCGATAGGGCGAAGACCGAAATAGCAACCGCCCGGAAGAGCAACCTCGGCAGAGCCGAATTTGCCCAAAAGCACGCCTAAAAGATAATATGATGCGCGAAGCTTTCTTGTCATATCATCGGGAATGGGGCGAGGCTCCACATTCCCGGAATTTATAAGCAAAACACCGCTTTCGGGGGAGGAAACCTCAGCCCCGAGATATTTAAGGATTTTCACCATAGTTGCAACATCGCTGATATCGGGGATGTTTTCAATGCGACACTCTTCACTTGCGAAAAGTGCCGCGGCGATTATGGGAAGCGCCGCATTTTTTGCGCCGCTGATGTTTATATTGCCATGGAGTTTGTTGCCACCGCGGATTACAAATTTTTCCACAATCCATACTCCTTTACACGATTTATTGAGAAAATACAGGAAGCCGAAACCGGCTGAAATTCAGACAGACCTCTAACTCTTAATAGTATAACACTTTTAACTCAAAAAAGGAAGTAGTATTTCCTATATTCAAACAAATAAAATTGAGAAAAATTACGGATATTTTTGTTAGCAATATACAAATTAAGGGTGTATTGTGTTCGTGGTTATGTATTCTACTCCGCATTCGTGCATACGTTGCAGTTCCTCAAAGGAATCAACTGTCCATGCGCTGAGCTGTATTCCTTTTGCGCCTGCGTTTTTAATCACATCGTTTTCGTTTTTCGAAGCCTCAAATCCTAATGCAAAACCGTTTTCTGTACAAATTTTCAAATCCTCATCAGTAATTTCATGAGTGAGATACCAACAGTCAACGGTTTCGTCGATTTTTTTGATTTCAATAAGCAGGTCTTCATAGAAGGAAATTATAATGGCTTTATCTTTCAAGCCGTATTCTTCGAGAAGGTCTGTTATTTCTTTGAGCTTATCGGGTGAGCCGTTTTTGATTTCTATCTGAGGTCGAATGTTACCCTCTGCGCATATTTTAAGATATTCCGCGAGAGTGGGGATTTTTAATTCCTCGTAATCATCGGCATTTGCACCGCGGTTTATAGTGTATTTTTGAGTTTGCTCATACGTCATTTCCGCTATCTTTTTTATGCCCGCATTTGTCATAAGGAAAAGATTATCGTCGTGGCTTACTACCCAGACTCCGTCAGAGGTCAGGTGAATATCACATTCCGCGGCGTAAAATCCGTATTCGGCGGCTTTCTCGAAGGAGGGTATTGAATTTTCGGGAGCAACAGAGCAAAAGCCTCTGTGAGCGGTGAGCATAATATTTTCGTAGCCCTCTATGCCACTGTCGGCTATAGCTTTAACATTGCGCGGTGTGGCGATATAGTAGTAAAGCTCCATACCCGAAAAGCAAACAATAACGGTTACCGCAAGAACAATACAAATGATTTTAACAGCTTTTTTCATTGTACGTATACCTCGTAATATTTTTTGTGGAAAATTTTTCCGAAAGCGTGCATATCGCCTGTCTGAGCAGACGATATGCACGCTTTTTAAATTATAAAGTTATCAGGCGAAAGGATTTTCCGTTTTGTAGGGGAGTGATTTCGGCTGATTGTAGCCTATATTTTCAACTCCTAAATATTTGAATACCTCAAAGAGTGCTTTACCGTGATGACCGAAAGCAACGGCTCCGTGGTGGGGGAAGTTGCCCTCAATAAGAACATGACGGTAAAATCTGCCCATTTCGGGAATGGCGAATACACCGATACCGCCGAAGGAACGTGTTTTAACGGGAAGAACCTCACCCTCTGCAACGTAAGCCCGAAGCTTGCAATCGGCAGTGGACTGCAGGCGGTAGAATGTAATATCACCGGGAGCGATATCGCCTTCAAGAGTACCGTTGGTGTATTCAACGGGCAACGTTCTTGCCATAATTTTCTGATACTTCATTTCACAGAAACTGAGCTTACAGGCGGGGGTATTGCCGCAATGGAAGCCCATAAAGGTATCCTTAAAGGCGTAAGGGGTTTTGCCTGCAATGGATTCGTCATACATATCGCGGGGAACGGAGTTATTGATATCGAGAAGAGTAATTGCATCCTCGGATACACAAGCGCCTATATACTCGGAAAGAACACCGTAAATATCGACCTCGCAGGAAACGGGAATACCGCGTGAAGCAAGACGGCTGTTTACATAGCAGGGAACAAATTTGAACTCTGTCTGGAAAGCGGGCCAGCATTTGCCTGCAATTGCAACGTATTCTCGCGCGCCCTTATGAGCTTCTACCCAATCAAGGAGAGTAAGCTCATACTGAGCAAGCTTTTCGAGAATTTCAGGCTTTTTATTGCCTTCGCCCAGCTCTTTTTCCATATCCCTAACAACCTCGGGGATTCTTTCATCACCTGCGTGAGCATTGAATGAAGCAAAAAGGTCAAGCTCGCTGTTTTCTTCAATCTCAACATCGAGGTCGTGGAGCGCTTTAATGGGAGCATTGCAGGCAAGAAAATCCTGAGGACGGGGACCGAAAGAAATGATTTTCAGGTTTTTAAGCGCAACAATCGCTCTTGCAACGGGGATAAAATCCTTTATCATTTCGGCGCAATCAACAGCATCGCCTACGGGATACTCGGGTATGTATGCCTTAATACCTCTGAGCTTCAGGTTATAGCTTAAATTGAGCATACCGCAGTAAGCATCGCCTCTGCCGTCAAGAAGGTCATTCTGTGATTCCTCAGCGGCGGCGCAGTACATAACAGGTCCGTTGAAATACTTTGCAATAATGGTTTCGCTCGTTTCGGGGCCGAAGTTACCGAGGTAAATAACCAGGGCGTTACAACCTGCATTTTTAACATCGGCTAAAGCATTCATTGCATCGTTTTCGTTTTCAACGCAAACGGGACATTCATAGATATCGCCGTATTTTGCATATTCTTTTACGATTGCTTTGCGCCTGCCCTCTGAAAGGCTCATAGGGAAGCAGTCGCGGGAAACAGCAATAATGCCGAGTTTTATTTCGGGAATATTTATCATACTGAATACCATCCTTGTATATTAGTTGTTTACATTTTACGCTTAACGACAAGGGTTGTCAAGGTTTAGAAAACCTTTATCCACTCAATATCGGGAACATCACGGCTTGAGTGGATTCTGATTTTTATTTCATTTGTAATAAATTCATCGGCTCTGAGTATCTTTCTGCTTCCTACAGTAGTACCCTGAGCCTTTTCCTGCCAGACACCGTTTTCATCTTTTGCGAGAATCGCAAAGGCTTCAATACGCTGACCCTCGCTTATTTTTTCGGCAATTTCAATATAATTGATTTTCACTTTTTCGGGAAGCTTAAGAAGATATTCGGGCTGAGTTTCACTGTAGCCGGGGAGACATTCGAAAGCTATGCCTTCTGCAAGGTCGGTTTTAAACTCTGTTCTTATCAGTTCGCCCAATTCATGAAGCCTTTGAACATCCTCAGGATGGAATTTTCCGTTTGACATGGGGGGAATGTTAAGGTTAAAGGTTGAGTTGTTGCCGACGGTACGAAGATACGTTGTGAAAAGTCTTTCAAGTGAATGGGGCTTTTCGTTTTCGTGGTAGAACCAGCCCGGACGGATGGACATATCCGTTTCTGCAGGAGCAAAAACAAGACCCTTTGAATACATTATATTCTGAATTGAGCCTATGGTAATATCCGTGTTGCAGATAAAGTCAAGGCTTCCGTCCATAAGCGCACCGTGAGTCTGAGGTTCATTTAAAGGGCAAAGCTCAACGGGCACAACAGCCCACTGAGCGAAAGGCGCAATACCTGCTTCATTGCCGCACCAGCGGATAATACCGCCGTCGTGAAAAACCGTTGCTTTCGGCTGATATTTTTTTACAAGCTCAACATAGCCTTTCATATCGTAAACCTGCTTTTTGCCGTTGGGACCCTCACCGCAGGCACCGTCAAACCAAACGTGGAATATCTCTCCGTAGTTTGTCAGAAGCTCGGTAAGCTGGTTTTTATAGTATGTATTATATTCGTCCGTGCCGTAATACTTTGAGTTTCTGTCCCAGGGAGAAAGATAAAATCCGAATTTCAAGCCGTATTTTTTGCAGGCCTCCGACGCTTCTCTTACAATATCGCCCTTTCCGTTTTTATAGGGGCTGTTTTTCATAGAGTGCTCCGTATATTTTGTTTGCCAGAGGCAGAAGCCGTCGTGATGCTTTGCGGTGAGAACCATACCCTTCATACCTGCAGCCTTGATTGCTTTTGCCCACTGCTCGCAGTCAAGCTCCGTGGGGTTAAATATGCCGGGGTCTTCTTTACCCGTGCCCCATTCCAGATCCGTAAAGGTGTTGGGACTGAAATGAACGAATGCGTAAAAGGGCGTTTCCCTTAACATTCTGAGCTGATTTTCAGAGGGCTTTACATGAGCGGCGTTTTTTAAAAATTCTTTAAATTCCATAATAGCTCCATTTGAATTTACTGACGCGAATGACATTGTAAGGTATGGTCTTGACCGTACCGTTGTTCCCTCCTTGGTTTACTTACTGAGGGCAACAACAGCGGGAGGGTCAAGACCCTCCCCTACAGTGTTTTCCTAAAGAAGAAAGTATATCGGTTCAGCTTTTACCGCAAAGCCTGCTTTCTATAAGGCTCGCGGGGGCAGATGACTGAAAATCATTTCTTTTTATATGCGCCTCTTCGTGAGCCAATGACCGCTTTTTAGCTTCCTCGGAAAGGCTTTCGTTTAAATAAATATTAAAATCACCGTTTGCATCGGGTACCGTAAACGCCCGAACCGTAAGCGGCATTTTTATTTCTCTTATAAATACCATTTAATCCTCCTCATCCCCTATAAGGGCTTTAAACATCACAAGAAAGGTATCAAGCTGATCCTCGGTTGCGCGTTTCGACATATCAAAAAGCAGTTTCCTTTTTTCAAAAAGTCCGTCACGTACCGCTTCAACACCGTCTTCCGTTTCATCGAAATACCCTAACGAAACTCCGAAATATTGGGCGATTTTATTCAGCGTGTTAGTGGAAAGTGTTTTAGTTCTGCCGCATTTGAGTTCGGATAATGTGCTCTTAGGAATACCTGCTTCCTTGCAAAGCTGAGCAGGCTTTATCCCCTTTTCACTGCACAGTAAATGTATCTTTTCATACATATTCACCAAAATCACCTCCCTGTATTTTGTGCAGTTGTACAAAATACGAAAAACCGAACAAAAGTTCGAAAAATAGGTTGAAAAGTTCGGAACTCTGTACTATAATGCAAATGCGGTTCGGAAATCTGTACAACTTATGGCTATAATATAACCCATAATGCAGAATCTGTCAATACCGTAAATGGTACAGGAGGAAAATTTTTTATGTCAAAATTGATTGAAGGGCAGATTGAATGTCCATTTTACGTTAAAGAAGGTGACGCCTTCATTGCCTGCGAAGGCATAGTTGACGGAACAACAAGTGTTCACCGCTTTAAAAACAATATTAAAAAGGCTGAGTATGAAAACAAAGTTTGCAGCTGCAACGGCGGCAGAGGTTGCCTTCATTACAGAACCGTTCATACTCTCTACGACAAGGGGTTAAGAGCGTGAGCCAAAAAAAGAATGACAGCAAGCTTACGCGAATATCCTCGGCGGCAGGAAATATGAGCGCACTTATTGACGATATTGTAAAAAAAGCGAGAAAGAATTTTAAAGCTACGGGGAAACCCGATATAGATGCAAAATTTCTGAAAGAAAGCGTCAGCGCACTGAGAGAGCTTTTTGAGCTTTTGGGTGAATATGACGGCTGCCCCGCCGATACGGACGGTATACTTATCCGCTTTGAAAGGGAGCTGGAGGAGTGGAATAAATGAAGGAGCTTTTCATTTCACCGCCAAACGAAAAGCAGAAGCTGTTTTTTGAAAGCCGTAAGCGCTTTATAGGCTACGGGGGTGCGAGAGGCGGAGGGAAATCCTGGGCTCTTCGCACAAAGTTTATTCTTCTGGCTCTTGAATACAAAGGACTGAAGCTTCTGCTTCTGAGAAAAACACTTCCCGAGCTTCGTGAAAACCATCTCCTGCCTATGCTTCAAATGCTTAACGGGATAGCACGCTACAAGAGAGATGAAAGAGCGTTTATTTTCCCTAACGGCTCGAGAATACGCCTTGGCTACTGCGATACGGAAAACGATATTTATCAGTATCAGGGGCAGGAATACGACGTTATAGGTGTGGAGGAATGTACACATTTTACTTTTTCTCAGATACAGTTTCTTATGACCTGTAACAGAACCACCCGAGAGGATTTTAAACCGCGTATGTACTTTACGGGAAACCCCGGCGGTGTAGGGCATAATTGGTTCAAAAGGCTTTTTGTTAAAGGTCGCTACGAGGCGGGGGAGGATCCCTCGGATTATGAATTTATACCTGCAACTATTGATGATAACACCGTGCTTATGAAAACAAATCCCGAATATGTTAAGGTGCTTGACTCTCTCCCCGAAAAGCTCAGACAGGCTCACCGCTTCGGTAATTGGGATATTTTTGACGGTCAGTTTTTTGAAGAATTCAGGGATGTTCCCGAGCATTATTCGGACGGTGTGTTTACACACATTATCGAGCCCTTTGAAATTCCCCACGATTGGATGCTTTACCGCTCCTTTGACTTCGGCTATGCAAAGCCCTTTTCCTGCGCCTGGTGGGCGGTGGATTACGACGGCAGACTGTACAGGATAATGGAGCTTTACGGCTGTACCAAAACCCCTAATGAG
>CAZCQI010000099.1:0-6824 GCA_964500795.1 uncultured Eubacteriales bacterium
CAAATTGTACACAAAAGTTACACAAATCATAATTTGTTGAGTTGCTTTTCAATATTGGCAATTTTTCTGTATCGCAATGCTGCAAGGGGAGTTTTGTATAATAATCCAAAACACTTGAATTTTGTTCTATTTTGTAGTAAAATGAACTTAAATATTTGTTCCTTTTGCTCATTTGGGGGAATTCCTTTGAAATCTTTTGTGTTAAGGCTTTTTATTTTTTTTATGAATCTTTTATATCTTTTTTTTAAGCCTTTAAAAACAAAAAATAAAATTGTAATGATAAGCCGTCAGTCTAATGAAGTCAGCGACGATTTTCAGCTTCTCGGTAAAGAATTCAAAAAGCAGGGTATTGAAGTTGTTTATTTATGCAAAACTCTTGATGGTGGAGTGAATTCAACTGTTTTGGCAAAAATTACATACGGCTTTCATATGTTTACTCAAATGTATCATCTTGCCACATCTAAAGTATGCGTGTTGGATAGCTACATTCCTGTAGTCAGCATTTTAAATCATAAAAAATCATTAACTATTGTTCAGATTTGGCATTCCATAGGAAAACTGAAAAAATTCGGATGGCAAATAGTCGGCAAAAAAGAAGGCTCCTCTGTAAAAATTGCTGAAACAATGAAAATGCATAAGAATTATGATGTGATTTACTGTGCCGGTGAGGAATATAAAGAAGTTCTTATGGAGGGCTTCCGTGCGGATGCTTCAAAATTCAGGATTTTCACTCTTCCGAGAGTTGATTTGCTTACTGATGAAAATTATATCAATATAACAAAAAATGCGATTTTCTCTGAATATCCTGAAATGAAGCAGAAAGAAAATGTTGTCTACGCGCCGACCTTCAGAAAAAATGAGCAGGATTTTAACATATATCTGAAGAAATTGGTCGATAGTTTTAACTTTGAAAAATATAATCTGATTGTTAAACTTCATCCGCTTTCAAAAATTTCTCTTAATGATGACAGGGCGATTTTTGATACAAAGTTTTCAACCTTTCAGATGCTTACCTGCGCCGATAAGTTTATAAGTGATTATTCCTGTATGATTTATGAAGCGGGGATAAAGGGTATTCCTGTTTACTTCTATAATTATGATATGGAGCTGTACACAGAGGTAAGAGGGTTGGCAATAGATTATAATGACTTACCCGGATTTAAAGAGAAAACTGCAAAAAAATTTGTTGAAAGTCTGGAAAAGCCGTATGATTATGAGTATCTTAATTCTTTTATAAATAAAATTATAGACAACACAAGCAACTGTACGAAAAAAATGGCAGATGATATGGTTGCTATGTGTGGCGTTAGTAATTTTAAATAAGAGTTCGTTTAATTTACTGTTTGGAGACTAAGATGAAGCAATTAGTTGTAATCGATGAAAAAATAACGACATCGCAAGAATTGTACACTCATTTTAAACCTTTATACCGAAAGAGAAAAAAATTGAATTTTAATAAAGCATATTTTGTAAGTGATTCAACTTTTCTTTGCGATTATCTTTTGTTTGCTGTAAATAAAGCAAATGCCAAGTATCCGATTTTTGATCAAGTTACCTATTTCGATGAGGCTTCTGTTGAAGAATATAGAAAAAACTCCTTGGAAGTTGCCGGAATTCCTGTAACATCTTTTAAAGAATTTCAAACTTTAAGAGAGGAAAAAGCAATAGTTTTCTTTTTCTTGAACTGTGGCGAGCTTAAATCAAAAACTGATATCCTTGAAAAATTGAAT
The DNA here is from genome assembly GCA_964500795.1 of uncultured Eubacteriales bacterium. Taxonomy (GTDB): domain Bacteria; phylum Bacillota; class Clostridia; order Oscillospirales; family Acutalibacteraceae; genus DTU089. Next base: position 1,731 of record CAZCQI010000099.1, read on the forward strand.
AAAGTTTTTACTTATATGAAAAACAACAGATCTTCAAGGTGTTTAATAAGTGTTATGCTTCCTGCTTTTGAGAGCTTTAACAGTTCTGCAACTTCACTTGCTGAAAGGGAGTTTAATTTCTTTTTAGAAAAAGTTTGTAAAAAAACTCCTGAGATTGAATATTATCTTGAAGTTGAAAAACTGTGTCGGGAAAATGTTCGTGAAAATGATTTGGATATTTCGCTGTTAAGATTTAGCAATGTTTTTTCTCCTGACTGTTACCATACTCATAATTTTGATATCAAAACGGTTTTGAATAAATGCTTTGAGAATAAAAAGGTTACTATTTGCGATGAAGACTTCAAGGATGTTTTCTCTTTATCGTATGTAAGAGATGCTTGTGTGGATATTTTTGCATCTTTATTTTCTGCAAAAAAAGGCCATGTGTATAATGTTGCAGCCGCTGAATTGTCACTTGCCGATATCAAAGAGGAAATATATAAAGCAAACGTTGAGTATTTTTCTATAGAAAAAAATCTATCTTCCGATGTGCAACGGTCGTATAGTTGTTTGAACTGTCTCAAGTTTGATTCATTGAACATTGAAAGCAAACTTAATTTGTCTGCTGCTGTAAAACATATGGTTTCCTATATAACAGAGCTTGCTTACGATACTTCCGATAATGTTGCTTTTTACTGCGGTAGAATTGAACAGATTCAGGCATTGGAGATTGAGATGCTTAAAGAAATTGACAGAATCTGTGTTGAAAACGGAATTAAGTATTTCTTAGCAGGCGGAACTCTTTTGGGTGCAGTAAGGTCCGGCGAGGTTATCCCTTGGGATGATGACCTTGATATCGGAATGCTCAGAGAGGATTATGATAAATTCAGAGAGGTATGCAAAACTCAGCTTTCGGATAAGTTTTCGTATTCTTGCCCGTTTAACGGTAGCGGAAGCCACTATACAACAGAAAAAATCAGGCTTGAATCAACATATTTTTCAACAAGATATTCAAGTAAAAATGTTTATTCTGACGGTGTGTTTATTGACATCCTTGTGTATGACCAAACGAGTAATATAAAGCTTTTTCAAAAGCTACAAACTTTTATACTCGGAATTTTATATAATTGTGTTATTCTCAGGTGGAATTATTTACCGTGGAAAAACAGACGTCACGGCATTGTTAAACTGATAGTGCCGTTTCTGAAACTTATTCCCTGGGGTGTTTATCACGGCCTTTTTGAATTTTTCTCAAAGATTTATAAGAACAAAAAAGATGCAAAATGGCTTATAGATACCGTGGGTAAAAAATTAAAACACGGTCCGTTGCCTAAAGAAGGTCTTGAGGATACCGTGTATGTTGATTTTAACGGCATTAAGGCACCTATTCCTGTTGATTATACAGGTTATCTTAATTATGCTTACGGTCCGGATTATATGGAAAAGCCTAATCTCAGCAACAGGCGTTGTCCCCATAATTTTGCAAGAATTGATTTGGGTAAATATATTTTCGATGAAAAAGGCGAAACAGAGTTCAGAGATGTTGATATTCGCGGTGAGCTTTTTGAATCGGAGGATGAAAAATAAGATTATTTTTATGGAGTGGTTTATATGAATTATGCCGGTATTCTCGCAGGAGGAATCGGTTCCCGTATGGAGAGCAAAATTCCGAAGCAGTTTTTAAAAATCGCTGATATCCCGATTGTTGTCAGAACAATCAATACCTTCTTATCTTCGAAGGACATTGATAAAGTTATTTTGGCAATGAACCCTCAGTGGATGGATTATTGTCTCAATATCCTTAAGGAATACGGCGTTGATGTCAATAAAATCATTATAATTACCGGTGGTGAGACCCGCTTTCTTTCAATGGTCAATATAGTAAATGCAGCTATTGAGGATTTGGGCGGTGAGCCGACAGAAAAAGATTTCCTTTGCATTCACGACTGTGCAAGACCCTTTGTTTCTCAGCGTATAATTGAAGATAATTTTAAAACTGTTAAAGAATATGATATGGTAACAACTTCTGTACCTACGATTGACACCGTTCTCATTGCGGAAGACGGCAAGGAGAGCACCTGCGTTCCTGAAAGATCAACAATTTTTTGCGACCAAGGTCCTCAGACCTTTAATATTAAGCAGTTTAAAGATATTCAGATAAAGCTTACTCAGGCTGAAACTGATTCCTATATGGAAGCAGGAAGAATGTATCTTGAAAAAGGCTTACATGTAGGAATCGTAACCGGTGACAGAATGAATTTTAAAATCACAACCGAATTTGATATGGTTCTTGCGGAATTGCTTTTAAAAAATAAAAAAGAGGAGAAATAATTATGAAATGCGTTGCCATAGGTGATAATTTTATCACTCCCGATATGATGAAAAAGGGGATAGAATCTTATCCTTATCTCTCTTTTAATAGCATTGAATATTTCTTTTTCGGGCTTCATTCACGTTCCGAAATGAGACATATTGTTAAGGTTATCGAAACAGGCGGCTTTGAGACATTGGAGCTTCCCGAAGGTCTTCTTGAGGCTGTTGAAGATGCAGATGTAATTATGTGCCATCTTTGCCCGATAACAAGAAAACTTCTTGAAAGAGCTAAAAAGCTTAAACTCATTCTTTGCAATCGTGGCGGACATGAGAATATAGATGTTGAAGCCTGTACCGAGAAGAATGTTGCGGTTCTCCTTAACCCCAGCCATAACGCAAATGCCGTTGCGGAATTTACTGTTGGTCTTATTCTTAACGAAACAAGAAACATTACGCGTTCCAACATCGCAATAAATAGTGGCGAATGGCGTGAAAAATATCCGAATACAGCAACTCAGATTCATGAAATGTGCGATATGACCGTAGGCCTTATAGGCTTTGGTTCGGTTGCAAAGCTTGTTTATCAGAAGCTTAAAGCGTTTAACTGCCGTTTCCTTATTACCGATCCCTTTGGTAACTATGATGATATAAATAAGAATATTGCAAAGTTTGTTCCTCTTGAACAGCTTCTTGAAAATTCAGATATTGTTTCTCTTCATGCAAGACTCAGCCGTAAATCAATTCTTTTGGGTGAGAATGAGTTTAAAAAAATGAAGAATACAGCTTACTTCATCAATACTGCCCGTTCATATATGGTTGACTATGCAGCATTGGCAGAGGCACTCAAGACAGGTGAGATTATGGGTGCTGCTGTTGATGTTTTCGATGTTGAACCCGTTACCGCTGAAAATAATCCGCTTGTTGGTCTTGATAACTGCACTTTGACTAATCATCGCGGTGGTGACACAATCAATTCTTACAGCGACAGCCCTGCAATGATGATGAAGGAAGCGCAGAAATTCTTTGAAGGCGATACACCTAAGTTCTGGCTTAATCCCTCGATAAAAAGATGAAAAATTGCCCCTGATTTTTATCAGGGGCAATTTTTATTGTATTCATTCTATTTCTTTTTCAAATAGTTCGCCACTTATGTTAACTTCACGGAAATCACCTGGTTGTTTGTCTTCAAAAACAAATTCACCAAGGTCAAGTCGGGCGATTTTATGCGCGCCAACCTGTGAAGAAATGGAGGGCTTGGGTAAATAATTGTCACCATAGAAAAAGGATAGGTATTCGTGATAATGAACAGGAATAGGGCACATAAGACCATCTAATTCAGTCTCTGTAAGTTCCTCAAGATAATATTTGGGGAATCTGCCGTAACGGATATGCTGACCTGTACTATCGAGAAGATACTCGGCATTTTTATTTTTTGCAAACATAGTAGCTGCAAAATCAAAGAGCTTATGAAGTACTTTCCAAGGAATATGCTTAAGGATGGGAAAAACTCGTTTCCAGAATTTATAATGAGGTTTTTTGGGAGCGTTGTACCAACGGATTCTTAATGCTCCGACCATTGCACAAATGAGCTTAATTTGCAATTTTTCAAGATGTCTGTTTGAGCTTGTTTGGTCATAAACTATAATATCAACAAAAACACCGTCTTCTAAACGGAAATGGCTTGAGTAAGCCGTTGAAAAATACGAACTTTTAAGGCGTATTTTATCAATATAATAGTGGCAGTTTTCATCAGTCCAGGGAGATGAATAGTAGTATTTCGGATTGAGCTCCTTAGGAGCAACTTTTTTGAACTTCTCAAAATCTTCGCGGAGCATACCGATATCAAGGTCATCGTCCCAAGGAATGCTCTTGTTTTCGCGTATTGCACCGAGCAATGAACCGCCTGCCAGGAACCATTTAATATCATGCTTTTTGCAAATACGGTCAATTTCTGCAAGAATATCAATTTCAATGTCTTTAAGGCGCTGCAACTTACCCTGATAACAGCCGAGTTTGTTTTGGACATTATACTCGTTATTTGAAAGACTTGTAATTGTTCTGTACATTACTTCCTTGAACTGATAGAAAGTTTTGGGTGAGTAGCATGAGTGGTTTTGACTTTTTAAACGACTTAAACAATAAAATTTTATATCCTTATGTGAGTAAGGTTCCGCGTTTGCCGAAAATTTTATTTTATCGGGGAAACTTTTGAAAATATGAATTTTGAGATCAGCAAGTGTTGCGGTGTAATAGGTAAGGTTATAAATATGGCCGTCTTTTGTGCAATAGACAGATTTTGCAAATGCACAAGCAGCATCGCGAGTGTTTATGAGGGATAATGTTGTGCAATAGTCTTCTTTTGTTATTTCAATTTTTGAAGACGCAAAAGCATTTTTGATTATCGCTTCAAAATCCACATTGGGCGTTTTTGCACAGTTGACACCGATAAGGTTATCAAAGCGCATAAGATTGATCTTCTCGAAACCGTTATTAACGATTTTTCTGCATGCTTTTTCGAGTTTAATATAAAAATTTTCAGCATCTGTTCGGTCAGAGACAACCTTTTCGATATAATAACTGTATTCACGTTCCGCAAACGACTCAATGCCGTTGGGTATTGGGCGGAGCTTGGGTAAAATTGAACCGATTAAAATTTTATTTGTATCACTGTTTTTAGCTTTTTCCTCGCAAATATCTAAAATAGTAAACCATGTTTCATCACAATTGTTTGAGTCGCAAAGTAACATAAACACAGTGCCCTCTGCAACCTGAATGTTACGGAAGGCTTCAAGTGAAATGTTT
>CAZCQI010000100.1:0-6672 GCA_964500795.1 uncultured Eubacteriales bacterium
AATACTGCCTTCGGTCTGCTCTGCTACAACAACAAGAGAGCCGATTCTGTCGTTATCCCATATACCGTCACGGTAAATTACGGCGCAGTCACGAAAAGCTACATCGGAAATTTTCTTGTTGACTTCGCCCGTGATGCCGAAGCATCGTGCATACCCGCCCCAGGCAATACAATTTGTGAATGTGATGTTTTTGCTGTCCATTGTACCGCCGAGAGCCTTTACCTCGAAGGTGTCATCTGCCACTCTCGCAAAGCAGTTATCAACGGTTACATTGTGGCTGTTGCAGATTGCAAAGCCATCGCAGTTGCCACGGTTACCGATGATATCTACATTGTCAATGCTGACATTGGTGCAACAATAGGAGATAAACGACCATTCGGGCGAGTTTATAATTTTTACACCGCTGACATTTACATTATTACAGTTGGTGAAAACAACGCCTCTTCTCTCTCGTCTGTCAAGTCGGGTCATATCTATTACGCCTCTGCCCGTAAGGGTTATGTTGTTACAGTTGTAAAAATTAATAAATGGATACCTTGTAAGCCCTATAGCATTATCCCCCGATGCAGTAGGCTCAAAATATTTGTTTTCATCCTCGGCACAGTCAATATCATAAAGGTGGTTTGCAATCACATAAGCACCTTCACGAAGATAAATCACCAGATTATTGTGTGCAACAAGGTTAACATAGTCGTATTGATACACACCTTTATCAATAACCCAGACATTATCCTCTCCGTATTCCTCTATGTATGCCGCAATTTCTTTGTCCTCATCAACCTTTTCGCGTACCATAAGAGTGTAGCCGTAATATTGATTTGCATTGTTAAAAAGGAAAGTATAGATTCCTGTTTTATTGATTGATGCGGTTACGGTGTTGTCTTTACACTGCGCCTCTACACCGTGTGATTCGGGTAACACAACGGCATTTTCAAGCACAACATCAGCACCCGTTATCTCAATGTTGAATGAAAACTCTTCGCTTGAATCAACATAAATCTCGGAGAAGGAGTGTAGCGTGCCCGTATCGTCAACACGTATGAAAACCACCGAAGCATAAACAGGGATTTCCTCTCCGCTTACCTTTGCCGTGTAATAAGGCGATATTGTTATACCGTTTATATCGTCATATCCGCCGGACTGCACATATTCAGGCAGCTGAGCTGAGGCTCTGCCTACAAGCTCCTGCTCGGTAAGCCCTGCCTCTTCAAGAGTGATTATTGCCTCATCGGGATATTCAAGAAACGAAAAAGCAAAATTTTCACTTTCGGGATAAACCGTTGCAGGAAACAACAGATTCGAACAAAGAATTGAAACACTTGTGAAAATTGTAAAGAAAAATTTAACGATAACTTGCATTGAATTACCTCCTTGAAAAATCTTGGGATTTCCGTTTTTTCAGCATCGCATACCGATATGTATTTTATTATATAGTGTTACCATCCGCACCGTTCACGAAAGGAACAACCGCCTTGAACAAACCCTTACGGAGCACACCGAGTTTTTTACAAAGTTTCTGACTCGGAATATTGTAATCTTCTGCATCTGTTTGTGCAAAAAGATGAAGAATCAATCTTTATGTTTCAACAATAATTATGCATCCGCAAATTCAAGCTTGTCAAACCAATTATACCAGCCTCATAAATAAAAAACAACCCTGATTAACGCTAAATTCAATTAAATATTACGTAAATATTACACTCTTGTTTTCTTTGGCGTGGGTGAAGATGTTTTGCATTTCAACTCTACCCGTGTTGTAATTGACCCGACAAATCCTTTTGATGTAAGCAAAGCCGAAGTTATTGCAAGAAAGCAAATTCACGAGCTTATAGCTTTCTTAAAGGAAAACTCAAACGCTTTCCACGAAAGTGCTTTGATTTGTATTGCAATTGATATCGGTATCAGAGAAAGCAGAAAGCTTAAAGGTGTGCATATTCTCACAGGTGATGAAATTATAAACTGCACCCGTTTCCCCGATTCAAGCGCTCTCGGAAATTATGATATTCATATTCAAAAGGTGCTCGTACCATTGAAAGAAATGAGATGGTAACGCAAGCAGCTATGAATATTACAAAAACAATGATAAATGTTGCTTTTTGCCGGGTTTTCAAGTCAATCAACTCCTCTTTTAATTGAGAATTTTGCACTACAATTATTATAATACAACACATTGCACAAATAAATAGCGCTCACAATGAAATTTTTGTGCAAATTTATTCTTTTGCAGATATACATTTTTTATAGCAGCTCAAATTGATTTTTTTCAAATTTCAAAAGTCCCTCATCACGCATCTTACACAACTCGTTAGACATTGCGCTCCGGTCAACTGACAGAAAATCTGCCAGCTGCTGACGGTTGAAGGGGATTGTAAAGCTTGAACTGTTTTGCCGCCCTGCTTCTTCAGATAAATATGAAATAAGCTTTTCTCGTGTGGAACGCTTCGACATATGTCCAAGCTTTTGAACAAGCTTTCTGTTTTTCTCTGATATGGAAAAAAACATATTCTGCACAACCATTGCATGAAAACGGCAAGCAGATGAGCAGGTTGTAATAACCCGATTTACATTAAAGGAAATAACCGTGCTATCCTCTACCGCAACCACATCATTTAAAACCGAACCGCTTTCAGGTGCAACATAGGCTTCACCGAACATCTCTCCAACTGCAATCAAACCGAGAATACTACGGTTGCCCCAATAATCATCCCTTAGTATATGAAGTTTACCCTCTACCAAAACAAAAATGTCGTTCAGATGTTCTCCCTGACGTAAAACATATTCACCTTTTTTATAGTTCCCGAGCCTTGCACCCATACAGGAGAGCATAGATGTAATCTCTTCATCACCAACACCCGCAAATAATTGTGTTCTTTTTAAAATTGAAATATATTTTTTCATAAAACATCACTTTCTGTTGTAAAAACAACCGCTTCGTTTTAATTATCGTACTATAATTTAATCATAAAATCAAGAAAGGATGCTTTTTATGATAAGAAAAATCATTAAAATAAACGAAGAAAAATGTAACGGATGCGGTGCTTGCGCAGCGGCTTGTCACGAAGGTGCAATAGAAATGATAAACGGCAAGGCAAAACTTACCCGAGAAGATTATTGCGACGGACTCGGTGATTGCTTGCCTGCATGCCCTGTAGATGCTATCACCTTTGAAGAAAGAGAAGCTCCGGCTTACGATGAGAAAGCAGTTCTTGAAGCAAAAGCAAAGAAACAAGGCACATTGCCTTGCGGTTGCCCCGGAACACAGTCAAAAGCCATTAAGCGCGAATCACATTCTCAGGGTGCAACAAACATTGCACCGCATAGTCAATTATCACAGTGGCCTGTGCAGATAAAGCTCGTTCCTATAAATGCACCCTATTTTGCCGGAGCAAATCTTTTAGTTGCGGCAGATTGCACAGCTTATGCATACGCTAACTTCCATAATGAATTTATGCGTAAGCACATCACTCTTATCGGTTGTCCGAAGCTTGATAGCGTAGATTACACAGATAAGCTTACCGCCATTATCGCAAATAACGATATTAAGAGTGTTACCGCTGTACGTATGGAAGTGCCTTGCTGTGGCGGTATTGAACACGCCGTAAAGCAGGCTTTACAAGCAAGCGGTAAATTTATACCGTGGAGAATTGTTACTATCTCTACTGATGGTAAAAATTTGGATTAAAAACTCAAAAAATCAGATAACATTTTATCTCTCCCTATATTTAATCTTTCCAAAAAACAATGTGATTGTAAGGTAAAAACCCACAATCACATTGTTTTGTTATTCACAATATGCCGTTTGAATAGTGAGAAATTAAAATTTCATATTTTCTTCCCGCTCATTCTCCTTGAACCCAACCAAAACAAAATCATTGCTTACTAAAATCGGTCTTTTGACAGGCATTCCGTCTGTGGCGAGGAGTTTTAGCATTTCATCCTCGGACATAGTTGGCAGCTTGGCTTTGAGTTCCATAGATTTGTAAAGCAGACCGCTTGTGTTGAAGATTTTCTTTAACGGTAATCCGCTTTTCTTGTGCCATATTAGAACAAAAAGAGAACCAATAGGTATGATAAACCCGGTTGGCTCTCTTTTTTATAAACTCTTAAACAATAATTTCTAAATTTAATAAAGTTTGGGATTACTCAGATCATCAACTTCTGCTGAAAGTGTTTCTGCTGTTTCGCGGTTTTGAAGTCGCATCATATCACCCATATCGGGACGATGAGATTATCTCTGTCGAAGGCAGAGAGGCGGTCGCTCATACAGAGCACGGCGGATGTACCGAGCACCAAGGGTGACTTATTTATAAGGCTGAAGGTTTTTGTGATTCTCTTATCGGGATTTGCTGTTTTCTTGATTTCCAACGGACACAGCTTGCCATCACCTTCGATGATAACATCAATCTCTCTTGCATCGCGATCGCGGTAGTAATTGAGATAAGGTTCTTTACCTGCATTTTGATAACTTTTCATAATTTCGGATACAGTAAAATTTTCAAGTAACGCGCCACTCATTGCACCACTTTCTGCCACCTCGGGTGAAGACCATTTTGTAAGATAGCAAATAAGACCTGTGTCATAAAAATATAATTTCGGCGTTTTAATTGTCCGTTTCAACACATTGTTGGAATATGGATGCAGCAGAAAAATAATTCCCAATGTTTCAAGTATCTGAAGCCACGACTTTGCAGTATTCTGATCAATATCTGCATCGTCAGCGATAGCTTTATAGTTAACAAGTTGTGATGCACGTGCGGCAACTGCTGTGACAAATCTCATAAATTTCAAAGCATCAATCGCGCCTGAAAGTTCGCGAACGTCACGTTCAATGTAGGTAGACAAATAAGAGGAATAGAACATGTTTCTGTCGGTGTACTCTCCGCTTGCAAGACCGGGCATACAACCGTTCCAGATGCGCTCATACATTTGAGGAGTAGTAAGTGGTTGACTGTTTTTGCTATCCTCTGAAAGCGCATCAAAATCGGTGGTAAAGGGACGGGGCGATGCACCAATAATTTCTCTTTGAGACAAAGGAGACATATGAAGAAGCGCGACACGACCTGCCAGCGACTCCTGAACACCTTTCATCAGACTGAATATCTGTGAACCTGTGAGCCAAAAATCACCGGGGTTATGGTGTGTATCTACATGAATTTTTATATATGTGAACAGTTCAGGCGCATACTGAACCTCGTCGATAATAATCGGTGGCTTGTGAAGTTGCAAGAACATTTTAGGATCGTTTTTTGCCATTTCCCTTACAGTCAAATCATCAAGAGAAATGTACTCACGACCGATATTTTCCTTTGCAGCAAGGTTTTTAAGCATAGTAGTTTTTCCGGACTGACGCGGACCGGTAAGCAAAATTGCCGACCAAGTTTTTGAAAGTTCGGTTATGCGCTGTTCCATATGTCGATTAATGTAGCTCATAATACACCTCGTTAGAGTATAATTTCACACTTGTATTATATATTATTATGCGCATAAAGTCAACAAAAACCTCGGCTAAAATACGACGGTTTAAGATTTTAGCCGAGATTTAATATGAAATTTGTAAAACAAGGGTAAAGAAAGATATGTATTTTTTCAAACATCTTATTCCACACACCGAAATCAATATTTTTTCATTTTTGGCTAACAGGACGCAAATCACCTACTCACATATCCCCTTTTTGACTATTTTTTGAAGCTCATCTAAATTTTTTTAATGTGTCGTTTTTTCAGGAAAAGCGTTTATTGCGATGTTTCTGTCGCTACAAACTCAATGCTCCTTCTCTCAACAGCTTCTTTGATATTTATATATTTTATTATAATCTTGTTTTTGCTTGTTTCGAGTGGTACAATAACTGTAACAAATAAGGAATTATAAAGAGGTAGATTTAAATGCATAAAAAACTTGCTCTTACTCCGCCTATGGGATGGAACAGTTGGGACTGCTACGGTGCGGCTGTCAATGAAGAACAGCTCCTTGCCAATGCGGATTATATGGCGAAGCACCTTAAGGACTACGGTTGGGAATACGTTGTTTGTGACATTCAGTGGTCCGAGCCAACCGCAAACAGTTTTTACTACAACTACTTTGCCCCCCTTTGTATGGATGAATATTCACGCCTTATTCCTTCAGTTGAAAGGTTTCCATCCTCTGCAGGAGGTAAAGGCTTCAAGCCAATTGCCGATTACATTCACTCACTCGGACTTAAATTCGGCATACATATTATGCGAGGTATTCCGAGACAGGCGGCACATCAGAACACTAAAATCAAGTGTGAGGGCGTTACTGCAAAGGATATTGCAAACCCCACTTCAATTTGTAAGTGGAACCCTGATATGTACGGTCTTTACCCCGACAAAAAAGGTGCTCAGGAATATTACGATTCAATATTTGAGCTTTATGCTTCCTGGGATGTTGATTTCATCAAGTGCGACGATATTGCAAACACTGAGATGTTCCCCGATAACCCCTATTCTGCAAGAAAAGAAATTGAAATGCTCAGAAAAGCCATTGATAAATGCGGCAGAGATATGGTTCTCAGTCTTTCACCCGGTCCTGCACCCGTATGGGAACACGAGCACCTTGCGGCTAACGCAAATATGTGGCGTATGACAGGCGACTTCTGGGACGAATGGAGCAAGCTCCACGCTATGTTTGAGCGTTGCTACGCCTGGCAGGAA
>CAZCQI010000101.1:0-6221 GCA_964500795.1 uncultured Eubacteriales bacterium
GTAATAGCCTTGCCTGTTCTCTTTGACATTATAACGGGCTTGCCGTCCTTCATAAGGTTAACGAGCTGCATAAGAACAACGTCAAGTCTGTTGCCGTCAATACCTACAGCCTCCATTGCGCCCTTCATACGGGCAACGTGACCGTGATGGTCAGCACCCCAGACATCAATAGCCGTATCGAAGCCACGCTTCTCAAACTTGTTGCGGTGATAAGCAATATCGGCGGCAAAATATGTGGGGTTGCCGTTCTGACGGATAAGAACATCGTCTTTAAGCTCAAGTTTTTCAATATCCTCATCGGATTTGCCTTCACGCTTGAGGATATTTGTCATAACTTCAATATTTTTGTACCAAAGAGCACCGTCTTTTTCATAAGTGTACCCGTTCTTTTTAAGGATATCAATAGTTTCCCGAAGCTCGCCGCCGTTGTGGAGGGAGAGCTCAGAGAACCAGGTATTATAATCAATACGGTATTTTGCCATGGCGGCTTTCATTTTCGCAATGTTTTTGGGAAGACCGTATTCAACAAGTGCTTTTCTTCTTTCTTCCTCAGAAGCATTGAGAAGTCCGTCACCGTTTTCGTCAATGTATTCCTGTGCGAGAACACGGATATCGTCACCGTGGTAGCTGTCCTCGGGAAGCTCAATATAATCTTCACCTTTGAGAATTTGCTGATAACGGATCGAAAGGGAAAGACCGAATTTTTCTATCTGATTTCCTGCATCGTTTACATAGAATTCTCTTTCGACCTCGTAGCCTGCCCAATCAAGAACAGCCGCAAGGCAGTCGCCGAGAGCACCGCCACGGGCATTACCCATATGCATAGGTCCCGTGGGGTTTGCTGAAACGAATTCAACATTTATTTTTTTGCCTTTACCGAAATCGCTTCTGCCGTATTTATCGCCGAGAGCATCAATATCAAGAAGAATATCTGCATAAAATTCAGGCTTTAAGAAAAAGTTGATAAAGCCGGGTCCCGCAACCTCACATTTGCTGAAATATGTGCCGTCAAGGTTGATTTTTTCGAGGATAGCTTCTGCGATTTTTCTCGGGGGCATACGAAGAGCCTTTGAGAGCATAAATGCGGCGTTTGCAGAATAATCTCCGTTCTTTCTGTCGGCAGGGATTTCTGTTCTGAAATCAGGAATATCCGTTTCGATAAAAGAACCGTCTTTAATATTTTCTTTAATGGCAGCCGAGACAGATGAAATTATCTGTTCCTCGGCATTTTTAACTAACTTTGACATATAAACCTCCGAAGTTAATTTATATCGCTTTAATATACACAGAAAGTGAATTTTCACCGATTATTTGCGAATTACTTTCAAGGCGGTAATTAAGAAGAATTCTTCCGCCGTCTCGGGATATATCCGCAATTACCTTTTTCGCTGCTACTTCCATATCCGTTTCACCGTAGGGTGAACGGTAGCGGCAGGTATGCTTTTTTCCTTCTTCTATAGCAAAAACAGTCTCATAAAGACCCGTTCTTTTCAGTTCAACGAAGCTTTTGGAATGAATGTGGATTTCGGATTTGCTTTTACCCATTTCGCCGTCAGGCTCGGTATATTTTAAAATATATCCGTTTTCGCTTTTTTCAAGAGTTCCGTTTGCTTTCAGGCGACTTTTGTCGCTTTCGCCGTCAAGCACCTGTTCTGTTAAAAATGTAATTTCAACATCTGTAATCATTTCATTCTTTCCTCGGCGTATTCAATAAGTGTGTCAATGAGCTCCGAATAAGGAACACCCACTTGACCGAAAAGCTTGGGGAACATTGAAATTGATGTAAAGCCCGGGAGAGTGTTTATTTCGTTGAGATAAACGGTGCCGTCTTCACCTAAGAAGAAATCAACTCTTGAAAGACCTGTGCAACCCATTGTAAGGTAAGCGCGGACGGCTTCTTCTCGAACCATTTCGCTTATTTCCTCGGGTAAATCCGCAGGGATTGCAAGACCCGTGGAATTATCAACGTATTTAGCATCATAATCATAAAACTCTGCTGTGGGGAGAATTTCACCTATGCAGGAGGCAACAGGGTGATCATTACCCATAACCGCACATTCTATTTCTCTGCCTACAAGTGTTTCTTCAAGAACTGCCTTGTAGTCGTTCTTAAAGGCAACGTCAAGTGCTTCCAAAAGCTCCATATGATTGTGTGCTTTAGAAATGCCCACAGAAGAGCCGGCATTTGCAGGTTTAACGAAAATAGGATAGCCTAATTTTTTCTCAATTGCCGCAAGGTCAATATTTCCGTCACGGTATTCAGTCTCAGTGAAAGCTGCCCATTTTGCACCGTTTATGCCTGCCGCGTCTGCCAGAGTATTTGTTACGGCTTTATCCATACACACAGCGCTTCCCAAGGGAGTACAGCCTACATAGGGAATGCCTGCAAGCTCAAAAATGCCCTGAATGGTTCCATCCTCACCGTTTTTGCCGTGAAGCACGGGGAAAATAACGTCAATTCCCACCTTTTCATAAGCGCCCTCATCATTGAGAATAATAAGAGCCTTATCCTTTTTATCGGGAGAAAGAACGGCGGGGGTGGTGTTTTCATCAGTCAGCCAACAGTCATTTTCGATAGAATCAATATCACCGGTGTAAAGATACCACGCGCCGTCCTCGGTTATGCCCAGAGTAATAACATTGTATTTTTCGCGGTCGATGTTTCTTAAAACAGAAGCCGAGGAACGAAGAGAAACCTCGTATTCGCTTGAACATCCTCCGAAAATAACAAGTAAGTTTTTCAAAAAATCACCTTATCTCGAAATTTGATAATTACATAAATATACATTGTAAATGATATCACAAGAGTAAAATTAAATCAATCATAAAATCTTATGATATTTTTATAATACTGTTTACCTTTTCCGTTAAAAATGCTACAATATGGAAGAAATCGGCAAGAAAGGACGTTTCTTATGGAATTGAAAGAGCTTCTCACCCACGTTGACCACACCCTTTTAAAGCAGGAGTCAACTTGGGAGCAAATTAAAGTCATTTGTGATGACGCAATGAAATACAAAACTGCGAGTGTATGTATTCCGCCTTCATATGTAAAAGAGTGCGCTGAGTATTGCAAAGGAAATGTAAAAATTTGCACCGTTATCGGCTTTCCCAACGGCTACAATACTACTTCCTGCAAGGTTTTTGAAACGGAGGAGGCAATTAAAAACGGTGCTGATGAAATTGATATGGTTATAAATATCGGATGGCTCAAAGATAAGCGTTATGACAAAATTCTGAACGAAATCAAGCAAATCAAAAAGGCTTGCGGCGAAAAGGTTTTAAAGGTTATTATAGAAACCTGCCTTTTGACCGATGAAGAAAAAGTAAAAATGTGTGAGCTTGTGACTGAAGCCGGAGCGGATTATATTAAAACCTCCACGGGATTTTCATCGGGCGGTGCCACCTTCGAAGATATCAAGCTGTTTTCGGAAAATATCGGCAAAAACGTTAAAATGAAAGCCGCAGGGGGAATTGCATCTCTCGATGATGCTGAAAAGTTCCTTGCCCTCGGTGCAGAAAGATTGGGAACGAGCAGGGTAGTTTCTATTGCCAAAAATGAAGAAGGGAAGGGTTACTAAATGATTACCGTTAAAAAGTATATAAGAGAAGAGATTTATCCGCCTAAAGCTGTTACCGAAAGCTGTCACGCTTCAACGGTTTTGCCCCTTCCCGACGGAAGCGTTGTTGCCGCTTGGTTCGGCGGTTCAAAAGAGGGTAACGATGATGTTAAGATATGGGTAAGCATCCGCGAAAACGGAAAGTGGGCGGAGCCTTACAGCATTCAGGTGAAAGGTGAGAGCCTCCCTCATTGGAACCCCGTTTTGCATTTGAGAGAAAACGGAGAGATAATTCTTTATTTCAAATACGGAAAGCCTATTCCCAAATGGGTTACCTATTACTGCATATCGGAAGACGGCGGTAAAAGCTTTTCGGAGCCTCAGATTCTTGTACCCGGTGATAGTGACGGCGGCAGAGGACCCGTTAAAAACAAGGCTATCAGATTAAAAGACGGTACGGTTGTTGCCCCCGCATCAAAGGAAAGTTTGAAAAAAAGCTGGAAATGTTTTGTTGATATATCAAAAGATGACGGTCTTACCTTTGAACATTCTAATTTTGTTTTAAGGCCGAAGAAAAATCTTCGCCCCGTAAATATGATTCAGCCTACTCTTTGGGAGGATGAAAATGGACTTCATATGCTCATAAGAACTAATGCCGGAAGAATTTATAAAAGCGACAGTAAAGACGGCGGTAAAACCTGGTGCAAGGCATATGAAACCGAAATGCCCAACCCCAACAGCGGAATTGACGTTGTTAAATTAAATAACGGCGTGCTTATTCTTATAATGAACCCGATTTTCGAAAATTGGGGCGACAGAGCACCGCTCGTTCTTATGTATTCCGAGGATAACGGTAAAACATTTACAGAGTTTTTTAAGTGCGAAAGCATAACAGGGGATCACGAATTCAGTTATCCTGCCATTACAGCGGTTGATAATACGCTCCATATTACATATACTTACGAAAGAGAAGCTATAATTTATCAAAAGGTAGAAATTTCCTGCGAGTGATGTATTATGAAAAAGGAAAAAATCCTTAAATTTGTTTTGGCGGCAATGTTTCTTGCCCTCGGACTTGTTTTGCCGTTTCTGACGGGGCAAATTCCTCAGATTGGAAATATGCTCTTGCCAATGCATATCCCCGTCATACTTTGCGGGCTTATATGCGGCCCTAAATACGGCTTAACCGTGGGCGTTATAATGCCTCTTCTGAGATGGTCGCTGTTTTCTGTGCCTGTGCTGTATCCCAATGCAATAGCTATGGCGTTTGAGCTTGCTGCTTACGGATTTTTGGTAGGCTTTTTATTCGGGCGTGCCCGTTGGCAATGTATAAAATCCCTTTACAGATGCCTTATTACCGCAATGCTGGGCGGCAGAGTGGTTTGGGGTGTTGTAATGGCTGTTCTTATGGGCATAGGCACCGACGGGTTTACTTTTTCGGCTTTTATTTCGGGCGCGTTTCTCACGGCAATTCCCGGTATCATTCTTCAGCTTGTTGCAATCCCCGGAATAATGCTTACACTCAATAAAACTCACCTTGTGAGATTTTCAAATAAGAAGGTTAAACAGGCGGAGCATTTATGAAAACAAATGAAAATATTAAATCTGCAATCGAAACAACAGTACAAAAAGTTAATGAAATCCTGAAAGAAAAGGGCAGGGCTTTCATTGCAATTGACGGCAACTGTGCCGCAGGGAAAACCACCTTTGCAAAGGCTCTTTCGGAGGAATTCAACTGCAATGTTTTTCATATGGACGATTTCTTTTTAACCCCTGAAATGCGTACTGCCGAGAGATTGAGTGAAACGGGCGGCAATGTTCACAGGGAACGCTTTTTAAAAGAGGTTCTTCTGCCTTTGAAAAATAAGGAAGATATATTTTACAGAGTGTACGATTGCGAAACCTTAAGCTTTAAAGAACCCGTTAAAATAGCCCCCGAAAAAATTGTTGTTACTGAGGGTTCATATTCTTGCCACCCCGATTTATTCGATTTTTATGATTTGCATATTTTTTTAGAAGCTGACCGTGAAATGCAGGAAGAAAGAATAAAAAAGCGCAACGGCGAAAACGCGTTGCGAATTTTTAAAGAAAAATGGATTCCTTTGGAAAACAGATATTTTGAGGAATTTCATATAAAAGAAAAATGTGAAATGGTTTTCAACATAGGCTGACGGGATTCAATTCCCGTCAGCTTACGGACTTTATGCAGGTTCTGTATTTGTCGGCAAACACTTTTTGAGACCGAATAACGCCTTCATCAGGCATATACCTGCAATAATATAAACAATAACCATAAATATGGATACATACTGAGCTATCTCGGTTAACCAAAACGACAGATATGTCAGAAAATTGATTGCCGTCAGCATTACTGTTTGTACTGTGCGGTAGCGCAAAAGTTTTTTATCAAGTTCAAAACCTTCCGGTTGATACTTTGAAGCAATTGAAGCCATATTGGTAAGAAGCTGGAAATGGAAATACAAATTAACAAGGCATATAAGAACATCTGCAACCTGAAGCGCACCGTCTGCTTCCGCACCAAACCAACTGAATAGCCATTTAGCAATATTCCAAAGGACCAAAATTATTCCTAAAGGTTTTAAAAGTGATAAATCCCGTTCTTCATCCTTCAGGTACTCAATTGCCGAAAGAAAAAGAATA
>CAZCQI010000102.1:0-6042 GCA_964500795.1 uncultured Eubacteriales bacterium
AACAAACGAGCAGATTTAGTTTTCGGGCTAAATCTACTCGTTTTTGGTTTTTAAATTTTTCTGCTTATGAACTCTTTATTCCTCATAGATTTCCCTAAGCATTTATACTATAAATTCCCTTGTTTTTCAATAGCTAATACGATAAATTTTTACATACCGTTTTGTGAAAACACAATATAAATCGGAGTGGTTCAACAGCTTGGCGGAGCAAACCGCCCCTGATTTAAAATAATCAAGCTTTCTTATATAAAAATCTATTTATTTCTTATATAAAAATCTATTTTTCTGTTGCTATTTGTGTGTGTTCTGTGTTATAATATCCTGAAAAGTATTTGTGGTAATGTGTCTTGCCGCGGTATTTAGAATTGGTAGGATGGTGAGTGCGTGGTAATATTCGGTATCGACCCCGGCTATGCTATCGTGGGTTGCGGAATTGTTCGTTATGAAAGAGGCGATTTTTCTCTTTTGGGCTACGGTGCCGTTACCACTCATAAGGATATGCCTTTTAACGAAAGGCTGAAAAAGATTTATGACGATATTACCGAGCTTCTCCAAAAATTCAAGCCTGATGCCGTGAGTATTGAGCGCTTGTATTTTAACACCAACCAAAAAACTGCAATTGATGTAGCTCAGGCGAGGGGAGTAATCGTGCTTGCGGTTGAGCAGGCGGGGATACCGATTTTTGAATACACCCCCTTGCAAGTAAAGCAGAGTATTGTTGGCTACGGCAGGGCAGAAAAATTTCAGGTTCAGGAAATGACAAGAACGTTTCTTCATCTTGATAAAATTCCTAAGCCCGATGATGCCGCAGATGCTCTTGCCCTTGCTATTTGCCACGGTCACGCAAGCGGTTCGATTATTTTGGATGCCGCAAAAAGGAGTTAATATGTTCTACAGTTTAACAGGTGAAATCATATATAAGGATGAACAATCCGTTGCAGTATCCTGCGGCGGAGTGGGCTTTAAATGTTTTACAACCCGAAATACGCTTTCTAAGCTTTCAATCGGCGGAGAAGTTACTCTTTTTACTCATCTTAATGTCCGCGAGGATGCGCTTGATTTATTCGGTTTTGCAAGTAATGAAGAATTAGATGCATTCAAGCTTCTTATAAGTGTTTCCGGAGTCGGTCCCAAAGCCGCTCTTGCAATACTTTCGGAGCTTTCTCCCGATGCTTTTGCCGTTGCGGTGGCTTCGGGCGACTCTAAAGCCATAACCGCCGCAAACGGTGTGGGACCTAAGCTTGCTCAAAGGGTTATTATGGAATTGAAAGATAAAATTTCAAATGCTTCATTTATTTCCGAAGAGAGCAGTTATGTTTCAGGTGCCGTCAGCGCCGTTAATTCTATGAATAATACTTCCGAAGCAATTGCCGCTCTTACGGCTCTCGGTTATTCTCAGACCGAAGCTTCTGTTGCGGTGAGTAAGCTTTCGCCCTCCCTTTCCGTTGAGGATTTAATAAAGGGTGCGCTTAAAAATATGACTTTGAGATTTTAGGAGATAAACTATGGATGATTTTTTCATAGCCGATGAAGAAAGGGTTATCGCACCGGAATACATTGCAAATGACAGCGAAACTGAAACCACCCTTCGTCCCCATGCTCTTGATGAATACATAGGGCAGGAAAAGGTTAAGGAAAACCTGAAAATTTATATAGAAGCTGCAAAGAAACGTCACGAGTCCTTAGATCACGTTTTGCTCTACGGCCCTCCCGGTCTCGGTAAAACAACTCTTGCGGGAATCGTTGCCAACGAGATGGGCGTGCAGATTCGTGTAACATCGGGTCCCGCAATTGAAAAACCCGGTGATTTAGCGGCACTTCTCACAAGCCTTAATGACGGTGATATTCTTTTTATTGATGAAATACACCGCCTTTCAAGGAGTATTGAAGAGGTTCTTTATCCTGCAATGGAGGATTTTGCCCTTGATATTATTATCGGTAAAGGTCCTTCCGCTCGTTCCATAAGGCTTGACTTAAAAAAGTTTACTCTTGTTGGTGCAACTACCCGTGCAGGTCAGCTTTCCGCACCGCTCAGAGACCGTTTTGGCGTAATTTTAAGGCTTGAGCTTTATTCACCCCAGGAGCTTGCGCGTATAGTAAAGCGCAGTGCCGGGATTTTAAATATTGATATCGAGGATGACGGTGCTTTGGAAATTGCCTCCCGTTCAAGAGGTACTCCGCGTATTGCCAATCGTCTTTTAAAGCGTTCCCGCGATTATGCTCAGGTAATGGGAAACGGTATAATAACCGTTGAAGCCGCGCAAAATGCCCTTAAAAGAATGGAAATTGATGAACTCGGTCTTGACCTTACGGACAGAAACCTTTTAAGAGCCATGATTGAAAATTATAACGGCGGTCCCGTTGGACTTGATACGATTGCCGCTATGATAGGTGAGGAATCCGTTACTATTGAAGATGTGTACGAACCGTATCTTATGCAGTTGGGGTTCCTTGCAAGGACACCGCGCGGCAGAAAGGTAACACCTTTAGGATATCGCCATCTGGGACTTAGCGTTTCGGAAGATGATGCACAGGGTACTTTTGAAGCCTTTTAGTTTTTATTTTTATTTTCTAATACTTAAAAATTGATTTTTTGGAGTGATTATTTTGGGCAGACTTTTCGGAACTGACGGTGCAAGAGGTGTTGCTAACTCAGAGCTTACCTGTGAGCTTGCTATGCAGATAGGCAGAGCCGCGGCAATGGTGCTTACGAAACACACAAGCAAAAGACCCAAGGTTCTTATAGGTATGGATACGAGAGCTTCCTCTCAGATGCTTGAATCTGCAATCTCGGCAGG
This sequence comes from uncultured Eubacteriales bacterium, assembly GCA_964500795.1. Lineage (GTDB taxonomy): Bacteria > Bacillota > Clostridia > Oscillospirales > Acutalibacteraceae > DTU089. Next base: position 2,799 of record CAZCQI010000102.1, read on the forward strand.
TCTTTGCTCTGTGGGTGCTGATGTAATGCTTCTCGGCGAAATTCCCACACCTGCAGTTGCTTATCTTGTGAGAAAATACGAGTATGACGCTGCTGTAATGATTTCTGCGTCACATAACCCTTGCGAATATAACGGTATCAAAATTTTTCAGGGTAACGGATATAAGCTTCCCGATGCTCTTGAAGAAGAGATTGAAAGTATAATTCTTGATAAAAGCCAGGTTCCTCCTGTTAAGGTAGGCGGTGAGGTCGGCAGAATTGTTCGTTCAAGGACATCTCGAATTGATTATACAAATTATCTTACAAATATTGCAGAAGATGAGCTTGAAGAGTACGGACTTAAGAATTTTAACGGTCTGAGAATTGCGGTTGATTGCTCAAACGGTGCTTCTTCGATTATTGCTCCTCAGCTGTTTATGGGTCTTTGTGACGACTGCTACTTCATTTCCTCTCATCCCAACGGTACCAATATAAACGAAAATTGCGGTTCAACACACCTTGAAGTTTTGCAGGATTTTGTTGTGCGTAACAATTGTGATGTGGGTCTCGCTTTTGACGGAGATGCTGACCGTTTCCTGGCAGTTGATGAAAATGGTAATGTAGTTGACGGTGATAAGCTTATTGCCATTTTCGCAAAGCATCTTAAGGCAAAAAATAAGCTTAAAAATAATACGGCAGTAGTTACTGTTATGAGTAATATGGGCTTTTTCAAGTTTTGCGAAGAGAACGGAATTAACTGCGAAAAAACTAAGGTCGGCGACCGTTACGTTCTTGAAAATATGCTTGAAAATGATTATGTAATCGGCGGTGAGCAGTCCGGTCACATTATTTTCGGGGATTTTGCTACCACCGGTGACGGTGAGCTTTCTGCACTTAAGCTTCTCTGTGTTATGAAAGAATCCGGAGCAAAGCTTTCTGAGCTTGCCTCTGTTATGGATGTTTTCCCGCAGGTTCTTATAAATGTTCGCGTTTCCGATTTCGGTAAGGCAAGATTCCCCAGAGATGAGGAAATTAAAAAAGCTATTGAAGCTGCTGAAAAAGAACTCGGCGGCGACGGCAGAGTTCTTGTGCGTGTTTCGGGAACGGAACCTCTTGTAAGAGTTATGCTTGAAGGTAAAGATGAAGAAAAAATCAATGTTCTTGCGCAGGAGATTGCGCAGGTTATCAGGGAGAGATTACTCTAATGCGAGTTTCCGACAGCTGGAAAGACTATGAGCTTTTGGATTGTTCTGACGGCGAACGCCTCGAAAGGTGGGGGAATATAATCCTCATACGCCCCGACCCTCAGGCTCTTTGGAATACTGAACGGCGAAATCCTATGTGGAAAAAAGCCCACGCCCGATATTATCGCTCGAATCAGGGTGGCGGTTCTTGGCAGTTCTATAAATCCATTCCCGAGGTATGGCAAATTGGCTATAAGAATTTAAAATTCAATCTTAAGCCTATGGGCTTTAAGCATACGGGAATTTTCCCTGAGCAGGCGTGCAATTGGGATTTAGTCGGTGAAATAATAGAAAAAAGCGGCAGAACGGATGTTAAAGTTCTCAATCTTTTCGGGTACACGGGCGCCGCTACCGTTGCCGCACTTTCAAAAGGCGCATCGGTTGTTCATGTTGATGCTTCTAAGGGTATGGTTCAGTGGGCTAAAGAGAATGCCGCTTCAAGTGGTGTTGCCGACAGAAGTGTGCGCTGGATAGTTGACGACTGTATGAAATTTGTAGCCCGTGAAATCAGAAGGGGCAATAAATACGATATTATCATTATGGATCCTCCTTCATACGGCAGAGGTCCCGGTGGTGAGGTCTGGAAGCTTGAAAATGAAATATACGGTTTTGTCAATGAGTGTTGCGAAATTCTTTCCGACAATGCTCTTGCCGTGCTTATAAATTCTTATACTGCCGGTGTTTCTCCCGCAGTTATGAGTTATATATTGAATTCAACCGTTGCAAAACGCTTCGGAGGAAAAGCAGATGCCGATGAAATAGGTTTGAATGTTACGGATACGGGTCTCGTTCTTCCTTGCGGTTCAACTGCGGTTTGGAAAAAGGATTATGAAAAATAAGATTATTGAATTTAAAAATGTCGATTTCAGGTATTCGGATGAGGAAACCGATGCATTAAAGGGCTTGAACCTTGAGTTTTACGAGGGGCAGTTTACCTGCGTTCTCGGTCACAACGGCTCAGGTAAATCAACAATGGCAAAGCTTATTAACGCTCTCAATATTCCTACGGCGGGTGAAGTAATAACATATGGTTACGACACTTCTGTCGAAGAGAATGAAACGCCTATTCGCCGTAAAGTCGGAATGGTGTTTCAAAATCCCGATAATCAGATAGTTTCAACGATTGTTGAGGATGATGTTGCTTTCGGTCCTGAAAATTTAGGCGTACCAAGGGATGAGATTCGCAGGCGCGTAGATGAAGCCTTGAAAATTGTTGATATGTATGAATACCGTGCTCACGAGCCCCACCGCCTTTCGGGAGGTCAGAAGCAGAGGGTTGCCATTGCAGGTGTTATTGCTATGCAAACTGCTTGCATCGTTCTCGATGAGCCTACCGCAATGCTTGACCCCAAGGGCAGAAGAGAAGTTATGAACGCTCTCTTGAAGCTTAAAAACGAAATGGGAATATCGGTGATACTTGTAACCCACTTTATGGATGAGGCGGTTCTTGCTGATAGGGTTGTTGTTATGAATGACGGTGCCGTTTGTCTTGACGGAAGTCCCAAAGAGGTTTTTTCAAACACCGATTTACTCAGCTCAATAGGCCTTTCCGTTCCAAAGCCGCTTGAGCTTGCTCTTGCCCTTAAAGAAAACAGTGTTGATATAAAAGGTTCTCCGCTCACTGCGGATGATTTTGTCAGTGCATTTAAAGAATTTACAGATAACAGAGGTTAAAACAATGTCCGTGCTTTCAGTGCACAATTTAATATATGGCTATTCTAAAGGCACTCCCTTTGAAACAGGTGCTCTTAAAGGAGTTTCCGTTGATTTTGAACAAGGGGAGATAGTTGCTCTTATCGGTCATACCGGATCGGGCAAAAGCACGCTTCTTCAGCATCTTAACGGTCTTTTAAAGCCTGATTCTGGTGAAGTTCTCTTTGAAGGGAAAGACATCTTTGAATCAAAGGAGTTTTTACGCTCCTGCCGCTTTAATGTGGGCTTGTGCTTTCAGTATCCCGAGCAGCAGCTTTTTGAGTCAACTGTTTATAAGGATATTGCCTTCGGTCCTAAAAATATGGGGCT
>CAZCQI010000103.1:0-5939 GCA_964500795.1 uncultured Eubacteriales bacterium
ATCTGCACCTTCGGCAATGGCAATCTCCGCAATTCTCTTAGCAATGGGAGGACGGGCAAAAGCAGTACCGAGAAGATACTCTTCATAAACTGCACCTGCCTGAACACAGGGGAAAACATAATCTTCAAGAAATTCTTTTGTAAGATCCTCAATATAAATTTTGGAAGCACCTGTTTTAATTGCCTTTTCTTCAAGACCTTCAAGCTCACTTGCCTGACCCACGTTACCGGAAACTGCAATAACCTCGCAGTTGTTGTAGTTTTCTTTAAGCCAAGGGATGATGATTGAAGTGTCAAGACCGCCCGAATAAGCGAGAACAACTTTTTTAATATTTTTCTTATCCATTTTTATTCCTCCGTTGAAAAGGTTAAACTACCTTTTGCAAAAAATATTCATTCGATATGCATAGTTATACATCTTTGTTGCAAAAAAGTCAACACTTTTAATAAAATAATTCTTTTTGCGGAAAATTTCGCCTTTTTGCAACAAAAGCGAAAAAAGCAACGGCTTTTTTTGTGTATTTTTATATTGGCGGACGTACAAACAAAACTCCCCGAATGTATATTTATTCAGTTTTTATGCGTAAAACTGAATAAACCGCAAAACAAATGCATGGCTACATTGACACAGCATATTGTAATATGATATAATTTACGGTAACGTATCCTATTTTTAACATAAACAGTAAAGACGGGAGGTACCGCTGTAATGAAAAAACGAAACTGTGGAATAGATTGTATGCGTTTTGTCAGCGCGATAATCATATTATTGTTCCACGGCAGACTGCTTGCCGAAAGTCAAACACCTCTGTTTGAGGGTGGGGCTGTTTTTGTTGAATTTTTCTTTATAGTTTCAGGATATCTTATGGCATCAAATGCCTTTAAACTCGGTGAAACCGATATGAAAGAGCTTGGTCCCCAAACCGCTATATTTATAAAGAACAAGATAAAAACAATTTATCCTTATTACGTTTTTTTCCTGGTTACAACTTTTATTATGACGGCTATAGCAAAACAATACACCTCAACAAAGGTTTTAGATGTTATGTTTAAGGCTATTCCGGAACTTCTGATGTTGCAACAAGCCAACTATTATAACGCCGGTCTGAACGGCGCCGCGTGGTATATTTCGGCTATGCTTTTAGCCATGCTGATGATTTATCCGTTTCTCAGAAAGAACTATTCGCTTTTTACACATATTATCGGACCTTTAGCGGTCATTTTCATAGGTGGCGAACTTTATTCTCAATTTAATACCTTCACCAGTGTATGGCCCAGAAACGGCATTTTCCAAAACGGTCTGCTCAGAGCCCTGTGTTTTATATCTCTCGGATGCATATGTTTTGAATTCAACAGGGTCCGTGCCCAAAACGTTCCTACTCGAATGAAACGATTGGGATTAACGTTCCTCGAATTTATTTGTTTCGCTGTAGCAATATATCTTTCCTACTCCGAAATAAATGCTCACCGGCAATTATGCTGCCTTATACTCATTACAATCGCAACAACCATAACCTTTAGTCAAAAAAGTTATTTTGCAGATATGCTCAAAGGTAAAATATGGGCGAAATTGGGTGAATTCAGCTTCCCTTTGTTTCTGTCACAGCTTGGCATACGCGTTGTTGTTCTTTCAATTGACGGACTTACCCGTTATGCCACAAGATTGCCCGTATATATAATATTGTGCTTTTTATACACAATCATAGCCAAAGTTTTTATCGACGGTACAACAAAACTGATTCAAAAAAGAAAAAAACAATCGAGGTAAGCAAATGAACAAAGAAGTTTTAAACGACTCCGTTTTACAGGAGGATCTGGAAAATATAGCCGCTTCACAAATTCCTTGGGAGCGTTTTAAGGGTAAAAATATCCTTATAACAGGTGCAACGGGTCTTGTAGGTGCCGCAATAACGCGGGCTTTATGCTGTGTTAACAGAATCCACGGGACAAAAATAGGTATATTTCTTTCGGTTCGCAATGCAGAGAAAGCGCAAAACATATTCGGTGAACTTACAGAACGCGAAAACATCACTCTTTTGGTGGGTGACATATGCGAAGAAATAAAAACCGATGCTCATATAGACTATATCATTCACACTGCGGCAGTAACTAACTCAAAGGTTATGGTTACGCAGCCTGTTGAAACCATAATGACCGCTATTGACGGCACACGCGCTATCCTTGAATTTGCAAAAAAGCAAAATGTTGAAAGTATGGTTTACCTTTCCTCAATGGAGGCATACGGTAAGCCTGCCGAGGGTAAGGAATATGTGCGTGAGAACGATTACGGATATATTGATGTTTTAAATGTAAGAAGCTGTTACCCCGAAAGCAAGCGTATGGTTGAATGCCTTTGCTCCTGCTACAGTGCAGAGTACGGTGTGCCTGTTAAAATAGCCCGTCTTGCTCAGACCTTCGGTGCAGGAATCTCCAAAACGGAAAACCGCGTTTTTTCTCAATTTGCCAGAAGCCTTATTAACGGTCAGGATATCATTCTTCACACAACGGGCGAATCCTTCGGCAACTACTGCTATACCTCGGAATGTGTAACGGCGCTTTTGTTTTTGCTTCTTAACGGCGAAAACGGCGAGGCATATAACATCACTAACGAAAACACCAACATTATGATTCGCGATATGGCGCAATTGGTGGCAGAAATGAGCGGAAATAAAATAAAGGTGGTATTCGATATCCCCGAGGATGCTTTAAAATACGGCTATGCACCAGCAGTGAAAATGAGGCTGTGCGGCGAGAAAATGGAAAAACTCGGTTGGAAAGCCGAAATCGATCTTCCCGAGATGTACGAAAGACTTATAGAGAGTATGAAAAATACAAATAATTTTTAATTTCTCTTTTAATTTCAAAATAAAATTTTAAAATAAACGCCCTGAAAATCCGTCTTTCGGATTCTCGGGGTGTTTTCTTGTTTGATTTTACTTTTCTAAGCTTAAATTACAAACTGCACAATACAAAAAGCAATATACACACCTAACAAAACAATTCCCTGAGCTCTCGACAGCTTCCCGTTTTTCAAAGCCGGAAGTGTAAGGAACGCCATAGCAAGAAGCATAACGGGAATATCTATCAAAAGTGTTGAATTTATTCCTGCAATTTCGGTATTGACGGGAACGGAAAACGGTGAAACCAGGGCAGATACACCTCCCACAAGTGAAAGATTAAAGAAATTTGCGCCGATTACGTTTCCCAGGGAAAGATCGTTGTGACCTTTAGCGAGAGCCGTAATTGCCGTAACAAGCTCGGGAAGTGAGGTTCCCAAAGCTATGAAGGTAAGTGCGATAACCGATTCCGGTACTCCCAACCCCTCTGCAATTACCGTGCCGTTATCCACTAAAAGCTCTGCACCCACGGCAATCATCACGACACCCGCTGCAAGAAGAAAAATTTCCTTTATTAAATTCTTGTTGGTATTTTCATTCTTATTCTGTTGTTCCTCCGAAAAGGGTTGGGCTATTCGGGAAGCTTTGCGGGTTTCGAGCACGGATAAAACCGTATACAAGGTGAAAAGCCCTAACAGCACCAATCCCACAGTTCGTGTAAAACAGCCGAAAAGGTACGCAACTATTATATAAAAAGCCGCCGCAATAAAGAAAAAAATAACGGGCAGTTTTAATGCTTTGCGCTCAACCTTCCCGGGACGCACCGCCACAGTAACCGCCGCAACCAATGCAGTGTTGCATATAATTGAACCTATAGCATTCCCGTATGCCATTTCGCCGTGGCCGCTGAAGGCAGATGTAGCGGAAACCATAACCTCGGGAAGTGTTGTCCCGACGGAAACAACCGTGGCACCGATTAAAATTTCGGGAAGATGAAACCTATGAGCAATGCCCGTTGCGCCGTCCACAAACCAATCTCCGCCCTTAACAAGCACAATCAATCCCACTGCAAAAAGTAAAATCGGAATAAGCATATCGAAATATCCTTTCAAAGGTGTTTATTTTGTAAAGCCCTGACTACCTTATATTTTTTCCGTAAAAAGAGGGAAAACTCATTGAGATACGAAAAGCCTGCTCGTTTTGTTTAAAATAAAAAAGACACCTATCGTTTTGATAAGTGTCTGTGTTCTGACTTTTTTAAGGGCGCATTACAGTACATAAATAATAATATCTCTTCTGCCCCAATTTTTGCACTGCCCTTTTGAATTCATAAACAGGTCAACAGTCCAATCAACATCATAAATATAGCTTCCCGTGTCTGCTGCTATGCAGTAGCCGTAAACATATTTACCATCGGCAGATACGATATACATTTCTGTTCCGTAGGGAATTTCATTAGGGTCAACCGCAATGTAACCGGTTTGAGCCTTTTTACCCGTTGAGGTAGTTCCCCCGGGGATACAGTATGCGGTAGCTTTAGCATTTATTACTGATTTGTAGCTTGTGGGAATACCGTTGGAACCGATTTCAAGGTATGAAGGCATTGTCATTTCACTGATGGGTGAATTTGTAGGAATAGAGGTGGGATTGGTGATAACTTTTGTTCCCACCTGAATAACCCGATTGACAGCCTCAGTAATAACCTCCTCGGATTTCACTGAGGAACCTGCATATTCACCGTTTACATATACATCCTCGTAAACAACTGATTTTGTACCGTCAACACCGTCTTCAAGAACCTTTGAATAATTCTCGCTGTATGAATCCGAATATTTGATTTCTGTTTCGTAAGAAACTGCTTCTGTTTCGGTGCGTTCTTTAAGAGTAACTCTGAAAACATCTACTTTCATACCCTCAGAAAGCTCCTCTGTAAGAGCCGGCTCAGTATAGTCGTTTTCTGAAAGGTGAACCTCAAACGCATCAACGGCATCTTCAACAGTCTTTCCGGAAACCTTCTTTGTAAGGCTTTCGCCGTCAACTGTAAGGGTAACGGTATAGATACCGTAAATCTCAACTGTCATACCGTCAAAAAGAACCTCATCCGCTGAATAGTTCAGCGCCGTACCCTCGGGGAGTGTAATGCCTGCCTTTTCTATCGCATCGCTTACAACGCCGGATGCATATACGGTATGTGATGTGCCGTCAAAGCTTTCAATATAAACCTCAACGCCTCTTTTTATGATAATTGCACTTTCATCCTCGCCGGTAAATGCCTCAAGGCTTACTGTATCACCGTAAGCTTCATTTACATTGATACCCGCATCTTCGAGGATTTTCTGCGCATCGGTCTCAGCAGTTGAAATACTGATTACCGAGTCACCGTCGTAAATTGTAACATCGTACATTACGGGCGGTATGGCGAAAGCGGTAACTGAAACGAAAAAGAGCATTGCCAATAACAAAAGCGCAACTCTTTTAAGCGGTGAGCGCACTGCCGTTTCGCCTATTTTTCTAACTGTCATGGTATAAATCTCCTTAGACACACAGCCTTTCCTAACAGTTCGAGGCTTCTGCCTCAAAAAAGACTGCAGTTGTAGGCTTTTTTGTCCGCAATAGCGTACCGAATTGCCAAAGTTTCGGTTCAATACTGCAGGCAAAACAGCCGTTGGTTGCGGGAGAAAAAATTCTCCCTTAACCGTTTTATCCGATGGCAACAGGTATTATACCCAAAGTTTTTGTAAAGTCAAATAAATCAAAAATCACTTTTTGTATACATTTCACAAAGGTTATGAACGCGAAACTGCAAAATCCGTCACAAAAAGTCCATTTTGACTGAAATCCGACAACTGTTTTCAAACGTGTTTTGTAAAAAGTGCAGAAATTACAAACTGTAACATTTCCGACCTTTTTTGCGGTTTTTTTCTTTCAAAATGTAAATTTTGTTGACAGATCTTCCGTTTATGCCCATAATATATAATATAATAGTATATGAGGTCTGCAGTAATGAAACTTAACATTCCCGAAAACGTCAAACTCATAATAAACCGTCTTGAAAGCGCAGGCTATGAAGCATACTGCGTGGGCGGTGCCGTGCGCGACAGCG
>CAZCQI010000104.1:0-5895 GCA_964500795.1 uncultured Eubacteriales bacterium
AAACTTTTGAAAGAATACAGAAAAATGAAAATTAAAGTAAAAGTTGCGCCCAAAGAACACAAAGAGTTCTTTTTAAAAGGCGATTATATAAGGCTTGATGACCTTTTAAAAAACGTAAGCGTTGTAAATACGGGCGGGCACGCAAAAATTGTAATTCAAGAAGGCGAAGTTAAGGTAAACGGTGAAGTTTGCACTATGCGCGGCAAAAAGCTCCGTTCGGGAGATTTTGCAGAATACGAAAGAGTTATTTATGATATAAAATAACTTATTTTCAGTAAAAACGGAGGATTTATGACAGTAGATTCTGTTAAAATTAAAAATTTCAGAAATATATCTGAATTAAGTCTTTCCGCTGATAAAGGTGTAAATGTAATTTACGGCGAAAATGCTCAGGGAAAAACAAATATCCTTGAAAGTATATGGCTTTTTACGGGCTGCAAAAGCTTCAGGGGAGCAAAGGATGCCGAATTTATTAAATTCGGAGAAGAATTTGCAAAAATAAATTTAGCTTTTTCCGATAATATCCGTGAAAAAAAGTCTGAAATAATTTTCAGTGAAAAGAAAAAGAACGTTTCTCATAACGGAATAAGCTTGCGCTCTTCAGCTGAGCTTATAGGTACATTTTACGCGGTTATTTTTTCACCGGTTCATCTTTCTTTAATAAAAGACGGGCCTTCGGCAAGAAGAAAATTTTTAGATACTGCTCTTTGTGAATTAAAGCCCTCTTACGCGGAGCAGCTTGCAAATTTTAAAAGAGCTCTTATTCAAAGAAATGCTCTTTTAAAGGATTTATGTATGAGCCCCGATATTTACGATTTACTTGATATCTGGGAAGACAGACTTGCAAAATGCTCAGCAGCCGTAATTTCAGAAAGGCTTAAATACATAGATTTACTTTCCAAATACAGCAGAGAAATTTATTCGGGTATTTCTGAAAATAAGGAAGCCTTTTCGGTTTCTTATTCAAGAACAAATTCAATGGATAAAAATATTTCTTTAAATGATTTGTATCTTTCAGAAAAAGAAAATCTGAAAAAAGCAAGAAAAGAAGATATTATTTGTAAATCTACATCTGTAGGTCCTCACAGGGATGACCTTGAAATTAAAATAAATTCAGTCAGTGCAAGAAGCTTTGCTTCTCAAGGGCAACAGCGTTCCTGTGCTTTGGCGTTGAAATTAGGGGAGTCGGAAATCATAAAAAAAGTTACGGGTGAAACTCCCGTTGCTCTTCTTGACGATGTTATGAGCGAGCTTGATGAAAAAAGGCAGGATTATATTTTAAATCATATAATTGACAGACAGGTTTTTCTTACCTGCTGTGATCCGTCACAGGTTCTCAGAATGTGCGGCGGAAGCTCTTTTCTTATTAAGGACGGTGAAATTGTCTGATGTTTATACATATCGGAGAAGACACCGTAATTATTGATAAAGAAATAATAGGCATATTTGATATGGAAAATACCACGGTAATGAAAAAAACCGTAGATTTTCTCAATAATGCTGAAAAAAGAAAAATTGTTGTTAATGTTTCTCCTTTTGAGTTACCTAAATCATTCATAATTTGTAAAACACCAAAAGGGGAAAGGGTATTTATTTCACCCGTATCTGTCGGAACGATAATGAAAAGAATTGATTCGGGTCAGGTGAATTAAACTTATTACGTAAATAAATTATTATTATATATTTATTTTGAATCTTCTACGGAGGTCAGTATTTTGGACGAAAATATCATTAAAACCGAGGAGGAGCTTCGAGAGGAAGCTTTGGAAAACGCAGTTGTTATAGATGAAAGTGACACAATCGACACTGCGGTAACAGAAAAATATGATGCCAGCGCAATTCAGGTTCTTGAAGGACTTGAAGCTGTAAGAAAAAGACCGGGTATGTATATAGGTTCAACCGGTCCTAAGGGTCTGCATCATCTTGTATATGAAATTGTGGATAACTCTATCGACGAAGCTCTTGCCGGATTTTGTACTCATATTGAGGTTGAAATTCTTCCGGACGATATTATTACCGTTCGTGATAACGGACGAGGAATTCCCGTCGGTATAAACGAGCAACAGGGACTTCCGGCGGTTACCGTTGTTTTAACGGTTCTTCACGCAGGCGGTAAATTCGGCGGCAGCGGTTATAAGGTTTCGGGCGGTCTCCATGGTGTCGGTTCATCAGTTGTTAACGCTCTTTCCGAGTGGTTTGAGGTTGAGGTTTCTCAGGAAGGTCACGTTCATTATCAGCGTTTTGAAAGAGGTAACCCCACTTGCGATCTTAAGGTTATCGGTGACACAAATGAAACAGGTACCCTTATTCGTTTCAAAGCTGACCCCGAAATATTTACAGAAACCACGGTTTATGAATTTGAAGTTCTCGAAAGACGTCTTCGTGAACAAGCTTTCCTTAATGCGGGTCTCTCAATTTCTCTTACTGACAAGCGTGAAGAAGAAATAAAAAAAGAAGTTTACTGCTTTGAGGGCGGTATTTCCTCATTTGTTGAGTTTGAAACCAATAAAAGAGGTCTTTCACCTCTTCACGAAAAGCCTATTCATTTTTCTGCTGTCAGTGGTGACAGAGAAGCTAATATTGCTCTTATGTACAATGACAGCTACAATGAGCTTATATTGAGCTTTGCAAACAACGTAAGAACTATTGACGGAGGTACTCACGAAAACGGCTTTAAAACCGCTCTTACGAGAGTTTTTAATGATTACGGCAAAAAATATAAGCTTTTAAAGGATAACGATAAGAATCTTTCAGGTGATGATGTTCGTGAAGGTCTTACAGCCGTTATCAGCGTTAAGCTTACAGAAGCACAGTTTGAAGGACAGACAAAGGGTAAGCTTGGTAATACAGACATAACACCTCTTGTTTCAAAGTGTGTTTATGAAAAGCTTTCTACATATTTTGAAGAAAATCCTTCAGAAGCAAAAGCAATTTTCTCAAAGGCTCTTGATGCTTCAAGAGCAAGGGAAGCCGCAAGAAAAGCAAGAGACAGTGCAAGAAGAAAATCAGCACTTGAAAGTAACTCTCTTCCGGGCAAGCTCGCTGACTGTATTGAAAAAGATGCTGTCAGAACAGAGGTTTATATCGTTGAGGGTGATTCTGCGGGTGGTTCTGCAAAGCTTGGCAGAGACAGAATGTTCCAGGCAATTCTTCCTCTTTGGGGTAAAATGCTCAATGTAGAAAAAGCAAGAGTTGATAAGGTTATCGGTAATGATAAGCTTACTCCTATCGTTCTTGCTTTGGGAACAGGAATCGGTGAAGATTTTGATATAAGTAAGCTCCGGTACGATAAAATTATCATTATGGCAGATGCCGACGTTGACGGTGCTCACATCAGAACTCTTCTTCTCACATTCTTTTTCAGATATATGCCTAAGCTTATTACTGAAGGTCACGTTTATCTTGCTCAGCCCCCACTTTACAGAATAAGTAAAGGTCAGAAGCATCAGTATGCATACTCTGATGAGGAGCGCGATAAAATAATGGCTGAAATGGGTACAGGCTTCTCAATTCAGCGTTATAAAGGTCTTGGTGAAATGGATCCTTCTCAGCTTTGGGAAACAACTATGGACCCTGAAACAAGACTTATGCTCAGAGTTACAATAGAAGATGCCGAACAAGCAGACGAAACCTTCTCAATTCTTATGGGTGACAAGGTTGAACCTCGCCGTGAATTTATTGAGAAAAATGCAAAGTTCGTTAAGAATCTTGATATTTAAGAAAGGGAGGATTTAAAGATGGACGAATTTAATGAAAAAACCGAAGGCGTCACTCAGGGAATTAATAATCTTCCCGACCCTTATGAAAATCAGCGTATTATAAATGTTGAAATAAATAAAGAAGTAAGAACGGCATTCCTTGATTATTCAATGTCCGTTATAACTTCCCGTGCTCTTCCGGATGTTCGTGACGGTCTTAAACCCGTTCACAGAAGAATTCTCTACACTATGTATGAGAATAACCTTACTCCCGATAAAGCGTACAGAAAGTGCGCAGATACGGTTGGTTCCGTTCTCGGTAGATATCATCCTCACGGTGACGCATCCGTTTATGATGCAATGGTACGTTTGGCTCAGGATTTCTCAATGAGATATGTTCTTGTTGACGGTCACGGTAACTTTGGTTCCGTTGACGGAGACCCTGCTGCTGCTTACCGTTATACAGAGTCCCGAATGAGCAAAATGGCTCTCGAAATGCTTACGGATATTGAAAAAAATACCGTAGATTTTATTCCTAACTATGATGACCGTCTTAAAGAGCCTACCGTTTTACCTTCCAGATTTCCCAATCTTCTTGTAAACGGTTCTCAGGGTATTGCCGTAGGTATGGCAACAAACATTCCCCCTCACAATTTAGGTGAGGTTTGCGGTGCCATTGAATGTCTTATTGATAACCCCGATGCAGAGCTTGAGGACCTTATGGAACACATCAAAGGTCCCGACTTTCCCACGGGCGGTATCATTATGGGCAGAGCAGGAATAAGAGCCGCTTATGCTACAGGGCGAGCAAAGGTTGTAGTCCGTGCAAAATGTGAAATTGTAGAGGGTAAAAACGGCAGATTTAAAATTATCGTTACCGAAATTCCTTATATGGTAAACAAAGCAAGACTTATTGAATCAATTGCAGACCTTGTTAAAGATAAGAGAGTTGAGGGTATTTCCGATATCAATGACTATTCTTCCGATAAAACAGGTATGCATATTGAAATTGATATCAAGCGTGATGCAAATGCACAGGTCGTACTTAATAAATTATTTTCTTATACACAATTGCAGTCAACATGCGGTGTAATTCTTCTTGCGCTTGATGACGGTCAGCCTAAAATTCTTACTCTTAAAGAAATTCTTCAAAAATATATTGACCACCAGTGTGACGTTATTGTAAGAAGAACACAGTATGACCTTAAAAAAGCTCAGGAAAGAGCACATATTTTAGAGGGTCTTGCTAAGGCTATTGATATTGTTGACGATATTATTGCAACAATTCGCGCCTGCAAAGGCGGTCAGGCAGAAGCCAAAGCCGCCATTATGGAAAAATTTGATTTCGATGAACCTCAGGCAACAGCAATCGTTGCTTTCCGCTTAGGTCAGTTGGCAGGTCTTGAAATTCTTAAAATTACAAATGAATTAAATGAGCTTAAAGATAAAATTAAGAATTTTGAAGAAATTCTTGCTTCACATGACAGAGTTCTCGGTATTGTAAAGGATGAGCTTTCGGTTATCAGCAAAAAATATTCTGACCCCAGAAGAACTGCTATTGAAAATATAAGCGGCGAGGTTGATATTGAAGACCTTATTCCTGAAGAAAAATGTATGTACACATATACAAATATGGGTTATATCAAACGTCAGCCTGTTGATTTGTTCTCAACACAAAATCGTGGCGGCAGAGGCGTTAAGGGTATGACAAGGCGTGAGGATGACTATGCCGAAACTATGTTTATTGCATCCTCTCATGACTATATAATGTTCTATACCACACGCGGCAGAGCATATAAGCTTAAAGGATACGAAATCCCCGAGGGCAGTAAAACCAGCAGAGGCACAAATATAGTTAATATTCTCCCTCTTGAAAACGGTGAAAAGGTTTCTGCAATGATAAAAGTTCCCAAAGAAGACGAGGGTATGTATCTTTGTATGGTTACAAGGAAGGGTCTTATTAAACGCTCTTCTCTTGATATTTACAAAAATACCAGAAGAAACGGTATTATTGCCGTTAACCTTCGTGATGATGATGAATTGGCTTGGGTAAAGCTTACCTCGGGTAATGATGACTTACTTGTTGCTACCAAAAAAGGTATGTGCATCCGTTTCAATGAAAATGATGCAAGACCTTTGGGAAGAACTGCAAGCGGTGTTAAAGCTATCACTCTTAAAGAGGGTGATGAGGTTATCG
>CAZCQI010000105.1:0-5834 GCA_964500795.1 uncultured Eubacteriales bacterium
CTGTAATTTTGTAGGTAAGTTTTTGCGTTCAAGTATAGAATTCGCGACATCAACAAATTTTTCCTCTGATGCTTCGTGCAGGGTAGGATATAACTTATAAATCTCACTCATAGGAAGATATTTTTTTATTTCCTTAAAGCTTTTGCCGATGTACCACTGATAATAAGCCAAAATCCAACCGCACCAATACTCAGGAGAATAATCGTACTCTGTTTTAGGTGCAGGAAAATCTATATTCTTTCCTGTGCGGTGCAATACATCCCATACAAGTTCCGTTCCTGAAAGGCCTGGAACAAATTTTGGAACACCTGATGCAAACTGCTGAGCAATACCGCTTATAATAAACATATCAAGAAATTCATCCATAGTTATATTTAAGACGGTTTCCGAATAATCAAATGCTTCCCCCAGATTTTTCATTGCATCATCAAGATAGATTTGATCGTAAGCGTGCATCATCGCTTGTCATTTCCTCTCTGATAATATCTCTCATATAAATGCCGTTAACATCATCTTTTTCAAGTTCTTCAAAAAAAGCGTGCCTTGCTTCGTCGTCCCTCATTTTTCTTTTGGCATAATCAATAGTATTATCTGCTAATTCAGCAGATTTAAACTTTATCTGTTCAAATGCTTTTTCTGATTTCAAAACATACTGTTCACCCGGTTTACCAAGCCTCATTGCATAATTTAACTGACTTAAAGAAATTTCATTACTTACGAACGCTCTTGCAAATGAGAAATATGAATCATCGGCACGATAACCAATTATTAAATCATAGTCGCTGATATCAATCAGGAAATGTTCATTTAACCATTCTGTACCCCTACGCATAACAGGAGTTGACAAACGCAATTTGCGGTAATTCATTAAAAGAGCAAGCCAATGAAGAATTGTATAATCATCGGATGATAAATTGAGTATTTTTAAGCTGTCAGTTTCAATTTCATATTCATTTGCAAAACCGTCAACACCTTCATTGCATGCCCATTCTTTCGCAAGTTCGATATGTTCGGTACAATAAAAGCCTTGACCATAATCATTATATGTCTTACCTTTGCCGAAAACAGGCTTTTCAATTTTTTCATTTGAACCGTGATATAAAATAACCTTACTCATATAACCCCTCCTTACAACTATCTCTAAAGAGCCACTTCATATATATTATATCTCCAAAGAGTCACTTTATCAACATTCGTTACAAAATATACCGAAAATATGGTTTTATCTGTTATCCTTAAATACAACCATAGGTTGATGGTTCGATTCTGTTCACCGGCTCCAAAAAAACTCTATTCTTCATATAAATTATGAGGAATAGAGTTTTTCTTTTATTTATGTCCGAACTGCTGTTTCATTCGTTTTTCTTTTGAGAGTATTCGTTTTCTCAGACGGATGCTTTGAGGAGTTATTTCAACGAGCTCGTCGTCGCCGATAAATTCCATAGACTGTTCAAGTGAAAGAATCGTGGGCGGAACAAGACGAAGAGCATCGTCACTACCTGAAGCACGTGTATTTGTCATCTGTTTTTTCTTGCAGACATTGCAAACTACATCCTCGTTTTTTGCACACTCGCCTACTATCATTCCTTCATAAACAGGAACACCGGGACCGACAAAAAGCCTTCCTCTGTCCTGAGTATTGAAAAGACCGTAGCCTGTTGTTTCGCCCGTTTCATGAACAACGATAGAACCGCGCTCACGCATCTGAATATCGCCCTTGTATGGCTCATAGCCTGCAAAAAGATTATTCATAATACCGTTACCGTTCGTATCGGTCATAAACTCGGAACGGTATCCGATAAGTCCGCGGGCAGGTATTTTAAATTCGATATGAGTTGAGCCGCCGTCACGCACATCCATATTTTCAAGCTCGCCTTTACGGGAGCCTATCTTTTCCATAACGGAACCCACATAGCTTTCGGGAACCTCAACAATAAGAAGCTCCATAGGCTCAAGAAGCTCACCGTCTGCGCCTTTTTTATAAATTACCTGAGGGCGTGAAACCTGGAATTCATATCCCTGACGGCGCATAGTTTCAATAAGAATGGAAAGATGAAGCTCGCCTCTTCCGCTTACCTTAAAGGAATCGGTAGTATCGGTTTCTTCAACACGCATACTTACGTTTGTTTCAACCTCTTTAAAAAGCCTTGCACGTATATTACGGGAGGTAACGAATTTACCCTCCTGACCTGCAAAGGGGCTGTCATTAACCATAAAGTTCATTGAAATGGTAGGTTCGTCAATCTTAACGAAGGGAAGCGGCTCGGGGTGTTCCTTATCGCAGGCTGTTTCGCCGATATTAAGCTCTGTAATACCCGAAACTGCAACAAGATCGCCCATTTTAGCTTCCTGACATTCAACTCTTTGGAGCCCCTCAAAATTATAAAGCTTAACTACCTTAACATTCTGAGTTGAACCATCCTGCTTACAAAGAACAACCTGCTGACCTTCTTTTACACTGCCTCGTTCAACTCTGCCCACGCCGATTCTGCCGAGATAATCGTCGTAATCAAGGCTGGAGAAAAGAAGCTGAAGAGGACCGTTCAAGTCACCGCAGGGCGGGTCGATATTTTCAAGGATAGATTCAAAAAGAGGTCTCATATCTCCCTCGCGAACCTCAGGGTCAAGAGAAGCATAGCCGTCGCGGGCAGATGCAAAAACAACAGGAAACTCAATCTGCTCGTCGTTTGCACCGAGTTCAATAAACAAATCAAGAACCTCATCAATAACCTCAAGCGGTCTTGCTCCCGGGCGATCGATTTTATTGATAACAACAATTGCTTTTTTGCCAAGCGCAAGAGCCTTTTTAAGAACAAATCTCGTCTGGGGCATACAGCCTTCAAATGCATCAACAAGCAAAAGAACACCGTCAACCATCATCATAATACGCTCAACCTCACCGCCGAAATCAGCGTGGCCGGGAGTATCTACAATATTTATCTTTACACCGTTATAATGAACGCCCGTATTCTTTGAAAGGATTGTGATTCCTCTCTCCTTTTCAAGGTCGTTTGAGTCCATAACGCGTTCATCAACCTGCTCATTGGAGCGGAAAATACCGCTTTGATGAAGAAGCTGGTCAACAAGTGTAGTTTTGCCGTGGTCAACATGGGCAATAATTGCAACGTTTCTTATATCTTCTCTTCTATCCACTTTTTCACCTTCAAAATTTTATTATAAAAGATTCACGCCGTTTTCAGCACAGATTTTTTTCATTTTCTCAGGCCATAAGGAGGCTTGAACCTCACCGATATGAAGCTTACCCAAAAGAAGCATACATACTCTTGACTGACCTATACCGCCGCCTATTGTAAGGGGAAGTGTACCGTCAAGAATCTGTTTATGATAATCAAATGCTCTTCTTTCATCCTTGCCCGAAGCCTTAAGCTGATAATCGAGGGATTTTTCATCAACTCTTATACCCATTGAGGAAATTTCAAAAGCATCCTCAAGGACTTCGTTGTAAATGATAATATCTCCGTTTAACTGCCAATCGTCATAATCCGGAGCCCTGCCGTCATGGGGTTTGCCGCTTTTAAGCTTTTCACCTATTTTCATAACAAAAACAGTGCCGTATTCTTTTGCAACCGCTTTTTCACGCTCTTTGGCAGTAAAATCGGGGTACATATCCTCAAGCTCTTCAGTTGTAATGAAATGAACATCTCTGTTGATTTCGGTAGAAACGGTAGGAAACCTCTCTTTAACGGTATCAAGGGTATCGCAAAGAGCATTTACGATTTTAATAACTGTTTGCTTAAGAAATTCTTCAGTTCTGTCCTCACGGTTTATAACCTTTTCCCAATCCCACTGATCAACATAAATTGAATGAAGGTTATCCATCTCTTCATCACGGCGAATAGCGTTCATATCCGTATAAAGTCCTTCGCCTGCCTTGAAGCCGTATTTTTTCAGAGCGGTTCTCTTCCACTTTGCAAGAGAATGAACTATAACCGCCTCACCATCCTCAGGCATATCCTTAACATCAAATGATACTGCCCTTTCAAAACCGTTGAGGTCATCGTTAAGTCCGCTTGATTTTGTAACAAAAAGCGGAGCTGAAATTCTTTCAAGGTTAAGTGCTGCGCAAAGATTATTTTGGAATACATCCCTCGTGAGCTTAATTGCTCTTTGAGTATCTCTCATTGAGAGAGTTGACTTATAACCATCTTTTAAAATGAGCATGCAAATACCTCCAAACAGAAAAATAACAAAGCAATTATACCACTACCGATATCCATAATCAAGATTTTTCGAACCGTTTTTGATAGAAAATATACAAATACAACGCCTTTTATTTATACAAAACGCTGTTTAATATTGAAACACCGCTCAGTTTTTGATATAATGCTCTCGGTGATATTATGAAATTCCAAAATGTTTTACTTGCAAGCGACTTTGACGGCACATTAAAAAATGATGACGGCGTTATAACCGAAGATGTCAAAGACGCTATTAAATATTTTATGCGCGAAGGCGGTAAATTCACCGTTTGCACGGGAAGAATTTATCAGGGCTTTCATCTTTACAGTGCCGAATATATAAACGCGCCGGTGCTTTTAGGCAACGGCGCAATGGCTTACGATTATGAAAACAATGAAGTTATTTTTGACGATGCTATCGGTGACGAAGGGTTAGACGCAATAAATGATATTTTAAAGCATTTCCCTGAGGTTTCCGTTGAATTTTATAATTTTAATAAGGTTTGCGCCGTAAATCTCAGCTCTCATTCCCGGCAGCATTTTACAAGTCAGGGAATTGATTTTGAAATTGTAAACTCCCCGGAAGATGCGCCCCGACCCTGGACCAAGGTAATGATAGCCGCTATCGGTTGCTCAATGGGTGTGCAGGAAATTTTAAACAAGCACCCCGAAATAAATTATCTCAAAACAACCGGAGATTATGTTGAGGTTTTAAAAAAAGGTGTAGATAAAGGTACGGGGCTTTTGAAGCTTGCTGCAGCTCTCGGTTGCGACCCTAAAGATACTTACGCCGCAGGCGACGGCTACAACGATGTTGAAATGCTCGTTGCATCAAACGGTGGCTTCGTCCCCGAAAACGGCTCACAGGAAGCACTCAGCGTTGCAAAGTATGTTACACGGTCTAATAACGAGGGCTGTATCGCCCACGCGATAGAGATACTTGACAAAATATATAAATAACCACCAATAAGTGTGCAGCATCGGAACAGCCTACACCACCAGGTGCGGTATATGCACCATTAGTTGTTCCCGTTCGATTTTACTAACGGCGAATCACATCCGTAGGGTACGGTCTTGACCGTACCGTTGTTCCCGTTCGATTTTACTGACGGCGAACCACACCTGTAGGGTACGGTCTTGAGCGCAGCGTAAGCGGCAAGTTCAGGGCGTGAAAATGTGCCATAGAAGAATAAAGTAAAGGTGAGTGCAGACCTCTCTTCGAAGAGAGGGGGACCGCCTTGAAATATATTAACCTATTGAATTTTGTACCAAGCGAGCCTATTGTAAAGTCGTTAGATACAGTTTGTCGGGCGGTGGAGAGTTCTCGACGCGAGCCCTCGAGCGTCGTTGAATCGCAAGATTCAATTGTAATAACTTTCCGCACCGACAAACCAAAGGAGTAAAAATGGACAAAAGAGAACGGAATATCTCGAAAGCTCAGGCTTTTACGTATTAAGATTTGATAACACAGAAGTTAATAAAGATATTGAAAAAGCTCGGTATATCATAAACAATGTATGTGACGCAAGAGCAAAAGGAATAAAAATTGCTCCTGAATATCGTTAATTGTATAGGATAGTGTGTGTCAATGAAAGCTTACGCTTCCACGACGCTCGAGGACTCGCGTCGAGAACT
>CAZCQI010000106.1:0-5809 GCA_964500795.1 uncultured Eubacteriales bacterium
GAAGCAACAATGGGTCCCGTTCGTCAGGCAATCTCCGACTCCGGTCTTAAGGTTTCCGAAATTGATAAGATTCTTATGGTAGGCGGTTCTTCAAGAATTCCCGCTGTTCAGGATGCAGTTAAATCCTACACAGGCAAAGAACCCTTCAAGGGCATCAACCCCGATGAATGTGTTGCAATAGGTGCCGCACTTCAGGCAGGTGTTCTCGGCGGCGATGTTGAAGGTCTCCTTCTTCTCGACGTTGCTCCCCTTTCACTCGGTATTGAAACTCTCGGCGGTGTTTGCACAAAGATTATCGAAAGAAATACAACTATTCCCACAAAGAAGAGCCAGGTATTCTCAACTGCCGCGGACAACCAGACATCTGTTGAAATCCATGTTCTTCAGGGTGAAAGAGAATTTGCAAAGGATAACAAGACCCTCGGTATGTTCCACCTTGACGGTATTCTTCCCGCACGCCGCGGCACTCCTCAGATCGAAGTTACCTTCGACATTGATGCTAACGGTATTGTTCACGTTTCCGCAAAGGATCTCGGCACAGGTAAAGAGCAGTCAATCTCCATCACCGCTTCTTCAAATATGAGCAAGGATGATATTGACCGTGCAGTTAAAGAGGCTGAGCAGTTTGCAGAAGAGGATAAAAAGCGCAAAGAAGCTGTTGATGTTCGCAACGGTGCTGACCAGATGGTATTCCAGTGCGAAAAGCTTATTGCAGATAACGGTGATAAATTCGACGATGCCGACAAGAACGACATCAATGCTAAGATTGACGACCTCAAAGAGGCTCTCAAGGGCGAGGATATAGAGCTTATCAAATCAAAGCAGGAAGCTCTTCAGGCTAAGTTCTATGAGATTTCAGAAAAGCTCTATAAGGCTGCAGGCGGAGCTGAAGGCTTCGACCCCAACAATATGGGTGCAGGCTTCGACCCCAATGCGGCTGCAGGCGCTGATGACGGATATCAGGAAGCACCCTTCACAGATGTTGACTAATTGATAATTTCCTCAAAGACGGTTCCTCCTACCGGGAGCCGTCTTTGGCGGAATATTCCTATAGGAAAGGAATCCGTATATGGCAGATAAACGTGATTATTACGAGGTGTTGGGCGTACAGAAAAGCGCAACACCCGATGAAATAAAAAAAGCATACCGTCAGCTTGCGAAAAAATATCATCCCGACCTTAACCCCAACAACAAGGATGCTGAGGCTAAGTTCAAAGAGATAAACGAGGCATACGAAATTCTCTCCGATGCCGAAAAGAAAGAGAAGTATGACCGTTTCGGCTTTGCAGGTGTTGATCCCAGCTACGGAGCGGGTCAAGGCGGCGGTTTCGGTGGCTTCGGCGACGGAATGGATTTTGATTTAGGTGATATTTTCGGTTCCTTCTTTGGCGGTTTCGGCGGTGGCGGAAACTCACGTTCCAACCCCAATGCTCCGCGCAGAGGTAATGATATTCAGACCAATGCTTATATCACATTCGAAGAAGCCGCAAAGGGTTGCAGTAAAACAATTGATTTTCAAAGAATTGAAGTCTGCGATGAGTGTGCAGGCAGCGGAGCGGCAAAGGGTTCATCCCCGCAAACCTGCCCCGACTGTAACGGCAGAGGTCAGATAAACATTCAGCAAAGAACACCCTTCGGTACTATAAGCACCTCCAAAACTTGCCAGAGATGCGGCGGTAAGGGTACATTTAATCCTAATCCCTGTAACCGTTGCAAGGGTGCAGGAAGAATAAGAAGAACCGTCAAAAAGGATATCACCATCCCCGCAGGTATTGACGACGGTCAGATATTCACCGTTCGCGGAGAAGGAAACCGCGGTATCAACGGCGGACCTTCAGGCGATTTAAGAGTCGGCGTTTCCGTGAAACCGCATCCGTTCTTTGAGCGTGACGGCTACAATGTTTGGTATGATATAAAAGTAACCTTCGTTCAGGCGGCTTTGGGCGATAAGCTGAGAGTGCCCACTCTTGACGGGCAGGTTGAATACGAGCTCCCCGCAGGCACTCAGCCCGGTGATATATTCAAGCTTAAAAACAGGGGTATTACCGTACTTAATTCAACCCGCAGAGGCGATCAGCTTATAAGAGTAACGGTTGATGTTCCCAAAAACCTTAACGATAAACAAAAAGAAGCGCTTCTCAACTTCAATGAAACTATGGGAAGCAACCCCGTTCAACCGGAAGAAAAACGCGGTTTTTTCGGCGGTAAAAAGAAGAAATAAATCAGGATTTTGGACAAATTCAAAAAAACTGTCCGAAACAATTCAAGAAATATTCATTGAATTTAAAACCTCGAAATGATATAATTGAAACAATAAGGGAGTAGTCGACACTCAGTGCGATGTTGTCAACATTCCGGAAATTCCCGGCTTCATCTTTTATGACGAGACTTATCTGCTTAGCAGATAGGTCTCGTTTTTTATTAAACTAAGGAGTTGCACCAATGAGTGATTCAAATTTAACAAAAAAAGCCCTTGCACAAGCACTAAAAGAGCCTATAAACGAAAAGCCCTTCTCAAAAATCAGCATCAGTGATATCTGCGACAGATGCCATATGAGCAGAAAGAGCTTCTACTACCATTTTACGGATAAATATGATTTGGTGAATCGGATTTTTGACACAGAGTTTTTGAATATTGCTGAAAACAGCCAATTCCGTAAGCCTTCGGAATTTTTTCAAAGTTTACTGAATTATTTCTATGAAAACAGAAAATTCTACAGAGTGGCTTTAAGTATAAAAGGTCAAAATCCTTTTTCTGAGCACTTTCGAGAACTGTGCAGCTATATGTTTATGAATTCTCTTAAAGAAATTATGGAAGACGCTGAAATAAGTCCTTTCCATTTAAACTTTCTTTCCGATGCATTCATTTGCGCCATCGAACGTTGGCTCCTTGATAAAAATTGTCTTCCCCCTGACGAATTTTATAAGTTATGTGAATCTTGTATTACGAAGATGGCTAAAAAAGTTTGTGACGACACGCAAGAGCTTTGATTTTCAACAACTCTTCGGATTTGTTACATTTTAAGGCATCGAAAAAGTTTTGTCCAATGACTTTGCCGATTTATCGTATTATTAATCTGCAGTATACGAAGAGATATATGCCGGCGGTAAAACGCAACTGTTTATCATCATATCCATCTTCTATTCTTTTCACTGTTTTGAAACCGCCGTTTAACTTGTTCGGAAAAAGCCCCCGCTTTTTCTTATTTTCATACAGGGATCTCCCGAGCTCTTTTCCGGGTTCGGGAGATTTCTGTTTTACAGGTCAAGCTGTAATCGGTTTAAACCTTTCTATACGTTATTTCAATTTTTTACATTGTTTTACTTCTGACTTTATGTTATAATTTGATAAAAGGCGGTGAGACTTTGGCAGACGAGTTGCAGATACTTAAAAACCGGTTTAAGGAGCTTTATGACCGTTCAAGAAATCGGGGAATATATTTTTACAGCGAGTTTCTCAATTTATATGAGCAAACCGTGCTTTTCAATGAAGTAAAATACGGCTTTACTCTTTACGGAGGCTTTGAGGACGCTGAGCGCAAGCTCGCCTGCTTCGGCGACGAAAACGAATTCGGGTACGCACCCGCACCGCCCATAGCTTTGGTTAAAGTTTCCCCTCTTTCTCAAAAATTTTCAGACGACCTTACCCATCGGGATTTTCTCGGCTCTCTCATAGGGCTGGGAATAAAAAGAGAAGCTCTCGGAGATATCGTTATAACGGGAAACACTGCCTATGTTTTTTGCCTTGAAAGCATCTGCCGATATATTACGGATAATCTTATAAAGGTTCGCAGAACCTCCGTGAAATGTGAAATTGTCGGAAATCTTCCCGAAAACGCATTACCGAAGCCAAAAGAAAAGCTTCTCATAGTTTCCTCAATGAGACTTGACACAGGTATTTCTGCGGTTTATGATATTTCAAGAAGCAAAAGTGCTGCTCTTGTTGAAAGTGAAAAGGTTTTTATAAACAGTAAGCTTACCGACAGTCTTTCAAAAAATATCGAAATCGGCGACACCGTTTCTGTAAGAGGCTATGGAAGATTTCGCTATAAAGATATTGCAGGAGGCACAAAAAAAGGCAGAACAAGAATCATTTGCGAAATATATTAAATTTTCAAAAAAGGAAGGGAAATAACTATGCGTACAATGGAATTAGGAAAAAGCGGTGTTGAAGTCCCCGTAATTGCAGTAGGCTGTATGAGAATGGCTGATAAATCCGTTGACGAAGCAAAGACATTGATAGATACCGCAATGGGTGCGGGACTCAATTTCTTTGACCACGCCGATTTATACGGTGGCGGTAAAAGCGAGGAGGTTTTCGCTGAAGCCATCGGTATGAATGATGACATAAGAGAAAAAATCATTCTTCAATCAAAATGCGGTATCTGCCCCGGCAAATCAATGTTTGATTTTTCAAAGGAGCATATAATTGAATCTGTGGAAGGCTCTCTAAAACGCCTTAAAACAGACTATCTTGATTTTCTTCTTTTACACCGCCCGGATACTCTCTACGAGCCTGAGGAGGTTGCGGAAGCCTTCGCTTACCTTAAAGAGAACGGCAAAGTAAAGCATTTCGGCGTTTCCAACCAAAACCCCATGCAAATGCGCCTTTTACAGAAATATTTAAAGGAAGAGCCTATTTGCGTTGATCAGCTTCAGTACAGTATCACCGATTGCCATATAGTAAAGCAAGGTATATATGTTAATATGCGCGAGGATAACGCAATTGACCGTGACGGCGGCGTTCTTGAATACTGCCGCTATGAGGATATCACTATTCAGGCTTGGAGCCCGTTCCAATACGGCTTCTTTGAAGGCGTTTATGTTGATAACCCCGATTTCCCCGAAATCAATGCAAAATTGCAGGAGCTTGCCGATAAATACGGTGTAACGAAATCCACAATAGTTATTGCCTGGATTCTTCGTCACCCCGCAAAAATGCAACCCTTAACGGGAACAATGAACCCTCAGAGACTTCTTGAATGTGCCGCCGCTTCAGATATCACCCTCACCCGTCAGGAATGGTACGATATATTCTCAAGTGCAGGAAACGTTATTCCTTAAACGTTAAAAGTGCCGATGCAGACGATTGCATCGGCACTTTAAAAAACACTTGACTTTAAATATTTTTTGTTTATAATACTATTGTATATAATTTTACGGCTGTGACGCAAGAAGATTTACTGATACGGTATCAAGAGAGAAAGCGGTTGGTGCAAGCTTTCTGCCACCTTTAAATTTGCTGCTTGCCGAGCCTCGCTGAAAACAGCGCGTGAGACGGGCGTTAACCGTCAATTTGAGTGGTGCGTTTTGCACAATTCGGGTGGTACCGCGGTTTAATCCGTCCCGTGTTGCAAAATGTGCTTTTTATTTTTATAAGGAGTGAACATAACAATGGAATGGACAGGTCTTAACGAATTAAGAGAAAAATACCTCAAATTCTTTGAAAGCAAGGATCACTTGAGACTTCCCAGCTTTCCTCTTGTACCTCAAGGCGATAAGAGTATTCTTCTTATTAACGCAGGTATGACACCCATGAAAAAATATTTCACCGGCGAGGAAACACCTCCCAAAAAGAGAGTTACAACCTGCCAGAAATGTATCCGCACACCCGATATTGAAAGAGTAGGTATCACCGCCCGTCACGGAACATATTTCGAAATGCTCGGTAACTTCTCATTCGGTGACTATTTCAAAAAAGAGGTTATTCCCTGGGCATGGGAGTTCTGCACCGAGGTTATGGAAATGGACCCCGACAAAATCTATTGCAGTGTTTACCTTGAAGACGACGAGGCTTACGACATCTGGA
>CAZCQI010000107.1:0-5738 GCA_964500795.1 uncultured Eubacteriales bacterium
ACAGGCTATGATATTATCGGCTTCTGGGTATCACGTATGATATTCTCGGCTCTTGAATATACAGGTCAGGTTCCCTTCAATACCGTTCTTATTCACGGTCTTGTTCGTGATGCTCAGGGCAGAAAAATGTCCAAATCTCTCGGCAACGGCATCGATCCTCTTGAAATTATCGATCAATACGGTGCAGATGCACTCAGATTCTCTCTTGCAACGGGTAACAGCCCCGGTAACGATATGAGATTCTTACCCGAAAAGATTGAAGCAAGCCGTAACTTTGCCAATAAGCTTTGGAATGCTAACCGTTTCATTCTTATGAATCTTGATGAGGACGAGCCTGCACCTCATATTCCCGAAAACCTTGCAACAGAGGATAAGTGGATTCTCAGTCAGTTTAACAGCCTTGTTAAGGCGGTTACAAACTCGCTTGAAAACTTTGAATTAGGTATTGCTGTTCAGAATCTTTATGATTTCATTTGGGATGTATTTTGCGATTGGTATATTGAAATTGCAAAGATTCGCCTTAACGGTGATAATGAAGAAGGCAAAAAGACTGCAAAAGCGGTTCTTGTTTACGTGATGAGTAACACGTTAAAGCTGCTTCATCCCTTTATGCCGTTCATTACTGAGGAAATTTGGCAGGCACTTCCCCACGAAGGTGAAAGTATTATGATTTCCGAATGGTGCAAGTATGATGAAGGTCTTAGCTTCCCCGAAGAGGAACAGTCAATGGAGCGTGTTATGGCGGCTATTAAGGCAGTTCGTAACCGTCGTTCCGAGATGAATGTTCCGCCTTCAAAGAAAGCGAAGCTCTATATTGCTACTAAATACACCGATGATTTTACAAACGGCAGTGTGTTTATGAACAGGCTTGCTTACGCCTCTGAAATTGAAATCGGCGATGAGTTTGAAATCGAGGGCAGTGTAAGTGTAATTACCGAATCTGCAAAGATTTATATTCCTCTTAATGAGCTCGTTGATATGGCGGCTGAAAAAGCAAGACTCCGGAAAGAGCTTGCCGCCGCAAAGAAAGATCTTGAGTTCGTTGATAATAAACTCAATAACCCGGGATTTATGGCTAAAGCTCCGGAGAAGGTTGTTGCCGCTCAGCGCGAAGCCCGAGAGAAGCACGCCGCAAAAATTGCAATGCTTGAAGAAAGTCTCAGTAAACTCCAATGAATTATATTGAATCGGTAAATTATATACATTCATTATTAAAATTCGGTATCCGTCCCGGTCTTTCCGGGATGGGTGCCTTATTGTCATCTTTGGGTAATCCCGAAAAAAATTTAAGATATGTCCATGTTGCGGGCACAAACGGAAAAGGCTCAACTTCAACATCTATATCAAATGTTATGGTAGATGCAGGGTATAGGGTCGGACTTTATACTTCTCCTTATGTTACCGATTTTCTTGAAAGAGTTCAGTTCGGCGGTGCTCCCATAGATAAAAAGCTTTTCGCAAGAAATGTTGAAAAGGTAAAAAATGCCGTTGAAGAGTTGGAAAAAGGAAATATAGTTATAACCGAGTTTGAGGCGTTGACTGCCTCGGCGTTCCTTTGCTTTAAAGAATTAAAGTGCGATTTAGTTGTGCTTGAAGTCGGGTTGGGCGGCAGGCTTGATGCAACCAATGTTATAGCAACACCGCTCGTTAATGTAATAACCTCGCTTTCCATAGACCACTCGGCAATTTTGGGTGACACAATTGAGCAGATTGCGTTTGAAAAGTGCGGAACCGTAAAGGAAAACGGTAATGTGGTTTGCTCATACGGTCAGCCTGGTGGAGCGTTGTCTGTTGTTGAGAAAACCTGTGAAGAAAAAAATAATACGCTGGTCGTTCCTGATGAAAAATTACTCGAAGTCTTGAGAAGCGATATTTTCGGAACGCGGTTTAAATATAAAGAAGAGGAGTATTTCGTTCCCATGTCCGGTGAGCATCAGCTCAAAAATATGACTTGCGTTATTGAGGTATGTGAAATTTTAAAAAATACATTCAATATAACAGCGCAAAATGTCAAAAACGGAATTTTAAAAACTATTCTCCCTGCAAGGGTAGAGATTATTGGTAAAAAACCTCTTGTTATTCTCGACGGCGGTCATAATTCTGACGGCGCAAAAGCTTTTTACAACACCGTTAAAGATGTTTTGAAAAAGGCTAAAAGGGTGGTTACCGTTGCAGGTATGATGGCAGATAAAGAGGTTGAGGAATCCCTTTCACCCCTTATGAAGGAGAGTAATTGTTTTATTTGCGTAACTCCCGATAATCCCCGTGCAATGAGTGCGAAAGAGCTTTCACGAATAGCCTCCAAATACTGTAAAGAGGTAATTCCCGTACCTGATGCCGTCAGCGGTGTTGAAGTCGCTGCTGATACATTGGAAGAGGGGGATATACTGCTGGTTGTGGGCTCTTTGTATCTTGCAGGTGAGGTGAGGGGAGCTCTTATTGAAAGATTCAAAGGAAATAACTTTTTATAAAATTTCATTGATTTAATTGTTCACAGATGTTAAAATACAAGAAGTGATAACCGAAAGGGTGATTTTATGGTTAAATTCGATGCTTTTGCAGGCGGCATAGAAATAGGCGGTCTCAGAAATATGCTTGAAATAAAGATACTCATTTGCTATGTTCTTACCTCGGTGAAAACACCTATGACTCGAAATCAAATTTGCGATGCTCTTCAAAAAACAGGGTTGGTAAATTATTTTGATGCAAATTCGGCAATTGATGAGCTTCTTGACGGAAGCATCTTAAATGAAGAAGAGTATTTGGGAGAAACGCACCTCAGGGTTTCGGAAAAAGGCAAAAAAAGTGCACTTGAGCTTGAAGATAATCTTCTTCCCGGTGTTAGGGATAAAGCGGTGAAAGCCGCGCTGAATATCGTTTCCCGTGCCCGTTCAGAGAGAGAAAACAAGGTCTCCGTAGTAAAAACGGAAAACGGTTGCGATGTAACCTTTGAAATCGAAAGTCGCGGGGACAGGCTCCTTTCATTAACCCTTAATGTTGCCGATATTCTTCAGGCTGAGCAACTAAAAGACGGCTTTCTTGATGACCCCGGCGCGCTTTATTCTGATATAATCGAAAGACTTACGGGTGAGAAAAAAGATAAATAATTTTAATTAAGGTGGGTTTTTCTTTGGATGAGAAAAGATATAATAACGGCGAAAATTCAAATGATGATATAAATATATCTATTGACGATGATTATTTAGAACTTTTAAGCCGTTATAAGGATGACAGCGGTTACGAGGATATTTTCAGCAACTCCTCCGACAGTGATGATGAGCCTGATGATATCTTCAGCTATTCCTCTGATGATGTTTATATCGGCAAAAAGAAAAAAGATAACGGCGATATTTATATCGGTTCAGGTCGCAGAGTTCCTAATAGGGTAGCAAAAGCCGATACAGGCGAGCTTCCGCCCGTTAAAAAGCCTAACGCAAATCCTGCACCGCCGCCAATAAAAAAGGCTAAGCCGAGTAATGACGATGAGATTTCCGATTATGAGGCGCGCCGCGGAGGAATGGGCACAGGTAAAAAGAAGCCTGTGGGCATTGTGATTGTTGCGTTGTTACTTGCCTTGATTGTCGGTTTAGGTGGTATACTGTTTGTTACGGCAAGCAGCATTGTCGGCAAGTTCACAAAGGCTGAGGAAATTGAGCATATAGAAGATGTTGATTCTCTCGTAAGCGACAGCAGCGTGAGAAATATTCTTTTAATCGGTTCGGATGCGCGAAGCAGTGATGCCTCTGCCCGAAGCGACACCATTATGATCGTTTCGGTAAATAAAACAACGGGAAAAATCACTATGTGTTCAATTCTCCGTGATACTCATCTTGATATTCCCGGGTACAGAGAAGCAAAAGTAAATTCCGCATATTATCGTGGCGGTGCAAATCTTCTTGTGCAGACTATTGAGCAGAATTTCGGCATAAAAATAGATGATTACGCCGCTGTTGACTTTGAAATGTTTACAGCTCTTGTTGACGGTTTGGGCGGTATTGAAGTCGAGGTTACTGAAAACGAGGCGGATTACATAAATAATCGCCATAAATACGGTAAAGAGGAAAAACCCGATCATTTTGAAAGCGGTGAAAGTGTTCACCTTAACGGCTATCAGGCTCTTTGGTATGCAAGAATAAGAAAACTCGATTCCGATTTTATGCGTACAGAGCGTCAGCGTAAGGTTATGTCCGCCATTTTTGAAAAGGTCAAAACTCAGCTTAATCCCGCTGGGGTTTTCGGGCTTATTTCTACCGCAAAAGAGGTTGCGCCTTTTATTGAAACAACTCTTTCCACCACCGATTTCTGGAGCCTTGTAACAAGCCTTGTTGCTTGCTTTGCAAAATCCGGCGGTGATATGGACAAGCTCCTTGTTTCTCAAAAAATACCATTTGACGATACTTGGCATTATGCCTCAAAATGGGACGGCTCAAGCATCGTTATAGATGTTGAAGAAAACAAACAGCTCCTCTATGAGCTTCTTTATGAAGAGCAGGAGGAAGAAACAACAGAAGAAACGGAATAACAAACAAGCGCCTTGCCGAAAAACGGCAAGGTGCTTGTTGTTGTATCAAGTTTATTTAGAAAAATAGCTGTTGTTGTTCTCGGTTAGTAAAATCAGGACGAAATACAAATATAGTGAGAAGAGAGGAACGAGGAGTGAGGAGTGTCGGAACTGCGTTGGCATTATAAAAGTGGCAAGCTGCAAGTGGAAAGCTGTAGTTTTTTGCGAAGCCTTGCCTCCTTGTTTGAAGGAGGGGGACCGCGCGTAAGCGTGGTGGAGAATCAAACATCCCGTAAGGAACGCTCAGCCCGTTCCGTCCTGCCTAAGGCTGTTCCGATACCAACACACTTTCTTCTTCCAATTCCCACAAACCATAGGGATATGTACCATTCAAATATTTTTTAGGTGGAAAAGTCTCTGCAAGTTCTTTCAACTCTTCATTGGTCAGACCCTCATTTTTATACAGCTTATCACGGTACATATACACTTTTTGGCACAGTACCTCATTATGATTTAACCACTCTGTGTCACTAACGATCAGAAGAAATCGTAAAATTTCTTTGTGATCACATTCCACTCTTTTTTCTTGAGATTTCCTCCATATTTTTCTCTCCCAAAATAAAAAATGCGTAGCCGAAGCTACGCACGAAAAACACATAGCTCCGTAGCCGCCAAGCAAATCTGTACAAACACATAAGAGTATATGCAAAGATTGGAGCATCTGTATTTTTACCGAAATAAAAATACATATTCTCTCATGTGTTTCAAATATTAAGATTTGCTTGGCTCTTTTAGTCTACCACAACACAACACTAAAATCAAGAAAATTTACAGATTTCTTTCCTTACGGTGATATCATAAACCACCCATAGGACAGGGGGGGACGGTCAGAAACCACTGAAAAAGTGAAGTTTTAAGCGATTCAAACTGTCAAAAATTTGTCCTGATTTTGTTCAAAGAAAAGATTATTCAAAAATTGATAAAATGAGAGAAAATTGACTGAAATAGCGGTGTTTTCTAAATTAAATCAAGAGCGGTTTGCACCCGTCGAGCTGTTGAACCGCTCTGATTTATTTTGTGTTTTTCACAAAACGGTATGTAAAAATTTGTCGTATTCACATATTGAAAAGCCGTGGAATTTATGGTATAAAATTCTTAGGGAAATCTACGAGGAATAAAGGATTTAAAAGCGGAAAAATTTTAAAAACCAAAAACGAGTAGATTTAGCCCGAAAACT
>CAZCQI010000108.1:0-5713 GCA_964500795.1 uncultured Eubacteriales bacterium
AACCTTTACAACTTCGGGAACGGTGATATAATAAGCACCGCCACCCATTGCAACAGCAACGTCAAGACCGCCTGCACCCATTGCAAGCATACCGAGACCGCCGCCTGTTGGGGTATGGCTGTCAGAACCGATAAGTGTCTTACCGGGGATGCCGAATCTTTCAAGGTGAACCTGGTGGCAAATACCGTTACCGGGTCGTGAAAAACGCACACCGCGCTTTTTACAAACGCTTTGAATAAATTTATGATCATCTGCATTTTCAAAACCGGTCTGTAATGTGTTGTGATCAATATAAGCAACGGAAAGCTCGGTTTTCACCTTATCAATATCCATCGCTTCCAATTCAAGGTAAGCCATAGTGCCGGTAGCATCCTGGGTAAGTGTTTGGTCAATTCTTATACCAACCTCGTTACCCTGAGCGTAAACACCGTCCACAAGGTGACTCTTAATGATTTTTTCGCATAATGTGAGTCCCATTTTTAATCCTCCAAAACTTGTTCATTTTTTTAACAATCATATTGTAGTATTTTTTGTCGCTTTTGTCAACGATTAAACACAAATATAAACCAATATTGAATAAAAAATATATTACGACAAATGTTGCACTTTTTTGTCAATTGTGTTATCATTAAATGATATAAGGAGATGTTTTGGTTAAAATAAATTCGGTGATGAATTTGTATAACGAGCTTTATAAATATTTCTCTTTTACTGCTCCCGATCCGTCCGAGCCTGTCGGTACTCCTGCAGACGACGGTTCTTCGGCAGACGGTAATCCTGATTTGCCCGAATGTGACGGGAGTGTAACGGTTAATCATAAAGGCAAATATGTTCACTGTCTTACGGTTATCGGGCAGATAGAGGGTCACTACGCTTTACCTCAGAATACTAAGGCAACTAAATACGAGCATATAATTCCGCGTTTAGTTGCTGTTGAAGAAAATCCCGATGTTTCAGGGTTGCTTCTGATTCTCAATACAGTGGGCGGTGATATTGAGGCAGGACTTGCTATTGCCGAGCTCATTTCAAGTATGAGTAAGCCTACTGTTTCTCTTGTTTTGGGCGGTAGTCATTCAATCGGCATACCTCTCGCCGTAAGTACCGATCATTCTTTTATTGTGCCCACCGCATCTATGACGGTTCACCCCGTGAGAATGAACGGTCTTATATTGGGCGTTCCGCAATCGCTTTTGTATCTCCAAAAGATGGAAGAGCGAGTTTTGGATTTTGTTACACGTAACAGTAAAATTTCTGCCGATAGATTTAAAGCTCTTATGCTGAATAACAATCAGCTTGTTACCGATTTCGGAACTGTTCTTGACGGCAGAGAAGCTGTTGAAGAAGGTTTGATTGACGAAATAGGCGGTTTAAATAAGGCACTTGATTTTTTGGCTGAGTTTTCGTCTTGTGATAGTTAATACGGAGGTTTATATGGAAGTTTTAAAAGCACTGATTTTGGGAGTGATTCAGGGAATTACCGAGTTTTTACCCGTGTCAAGCAGTGGGCATATGTCGGTTTTCAGGTATCTTACGGGGATGAATCCGGAAAGCTCCGGTCTTTTCTCCGCAATGTTACATATCGGAACTCTTACGGCAATTTTACTTTTCTTTTACAAGCCTATTTACGAGTTGTTTGCTGAATTCATAGCCTGTATTAAAGATATTTTTAAAGGAAAGTTTACATTCAATGTCAATAAAATGACTGAAACGAGACGGATGCTCTTTATGTTTGTGCTTTCCTGCGTTCCGCTCCTTGTTCTTCTCATACCTGTAGGTGACGGAGAAAAGCTTATGGATGTTGTCGGTGTTTTCAGTTCAGATAACAGTGTTCTTGCTGAAGGAGTCTGTTTTATGGTAACGGGCTTTCTCCTTCTGTTGGGCAGTAATCTTTCCCATACTTTTAAAAAACATAAAAAGGTTACTCCTGTTTCTGCTGCTCTTATCGGTATTGCACAGACTTTTGCCGCATGCTTTCCCGGGATATCACGTTCAGGTTCAACGATTTCTGTGGGTCTTTGTTGCGGAATTTCAAAGGCAAGTATGGTAAGGTATTCATTCATTTTAAGTATCCCTGCAGTACTTGTCAGCGGTCTTGTGGAATTCAAGGACGCTCTTGAAAGTGAT
The DNA here is from genome assembly GCA_964500795.1 of uncultured Eubacteriales bacterium. Lineage (GTDB taxonomy): Bacteria > Bacillota > Clostridia > Oscillospirales > Acutalibacteraceae > DTU089. The sequence continues at coordinate 2,125 of CAZCQI010000108.1, forward strand.
GTAATAATTCCTGTATTGCCGTTAATTGTCGGCGTTATTGCCTCAGCAGTGGTAGGTTTGTTGGCTATCAAACTTTTACAGGTGCTTTTAAAGAAAGATCGGTTTAAATATTTCGGTTATTACTGCACAGCTTTAGGACTTGTTGTTACAATAATCGGTATCGTCGGAAAAATAAGAGGTTAAGGGGGTAAAAGTTTTGGCTCAAACAAAAAAATCCGGAAAATCAAACAAAAAAACTACTGCAAAAAACAGCAATAACAAAAAACAAAATGCTCAAAAGTCGTTGTTTGATTCTCAGCATAAAATGATTGCCGCATTTATTGGCTTGTTTTTATCTGTTTTTATGGGTGCTGTGGTGTTTATAGAAGCAGGCGGACTTTGGGGGATACTCAGAAATTTCTTTTTCGGAGTGTTTGGTTTAAGTGCCTTTATAATTCCTATATTCATTTTCTTCGTTTGTTTTGTTTGTTTGATACATAAAGAAACACGCGCCTATAAGCAAAGGGTAGCGGAATGCTTTGTTGTATTTTTACTTTTGATGGCGTTTTGCCACATTGTTGTTTGCGATTCAAGCTTGTCTTACGGCGAACAGATTACCGCCGCTTATAAGGTTTTTAAAGACTTTGACGGTTCGGGTATGCACTATGGTTACGGTGTTCTCGGAGCAATATTGGGTGGAGTCTCACTGCTTATTACAGCGGGAAGTAAGGCTGCCGCAGGTGTTATTACGGTGCTCATTACGCTTTCTCTGGTGATGATATTCTGGGGAACCAAGATAATAAGACTTACAAGTAAGTTGAAAAAACCCACCGAAGCCGTAGGTGATTATGCTGAAGAAAAAATTGCGGATATTAAAGAGACTTATGAAACAGTAAGCGAAGATATCCATGAGAAACGCGCTAAAAATGCTGCAAAAAGACGTAAGGAAAGCGTAAAGAAAAAAGTGGATTTAGATGTTCCCGTGGACGATGCGGTTTCTGTAGATAACGGCGTTAAGCCGATTTTAGATACAACACCGCATACTGAATACGAAACATTGGCAGAGCATCGCGGTAAAATCGAAGAGAATGAAATTATTGAGACTCTTCCCGATTTTGAAGATGCACCCGTTATTTCTGCACCGCCCCTTGATGAGCTTCTGGCGGCGAAAACACCTGCCGAAAAGCAGTTGGAGGATATTGTTGAAGTTTTGGGTGAAGCTGTTGAGCCTGAAACGATCGCTTCCGAAGAAGCCGAAACAGTACCGGAAGCTTTTGCTGAGCCTCATAACTCAGAATTTGCCGGAATTTCCAATCAGGAGGATTTGCCTGAAATCAAATATGAATTACCGCCCATTGACTGTCTTGATTTACCGAAAAGAAATTCGGGAAGCCAAAATGCCGATGAAATGCGTAGTAGGGGAGAAACCATTGTCAGAACCCTTAAAAGCTTCGGTGTAGGAACAAGGATTGTTGAAATTTGTCAAAGTCCTTCCGTTACAAGGTTTGAATTACAGCCCGAGCCGGGTGTTAAGATAAGCAGAATTACTGCGCTTGCAGACGATATTGCAATGAATCTTGCCGCGTCAGGTGTTAGAATTGAAGCCCCCATTCCAAACAAGAATGCAGTTGGAATTGAAGTTCCGAATGCAGAAAAAGCAATGGTTACTTTAAGGGAGATTCTTGAAAGCGGAGCTTTTCAAAACGCTAAATCAAAGCTTAATGTTGCTTTGGGCCGCGATATTCAGGGTGAGGCAACCTGTGCAGACCTCGCGAAAATGCCCCACTTACTTGTTGCCGGTACTACCGGTTCAGGTAAATCTGTTTGCCTTAATACAATGATTATGAGCCTCTTATATAACGCAACACCCGATGAAGTAAAGCTTATAATGATTGACCCTAAAAAGGTTGAGTTTACCGTCTACCGTTCAATTCCGCACTTGCTCGTTCCCGTTGTTGCAGATCCACGTAAGGCGGCAGGTGCACTTTCATGGGCAGTTGCCGAGATGGACAAGCGTTATGCACTTTTTGCCGATAAAGGAGTCAGAAACCTACAAGGTTACAATAATTATGCTCTTTCCGAAGGTATTGCGAAGATGCCGCAAATAGTTATCATCATTGATGAGCTGTCTGATTTGATGATGGCGGCTTCCAACGAAGTTGAGGATTCAATATGCCGCCTTGCTCAGAAAGCCCGTGCCGCGGGTATGCACCTTATTGTTGCTACACAAAGACCTTCCGTTGATGTTATTACGGGTCTGATTAAAGCAAACATCCCCAGCCGAATTGCTTTCGCTGTTAAATCGCAAATCGACTCCCGAACCATTATTGATACTCAAGGTGCAGAAAAGCTCCTCGGTAACGGTGATATGCTCTTCTGCCCCGTTGGTCTTTCGAAGCCTGTGCGTGTTCAGGGGTGTTATGTTTCCGATGAGGAAATAGAGCGTGTTATCGATTTTGTAACATCTCAGGGTGATGTTAAATATGATGACGATGTTATGCGTGAAATTGAACTTAAGGCTGCTCAGGACGGGAAAAAGAAGTCTGCAGCTGTTGAAACCGAGGGTGCACAATCACCTGATTATGATGATGATATGTTCCCGAAAGCTGTTGAGGTGGTCGTTGAAAACGGTATGGCTTCAACTACGCTTCTTCAAAGAAAATTGAAGTTAGGCTACGCAAGAGCAGCAAGAATCGTTGATGAGCTTGCTGAAAAGGGGATAATCGGTCCCTATGAAGGAGCTAAACCGAGAAAAGTTCTGATTACCAAAGAACAGTGGTATCAGATGCAGGCAAATTCTTCGGTTTCTGTACCGAAACAGCTTTCCTTTGACGATGTTTCCAAAACTAATCAGGATGGTGAATTTGAGAATGTTTCGGAAAAAACCAATGAAGAACCGAATTACTTCGGGTCTGCTGTAAATACTTCCGATTATAACGTAGAGGACTAAAAATGGATATATTTGTAGAGTATCTTGACGGCAATTACGCTGTATGCCGTTTGCCTGATAAGGAAAAAAATCTTATCCGCCTGCCTTTAAAGGAGCTTCCTGAAGGTACGGCACCGTTAAAGGTTATTTCAATGAGGGATAACGGCACCTTTGTTTTGAACGATTATGCGAGAGAGCTTCGTATGAAAAAAGTGTTGAATTACCTTAAATATGAAAGGTATTCTTTTAATTTGAGTAATAATTAATTAAATTTGCATTTTTGAATTGTTTTTGTGAAATAATTTATAAAAAAGTCTTGCATTTTTTGTGGAATGGTGATATAATCCCTCCGTTAAAAACTCACGCATGGCAGATTGCAGGTGCCCGGTGCATCGAAAGATGTGGTGTCTGCGAGTAGAAGCGGTGCGGCGGTTAAACAAAAAGGAGGACAATATTATGTCAGTCGTTTCAATGAAACAATTACTCGAAGCAGGTGTTCATTTCGGACACCAGACCAGAAGATGGAACCCTAAAATGGCTCCTTACATCTTCACAGAGAGAAACGGTATTTATATTATCGATCTCCAGAAGACAGTTAAGAAGCTTGAAGAGGCTTACACCTTCATTAACCAGATCGCTCAGGAGGGCGGCGAAGTTCTTTTCGTAGGCACAAAGAAGCAG
>CAZCQI010000109.1:0-5695 GCA_964500795.1 uncultured Eubacteriales bacterium
CGTACTTATGGTGGTGTCACCACACCCGTAAGGAACTGCCTAAGGCTGTTCCGATACCGATACACTTTTTGCTGTGGTACGGTCTGAGACCGTACCCTACCGTTATTGCACATAACGCAAAAAATCAAAGGCTTTAACTAAGTTTTAAAAGTAGGGTTTGGGTATTGTTTTGTAAAAAATAATCAGGAAACAGAAGCGTCCTATGATTGATCCATAAAAAAGCGACTTGCTTTCACAAGTCGCTTTTTATGTTACTGCATTGCTGTTACACGATTTCACCTAAACAAAAATCATTATCGTATCCTGTAACGGTAACGCTTTTTATTTGACCTTTTAAATCCTCCGTGGTATTAACACTGACAGGGGTATAATTTTCGGTATAACCCTCAATGTATCCCTTTTTCTGAGTTTCAAAAAGGACTTCCACGGTTTTGCCGATTTGCTTTTTTAGGTATTCGCTTCTTATGTTTTCCGTAATTTCGGATAGTGTCGCCGCGCGTTGTTCTTTTACCGCTTTTGTGAGTTGTTCCATTTTTGCGGCTTTTGTTCCTTCGCGGACGGAGTAGGGGAATACATGTACTTTTTCAAAGCAAACGCGTTTTACAAATTCAATGGTTGTGTTGAAATTTTCTTCACTTTCCGTTGGGAAGCCTACGAGTATATCGGTTGTAATCGTTGCATCTGTGAAGGCTTCGCGAAGCTTCGTTGCCAGATGCTCATATTCTTCGGCGGTATAGTGACGGTTCATTGCCTTTAAAACACTGTCGCAACCGCTTTGCACCGAAATATGAAATTGCGGGCAAAGCTTTTTAATACCCTTTAACCGCTCAATCATTTCATCGGTAATGTGGTCCGGCTCAAGAGAACCGAGACGAATCCGTTTGATTTCCTCATATTTTTCTGCAAGTTCGAGAGCATCGGGCAGGGAGTATGGCGTGTTTTTTCCGTAGTCTGAAAGATTTATGCCAACAAAAACAATTTCCTTGTAGCCGTTCTCGGCAAGCGTTTTAAGCTCTGTGTCAATATCTTGAAGTGCCTTTGAGCGGGAGCGCCCTCTTGCCGTTGGAATAAGGCAATAAGAGCAAAAACGGTCACAGCCGTCCTGTATTTTTAAAAATGCTCTTGTGTGCCCGTCAAATCTGCTGATTCCGTTGCCGGCATATGCGTCACCCGAAAGGTGTTCTGCGTGTTTATTTACGAAGCAGTTATTTTGAAAATATTCGTTTAAAGCGTTGATTATATCGGTGTTGCTGCGGTTTCCCATAAGTATATCAACCTCGGGCAACTCATTTATTATCTGAGGTTCAGCCTGAGAGGCACAGCCGGTGAGTATCAATATACCGTTTGGATTTTGCTTTTTCAGTTTGCGGACGGTTTGCCTTGTTTTTCTTACACTTTCGGCAGTAACAGTGCAGGAGTTAACTACCGAAACCTCTGCTTCAGCGGGATCGGTTGTTATATAATAACCTGCTTTTTCAAAAAGCTCGCTCATTTCCTGAGTTTCGTATTGGTTGACCTTGCAACCCAAAGTGTAAAAATAAACCTTCATTTTGACCTCTGATAATAAATTTCCTGAGAATTATATCATAAAGGAGCTCTGTGTGCAAGTAAAACGAAATAACAAATATTAAATTTTTGCAAAAGCGGCACAGGCAATTTTTTCATTTATACCGTAAGAAAAAGCCATATCTATTTTGTTTTTGCATCTGAAAAATTCAGGATCAGGGTAAAGAACGGCATCTTTACCTTTAACTGTCATAATAAGTTTTGCGTTCTCATCAGTTTTTGTAAAGTCTGCAAAAACATCAAATTTATCAATATTCGGTTCTTCCTCTTTAACGGTTATTATTGCACCGAGGGTCTCGTAGCATTCCTCTTTGAACTGTTGAGCCAAGGTGCTTTTAGGAGTAATAAGGGTAAAGCTTCTTGCATATCTGACTATTTCCGACATAGTAACCGTAGGTGAAAAATCAGGATATTTTAAGCAGAAGCTTCGGTTATCTTTACTTAAAAATATCATCTGCTTTGAAAGAGCGGACAGCAAGGCTCTGTTAAAATACGGCTTAGGATTAAACAGATATTCCTCGGGTACGGTATTTTTCGGTGCGTTTTCGCTGAGTAATATCCGTCCTTTGTATATTTTGAAAAGTTTTTCTATATCGGGATTTTTGAGTTCGGAACAGGGCAGCTCGAGAACAGTTGCGCAAGTAGTGTTTATATTAACGGAAAATCTTTTTATAAGCTCGTTTTTTTGTTTTTGCTTTTTTCGTTTTCCTTTGAGTTTTTCTCTTTCTTCTCTTTCAGAAATTATTTTTATTATAAGCATATAAAAACCCCCTCTTCCATTTTAGCGGAAGAGGGGATGATTTATTACTGTTTAGGTTTTTTAGCCGGTGATCTGCAATCCTGCCGGCTTAGAGACGTAGTTCATCGGGTTTTTCCAAGCACCGTTAACCATAACGCCGAAATGGAGGTGAGCTCCGTAGGAACGACCTGTGTTACCGACTAAGCCGAGAACTGTTCCTTGCGTTACATAATCGCCTACATTAACGAGGGTTTTGGACATATGAGCGTAGTAGGTTTTTACGCCGTTACCGTGGTTAACAACAACATAAAGTCCGTAGCCGCCGTTATAACCGCTGTGGTAAGCAACCTCAACAGTACCTTCTTTTGCTGCGATAATATTAAGCCCTGCCGAGCCGCCCCAACGGGAAATATCCAAACCGTTATGCATTTTTGTTGTGCCGTTGAGAGTTCTCATTTTGAATGAGGACGAAACATAGGTGTTGCTGTAAGGTAAAGGCCATATCATATCGCCGCTGACCACACCCGAACCGTAAGAAGTGTTTTGTTGAGAAAGCTTCTGTTCGTATTCGAGAATTTCGGATTCGCCTCTTTCAATGGCTGCTTCGTATGCTGCGCTTTCTTTATCGAGAGAATTTACATAGCTCATAATCTTATCAAGATCCGCTAGTATCTCGTCTTCCGCATCCTTAATTACCTGACGGGCATCAACCTGCTCCTTTTTCTTAGCTTCGTATTCGGCTTTTACTTTATCAAGCTCAGTGATTTTTTCGTCAAGGATAACCTTCATATCCTCAATTTCCAAAACCTTTGCCTGAAGCTCCGTAATATCTTCTTCAAGATCTTTTATGAGGATATCATCGTGTTCGGCAATCCTCTCAAGAAGCTCTATTCTTTCAAGATACGACTGGAACTCAAAAGAGTCTGATGTAAGAAGATATTCGAGCTCTGAGTTCACACCGGACATATATGAAGCGCGGATTCTTTCGCCTAAAAGGTCGTAGGTATCGGCAATTTGTAATTCGATTTCTTCAACCCGCTTATTGAGCTCTTCAATCTGCTTATTGAGTGAGTCTATTTCGTTTTCAATTCCCGCAATCTCGCTGTCTATATCTGCGATGTCAGCATCAATAAGCGCAATTTTTTCATCATACAGGTCAATCTGAGATTGAAGAACATCGATTTTTTCTTCTAAAGAATCGATTTCATTATCGTAGCTTGCGGCTTCTTTTTTTAATTCATCAATTTTCTTTTCGTTTTCTTTTATTTGCTTTTGAATGTCATCTATTTTTTCTTCATACGCATCTTTTTCCGATTCGGTAAGAGCATAAACAGAAATAGACATCACGCTGAAAAGGGTTGCCAATGCAAGCACGATGCTTAAAATTCTTTTAGTTCTGTCAGTCAGTTTCAACAACATTGCTGTGCTCCTTCAAATATTTGTTAAGTGAAATAATACTGCCGAATACACCGATAACCACACCGATAAATGCAAATATTCCGAAAATGTACCAAATGTAGTCAAGGAAGCTTACAACACTGCCTCCGAGCATTGAAAGCACATTTTCAAGCCAAATAGCCGCAACGGAATATATAGCATATTGTAAAACTAAAGCAAGGACGGCAGAGAATATGCCCAAAAGTATACCCTCAACAATAAAAGGCCAACGTATAAAGGTGTTTGTGGCACCAACGGCTTTCATAATGCTGATTTCAAGACGTCTGTTGTAAATTGTGATTCTTATAGTGTTAGAAACGATAAACAGCGAAACAAAGAACAGAATAGCAACAATACCTGCGCTTATATAGGTAACGGCATTTCTGACACTTGCAAGCTTTCCTGCAAGGTCACTGTTTTCGTGTATCTGCAAAACGTTATCGAGTTTTGTTATTTTGCTTACGGTAGCATCGAAAAGCTCCAGGTCACTGACAGTTACCTTGTAAGCGTCCGGGAAGATATCGGCTGAAAGACCTTCAAGAAGGGCGGCTTTGTCGCCGTAGGATTCAATCTGTCTTTCAAAAGCCTCTTCTTTGGACACGAATTCAACGGTTTCTATATTATCCAATGCCTGAAGTTCTGCACCGAGAGCTTTGGTAGCCTCATCACCTGCATCGTCATTTACATATACCATAACAATGTTCTGACCCTCAATAAGGTCAAGAACAGCGTTTATATTAAGGAAAATAAGTGAACCGCTTCCTACGATTATAAGACAGGAAACAAGAACAACAACCGTTGCAAGAGAGAGAAGCCTGTTCACCCAGATATTACGGAAGCCTTCGCGGGTGAGATAGCCTAAACTTGCACCTTTCATTCTGCATCAGCCTCCTCTGTGTTGGTTTCGGGGTCGGCACCGTAGGTTTGTATAAGGTAATCAAAATCATCGGAGTCGCCATCAACGAAATATGAGCCGATTTCATCTTCGGGGTTATCGAATTTATAGGGCTCGATATCAATGTGGGAAGCATCCGGGTAATCGGATTCAAGAGTACCGTTTTTAATAGTTATAACACGGTGGTTGAAGGTTTTAACGAGATGTAAATCGTGGGTAACCATTATGACCGTAGTACCGTCAGCGTTTATATGGTTAAGAAGGTCAACGATTTCGTAAGACATCTTAGGGTCAATATTACCGGTGGGCTCGTCCGCAATAATCATACTTGCGTTGTTTGCAAGCGCTCTGGCAAGTGCAACACGCTGCTGTTCACCGCCGGAAAGCTGATTAGGCTTTGAACGGGCTTTTGAGTTAAGACCCACAAGACCGAGGAGATAGGGAACGCGCTTTCTTATAGCGCTCTCTCTTGAACCGATAACGCGCATAGCGTAAGCAACGTTATCATAAACGTTCATAGTTTGAATAAGTCTGAAATCCTGAAAAACGATACCCAAGGACCTTCTGAAATACGGTATCTGTTTTTTCTTTAAATTGTTTAAATCAAAGCCGTTAATATTAATAGTGCCGGAGGTGGGAACCTCCTCGCGCATTATAAGCTTTAAAAGTGTGCTCTTACCTGCGCCGGAAGAACCGACAATAAAAACAAATTCACCGTTTTCTATTTTTATATCCAGGTTGTTAAGAGCTTTAGTTTTGGTGTCTGTGTATATTTTTGAGACGCCTTTAAATTCTATCAAGTTCAACACCCAATTCCAATTATAAGTTTTTATATGCGTAATTATAGCACATCCAATTACAAAATGTAACCCTTTTGTAATAAAAATGTGCTGAATTAATAAATATTTAATATTTAACAGGATTAGCGTCAAGGTATTTCTTAACCATAAGCGCTACCTTGAAAACGATAGCATCGTCAAACTCGCGAAGATCAAGTCCCGTAAGCTTTTTGATTTTTTCAAGTCTGTAAACAAGAGTGTTTCTGTGTACAAAAAGTT
>CAZCQI010000110.1:0-5601 GCA_964500795.1 uncultured Eubacteriales bacterium
TTATCCATTGCGAAAGCAATGGCATATCATCACGCGTTAGCGTGTATATCATCAACAACGGCGAGCCGTTGTTGTATCTCATCACACCGCAGGTGTGTATATTTGTCGGCTTGATGATATACAAAGCGTTCCGTTTTGATGATATGCAATTTCTTCGAAATTGATGATATACGAAGCGTCGGTCTGCCGTCTTTAAAGTTCGGTTTTTATTTTGCTATTGATTTTTGTTGCGGATGTGGTAAAATCAATGTAAATTGAAGATGTTTTTTCGGAGGTCTTACTATGTTGAAAATCGGTCTTGTCGGTGTTGGCGGAATAAGCGGAGCTCATATTCCCGCTTGGGAAGAAAGAGAAGATGCTGAGCTTGTTGCCCTTTGCGATATACGTCCCGAGCGAATGGAAAAATATGAAAATAAGCGTTGTTACACCGATTTTGATGAAATGCTTAATAATGAGGATTTGGATATTCTTGATATTTGCCTTCCTACATATCTTCACGCTGATTTTGCGGTGAAGGCTATGGAAAAAGGAATAAATGTTGTTTGCGAGAAACCTATCTCGTTGAAAGAGGAGGATATTGACAGAGTTTATTCCACCGCAGAGAGAAATAACGTTAAATTTATGGTGGCGCAGGTTCTCAGATTCTGGCCTGAGTATGAACTTATCAAAGAGATTTACGATTCAAAAAAATACGGTAAGCTTCTCTCCGGCACAATGACAAGGTTAGGCTGTTATCCCAAATGGAGCTGGAACGGTTGGATGATGGATGAAAAAAGAAGCGGTCTTGTTCCCTTTGATTTACATATTCATGACCTTGATTTTATGGTTTATGCTTTCGGAATGCCTGAGGTTTCCTATAAATACCGTTCAAAGCTTCCCGATCAGGATTTTATCAGCGTCAGCTATAATTTCGGTGATTTTTCAATAAATTCCGAGGCTTCCTGGTATGCAACCTGTTATCCTTTTACTGCAGAGTTCCGTTTCCAGTTTGAAGATGCCGTTGTAGCAAACGAAAACGGTAAAATGGTTATTTACGGAAGAGATGACGTTAAAATCGACCTTTCAAATGATGCAGAAGGCGATACGGGAAACATCAATTTACCCAAAAGCGATGCTTACGCAAACGAGCTCAATTATTTTGCCGATTGCGTTATAAACGATACTCCCGTAGATAAAGTTAAGCCTGAAGAATTAAGGTGTGTTTTGAATATTCTTAACAGCCTTTAAGATTATATTGTTTTGCCGTATCCCGGCATTTATTTAAAAATAATTATATAAAACAAATGTGGAATAACAGAACGAAAAAACGTAAATTTTTTGTGTTCTGCTATTCCATTTTTTTTATATATATGGTATACTCTAATAAATATATTATAATAGGAAAATTGGGTGCTTATGTTCAAAGGCACGGAAGGATAATATAAATGGCTAAAATTATTTCGGTTGTAAATCAGAAAGGCGGTGTGGGTAAAACTACAAGTGCGGTAAACCTTGCGGCGGCATTGGGTGCTTTGGGCAAAAAGGTTTTGCTTGTAGATATCGACCCTCAGGGTAACACCACAAGCGGCTACGGAATTTCCCGTAAAAATCTGACTGCAACCTCTTATGAAATACTTATAGGCTCGGCAACTGCCTCTCAGGCTGTTATAAAAACAAAGTTTCAGGGTGTGGATATAATTCCCTCAAACATAAATCTTGCAGGTGCTGAGCTTGAACTTGCGGTACTCGAAAAGCGTGAAGCAATTTTAAAAAATGCTCTTGCTCAGCTTCAGGGCGAATACGATTTCATTTTCTTCGATTGTCCGCCTTCATTGGGGCTTATAACTCTTAACGCGCTTACCGCATCGGACAGCTTCCTTGTTCCCATTCAGTGCGAATATTACGCTCTCGAGGGTCTTTCACAGCTTATGGCAACCGTAAGAACAATAAAAAGATTATATAATCCTCTTATTGAGCTTGAAGGCGTTCTTCTTACAATGTACGACGGCAGGCTTAATCTTACCCAGCAGGTGGTAGCGGAAGTTAAAAACTTTTTCCCTAAAAAGGTTTATGCAACGGTTATTCCCCGAAACGTAAGGCTTTCGGAGGCGCCCTCCTTCGGCGAACCCGTTATTTATTACGACCGTGCTTCAAGGGGCAGTGAGAGCTATATGGCTCTTGCAGAAGAATTTTTGAAAATGCAGAAATAAGGTGAAAATATAAATGGCAGCGAAAAAGAGCGGACTCGGCAGAGGCTTTGATGCGATATTTGCCGATAATTCCGTTGAAGATATTTCAGGCGGTGTAAGCACTGTTAAGGTTAAGCTTATGGATATTGAGCCTAACCGCGAGCAACCGCGAAAACAGTTTGATGAAAAGGCTCTTTCGGAGCTTGCTGACAGTATTGCTCTTCACGGAGTTTTACAGCCGCTTCTCGTAAGACCAATGCCCGATGGCGGCTACCAGCTCGTAGCGGGTGAAAGAAGATGGCGTGCTTCGCGCATGGCAGGGCTCACGGAGGTTCCCGTTGTTATCCGTGATTTAACCGATTCTCAGGTTGCCGAGCTTGCTCTCGTAGAGAATTTGCAGAGAGAAAATCTCAATCCTCTTGAAGAAGCAAACGGTTATAAGGAATTGAGCGATAAATTCGGTTATACTCAAGAGAAAATTTCCGAAATTGTGGGCAAATCCCGTCCGACGGTTGCAAACGCTTTAAGATTGCTTGTTTTACCCAAACCTGTTCAGGAAATGATTTCCGAAGGGTCTCTTTCAATGGGTCATGCCAAAGCAATACTTACCGTTGAAGATGATGACGTTAAGCTTTCTCTTGCAAAGCTTGTTAAAGAGAAAGGCATTTCCGTAAGAGAAACGGAGCGCCTTGCAAGAAATGCCGTTAAGGAAGCTCCCAAGGGTAAGAAAACGAAAAAACGCAACCCTTATTACGATGAGGCGGAGCTTGCTTTGTCCGAGGTTCTCGGCAGAAAAGTAAGTATAACAAAATCTTCAAAAAAAGGCTCGTTGGAAATAGAGTTTTTTGATGATGAGGATTTAAAAAAGCTTTTAAAGATTTTTGATAATGAATAAGGAAGAAGGAAATTTAAATGATAGATATTAAGTTTTTGAGAGAAAATCCCGACATTGTTAAACAGAATATTAAAAACAAATTTCAGGACAGTAAAATCGGTCTTGTTGACGAAGTTATTGCCCTTGATGCCGAAAGCCGCAAGGTAAAGGGCGAGGCAGATTCTCTCAGAGCTTCAAGAAATAAAAACAGCAAAATGATAGGTGCTCTTATGGCTCAGGGCAAAAAAGAAGAAGCCGAGGAGATGAAAAAGAAGGTTTCCGATGATGCAAAGCATCTTGCCGAGCTTGAAGAGAAAGAAACGGAGCTTTCCAAAAAAGTTAACGATATTATGATGGTTATCCCCAATATTATCGACCCTTCCGTTCCCATCGGTAAGGACGACAGCGAAAATGTTGAGGTTGAGCGTTTCGGTGAACCCGTTGTTCCCGATTTCGAGATTCCTTATCACAGAGAAATTATGGAGCGCTTTGAGGGCATTGACCTTGACAGTGCTGCCCGTGTTGCAGGCAACGGCTTCTATTATCTCAGCGGTGATATTGCAAGACTTCATTCTGCCGTTATCTCCTACGCAAGAGATTTTATGATAGACCGCGGTTTTACCTATTACATTCCTCCTTTTATGATAAGAAGTAATGTTGTAACAGGCGTTATGAGCTTTGCTGAAATGGATGCCATGATGTACAAAATCGAGGGTGAGGACCTTTACCTTATCGGTACAAGTGAGCATTCTATGATAGGTAAATTTATTGATACAATGATTCCTGAGGAAAAACTGCCACAGACACTTACAAGCTATTCTCCCTGCTTCCGTAAGGAAAAAGGTGCTCACGGTATTGAGGAACGCGGTGTTTACCGTATTCATCAGTTTGAAAAGCAGGAGATGATAGTTGTCTGCAAGCCTGAGGACAGCCCTTATTGGTTCGATCAGCTCTGGAAAAATACTGTTGACCTTTTCCGTTCCCTTGATATTCCCGTAAGAACTCTTGAATGTTGCTCCGGTGACCTTGCGGATCTTAAGGTTAAATCCGTTGATGTTGAGGCCTGGAGCCCCCGTCAGCAGAAATATTTTGAGGTAGGAAGCTGTTCAAACCTTTCCGATGCTCAGGCAAGACGTCTTAAGATAAGAGTAAACGGCAAAGATAAAAAATATTTCCCCCATACCCTCAACAATACTGTTGTTGCTCCGCCCAGAATGCTCATTGCTTTCCTTGAAAACAATCTTAACGAGGACGGAAGTGTTAATATACCTGTTGCACTGAGACCGTATATGGGTGGGAAAGACGTAATCATTCCTAAAAACTAAGAGGTAAAAATGAAAAAAGACTTTACTCCGCGTGAGGAAAACCAAAATAACGAAAAAGATATAATCTTCGGCAGAAATTCCGTCAGTGAAGCCATAAAAGCAGGCAGACCTTTTGACAGTATTCTTGTTGCAAGAGGTGAACGGGGCGGTTCCGTTCCGCGTATTCTTGCAGAAGCAAAAGAGGCGGATATCCCTGTAAAAGAGGTTGACCGCAAAAAACTTGATTTTATGTGCGGTCACGCAAACCATCAGGGCATAATTGCAGTGGGTGCCGTAAAAGCCTATTCGAGCATTGATGATATTTTTTCTGTTGCCGAAGAACGAGGTGAGCCGCCTTTCATTATTGTTTGCGATGAAATTGAGGATCCTCATAACTTAGGCGCAATCATAAGAACTGCCGAAGCCGCCGGTGCTCACGGCGTAATAGTTCCCAAAAGAAGAAGCGCACCCTTGAGCCTTGCTGTATCAAAAACCTCCGCAGGTGCGGTTGAGTTTATGAATGTTGCAAGGGTAACAAATATTCCCCAGACTATTGATGAACTTAAAGCGCGCGGTGTATGGGTCTACTGCGCCGATATGGACGGCGAAACCTTCTATAATGCAAACCTTAAGGGTTCGGTAGCCCTTGTTATCGGCTCCGAGGGTAAAGGTGTCGGCAGACTTGTAAAAGAGAAATGTGATGTTGTTCTTTCAATGCCTATGAAGGGCAAAATAAATTCCCTTAACGCATCTGTTGCGGCGGGAATACTTATGTATGAAATTTCGAAACAGCGTGATTTATAATTGAAACCGTTGTGTTGATTTTGTGAGGGTAGAGAAATGGCTGATGAACGAAAAACTCCGAGAAAATGGTCTCTTGAAGAAATAGATGAGCTTCTTCAGGACAGCGGTATGCTTCCGAAGGAGGAGCCTGCCGAGGAGGAGCCCTATGTAAAAAAAGCTCAGGGCATAAATCCCCGACCTGTTCGCAACGAGGAGATTGAGCACAGAATTATTTCTGAAAATATAGAACGCTCCGATAAGGCTGAAAACTCTTCTGAGCCTCAGGTTTACGGTGCTTTTGTCAGCGAAAAATACAGAGACAGATTTTTTAATAAGCCCATACAGAATCTTGAAAAAACCGCAGAGCATCAATTTGTTCCCGAAGAAGAGCAAAAATACGAGCGAAGCGGCTTTGTGAAAAAGAAAAGTAATTTCACGAATACCGGTGAGCTTTCTCCCGTGCCGAATATTG
>CAZCQI010000111.1:0-5572 GCA_964500795.1 uncultured Eubacteriales bacterium
CATACGGTCCAGATTTTTCTCGCAAGTAATAATGCGGGGAAGCCCGAAAATGGGATAAGGCGGATCATCGGGATGGATAGCCATTCTCACGCCGCACTCTTCTGCAACGGGTATAACCTTTTTAAGGAATCTTTCAAGATTTTTCCAAAGACCCTCTTCCCCTATTTCGCCGTAAGCAGTGAAAAGCTCGCGAATTTCTTCCTGAGTATAGCTTGCATCCCAACCAGGGAGCTGAATATCATCTTTAAGAGGGTCAAGACCCTTCATTTGCTCAAAGTACATAACAAGACTTGTTGAGCCGTCTGCATGCTCTTTATCGAGCTGAGTACGCGTCCAGTCAAAAACAGGCATAAAGTTATATGTTACGCATTTGATTCCGTGCTTAGCGCATCTGCGGATGTTTTCACAGTAAACATCAAGAAGATGCTCAGCATTGGGTTTACCCAATTTAATATCCTCATGAACGGGAATGGACTCAACAACATCAAACACAAGGTTATTCTTCTCGCACTGCTCTTTCATGGAAATCAGTGCTTCTTCAGGCCAAACCTCTCCGGGTTTCACATCATACACCGCGGAAACGATAGAACGCATACCGGGAATCTGAGAAATGTACTGAAGTGAAACAGGATCTGTTTCACCGTACCAACGGAACGAAAGTTTCATTTTCATTTTTTCCTCCGAAAGCGGCAATATAAAAACTTGCCGGAATTTAATATTTACACAAATGTATTATAAGACAAATATATCGTATTGTCAATTAAATATTAACTGTCAAACCTTATAAATTTACGATAAATTTCCGCCGCTCTGACGGTATTTTCAAGGAGCATAGTAATTGTCATCGGACCGACACCGCCTGGTACAGGTGTAATAAAAGCGGCTTTTTTCTCAACTGCTTCAAAATCCACATCCCCGCAGAGCCTGCCTTCTTCATTTCTGTTCATACCCACATCAATTACAACAGCACCGTCTTTAACCATATCAGCAGTTACAAAATAAGGTTTTCCGACTGCCGCCACGAGAACATCTGCGCTGAGAGTCTCTTCTTTAAGCTTCTCGGTTCTCGAGTGACATATTTCAACGGTACCGTTCTCTTTGAGAAGAAGCATAGCCATAGGCTTACCTACAATATTACTTCTTCCTATAACCACACATTTTTTACCGCTTACACCGATACCGTAATATCTGAGCATTTCCATAATACCCGCCGGAGTGCATGGCAGAAATGTGTAATCACCTATCATAATATGACCTACATTCACAGGATGAAATGCATCTACATCCTTCAAAGGATCAATAGCGTTTATAACCGCCTGCTCATCTATGTGCTTTGGCAACGGAAGCTGACAAAGAATTCCGTCAACTCTACTGTCATTATTGAGTTCATTTATAAGAGAAAGTAATTCTTCCTGAGTTGTTTCTTCGGGAAGAGCGAATTCAATAGATGTGATACCCACCTCTTCGCAACCTTTTTTCTTATTATTAACATAAACACGTGATGCGCTGTTATTTCCTACTATTATAACCGCAAGACCTACACCTATATCTTTTTCCTTGAGTTTTTCAACTCTCTTTTTAATTTCTTCGCGTTTTGCTGCCGAAACTTCTTTTCCGTTAATTATCCGTGCCATTTCCGTTTTCTCCTTTTTCCTGCAAATCAACTTCTTTAATTTCAGACTGAGCCGCAAGCTTTTCCGCCTTTTTCTCTTTAAGAGTTTTTGCGGCATCAGGCGGAAAATAATCAACGCCCTCAATTTTCACGGGATTCTTTTTGACTTTTATAAGCATAGCAATAAGAATCACGGTACAAACTGCAACAAGTGCCGCGGAAAGAAGCTGGGAAACTCTGATACCCGTTGAGCCTATATAAAGACTGTCCGTTCTCAGACCCTCAACAACGGTTCTTTCCAAGCCATACCAAATACCGTAGCAAAGGAAAATCTGCCCGCTGAATTTGCGGAATTTTTTAAGAATTACGTAAAGAACAAGGAAACCGAGCATACACCAAGCAAATTCATAAAAGAAAGTCGGATGGACGAAGAGGTTATTCTCCGCAACATACTCGCTTACATTGCTTACACCCTCCAAGCCGAATTTATCAGGATGAGAGGCTATGTATGACACAACCTTTTCGCTCATCATACCGTAATTGCCGTTTGTAAATGTACCGAAAGCCTCCTGATTTGCGTAGTTGCCCCATCTGCCGATACCCTGACCGATAAGAAGGCTTATACCGACCATATCAAGAAGATTAAGAAAATTGATTTTTTCAATTTTGCAGGTTATGAACGCCGCCAGAATACCGCCTATGATACCGCCGTAAATGGCAAGACCGCCGTTCCAAATCGCTATTATTTCAGAAGGGTGTACACTGTAATAATCCCATTCAAAAATAACATAGTAAGCTCTTGCACCAATTATTCCTCCGAATGTTCCCGCAATAAGAACATCTACCATTTTACCTAAATTAATACGCCATGTGTATGCTATCCTGCCACCGAACAGTGCGGCAAGGGTAAAGCCGAAAGCGATAATAACACCGTACCAATTTATTGTAATTAACCGAGAGCCGATATAGAACTCACAAAACACTGAGGAAACATTAAAAATATGATCAATTCCTCCGAAGTACACTCCCACTGAGTCAGTGAACCATTCCAAAAAATCACCTCTATGTACTGCGGTTACCCGCAGATTATTTTAGTTTTTAACTACTGAAAGAACTGCTTTATCCTTATTAAATGACTTTTGTAAAAGTTCATTTACATAACCGAGGCTAAGATTCTTTATAACCTCGAATTCATCAAAAAGACCTTCTTTCTCAAAATGAGAAACAACAAGTCCGTTTGCAACCGTATCAATATCGGAAAAAGCGCGAACCGTTTTACCGTACTGCTTCTTACGAACCGTCTCAAACTCTTCGGAAGAGATACCGATATTTTTGAGTTCTTCAATGCGCTTTGCGATTTTTTCGGCTACTGCTTTCGGTTCAACAGACTCACCGGAAAACAGGCTCGCCGCATAATTATGACCGTTGAAGAACTCTGTTGAAAATGTTCCGTTTACGAGACCTTCATCAAGAAGCTCTTTATAAAGGGGCGATATCTGCCCTGCAACGATATCCAATATGAGAGACATACCTATTTCTTCTTCGAGAGTTGCGCTTTCGCCCGAAACTGCTTCTTTATAGCCGAAGCAGAAAACGGGAGTTGATACGGGAAGCTTTTCCTCAACATAGTTTGAAACGATACTCTCGGGTTCCTCCTCGAAGGCGCGTTCAACAGTAACAGGCACAGCAGGTTCAAGGAGTCTGTCGGCAATCTCAAGAACCTCTTCAACAGTCGTTTTTCCCGCAACTGCAAGTGCCATATTCGAATGATTGTAAAAGGTATCATAACACGAGAAAAGCATATCAGCCGTAATCTCGGAAATAGACTGCTTTGTTCCTGCAATATCAATCCTTACGGGATGTTTATGATACATCGCCTCCAAAAGATTAAAAAGACATTCCCATTCCGGAGAATCCTTATACATATCAATTTCCTGACCGATTATCCCCTGTTCCTTGCGAACAGTTTCCTCGGTAAAATAAGGATGACTTACAAAATCGAGTAGTATTTCAAAATTCTCTTTAAAATGGCCCGTGCAGGTAAAGAGATAGCAGGTTCTGTCAAAGCTTGTATATGCATTTGCAGAAGCACCTGTTCCGGCATATCTTTGAAAAGCATCAAGCTCCTCGCTTTCAAAAAGCTTATGTTCAAGGAAATGAGCAGTACCTGCAGGAATATCGGTGAAGCTTTCACGGTCGCTTCTTTTAAAGCGCGTGTCTATTGAACCGTATTTTGTTCCGAAAACCGCGTAAGCAGAAGTATACTCGGGCTTTGGGTAAACAAAAATTTTGAGACCGGATTTATGGTCGATGCTGTAATAACCCTCTCCGAGAATTTGATTTTCTATGAATGTTATTTTATTCTCGCTCATTCTTCCTCATCTCCTGTACCTTCAAGCATAAACACGGTATCAAGGGTAACCTGACGTGCCGCGTTTATGATATCCTCACGGGTAACTTTTTTAAATTCTTCAATAAAATCTTCAGGATAAAGAAACTCACCCGATACTATCTGAGAAGTGAACCAAGAATCAAGAGCTTCCGCAGAATCGGAAACGCTTTTAAAGCTATCCTCCAGAGCCTTAACCGATGAATCTATTTCGTCATCGGTAAAGTTGCCGTTTTTAATATCCTCAAGCTGAGCAAGTATAGCATTCTTAGCCTTTTCTTCATTATAGCTTTCTATACCGCTTTGAACAAACATTACGCCTTTTTGACGAAACATTCTTGCCGAGCAATAGTAGCAAAGGCTCATTTTTTCGCGAACAACGGTAAATAATTTAGAATGAGGACTTCCGCCGAAAAGATCAACCATAACTCTGCGAGCGGCATAGTTGTCATTCTCATTTTGCATTCCCATTCTGAAGCCCATAACAAGCTTGCCTTGCTTAACAGCTTCTTTTTCTTTTTCATACTGAACATCGCAAGCAGCTTCAACGAATACCGTTTCGCTTTCAATAACATCGCGTTCTATACCGCATATTCTCTTTTCAAGCATCTCGCGGATGCCCTTGAAATTACCGCCGCTCACGCAAACAGTTATATCCGAATGCTTCAAAATCTCGTTATATGTCTCGTAGAGAGTTTCGGGAGTGATGGCGTCAATAGCCTCAAAGGTTCCCAAGCGATTTATACCGTAGGCTTCATCGGCAAACATAATTTCTTCACAGCGATTTTTGGCGTACACTCTTTTATCACTTATCTCCGCCGCAAGACGCTCTGCAAGAAGCCTTTTTTCACTTTCAACATCTTCCTGAGAAAACACGCCGTTAACAAGGCGAGGATTAAATATCAATTCAAAAAGAAGCTTACAGCATTCTTCGGTTATGCTTTCACCGTCAAGAGCAAACCTGTCATCAATACAGGATACTTCAATTTTAATTACCTGATGCTCTCCTGTTTTTGTAACATCGGCAGAAATCTCTGCACCGTAAAGGAGCGCAAGCTTTTTCTCTATGCTCGTTACATCGGGATATTTCTCAGATGAACGGGTAAGAACATTGGGAACAAGCGCGTAAAGAGATGCTTTATCAGTAAGAGGCATAACAAAGCTTGCCGAAACGCAGGCGGTTTTAAAACCATCTGAACTGACGGTGCAAAGCTGTACGCCGTCGGAAATTTTTTCGCTTTCAAAATTATAATTCATACTTCCACTTCCGAAAAAATGATTGTTTTGCATAGATATAGCAATCATTTTATCACATAACGGTAAATCTTTCCACTGTTTTTTTATAAATTTCAAAATTTTCACCTCTTTTACGTATATTTTTGCCGAATACTCCATTTTTAAACACGTCTAAACACACCTGACCCATTAAAAACATTGACAAACACAAGCTCTTATGCTAATATAAATTGGTTAATTACATTATTTGACGGTTTAAACCGTTTTTGGAGGATATTTAAAATGTCAGGACATTCCAAATGGAGTACCATTAAAAGAAAGAAAGAAAAAACCGA
>CAZCQI010000112.1:0-5568 GCA_964500795.1 uncultured Eubacteriales bacterium
ATCGATACGAATCACGAGACCCTTCCATCTGGAAGAAGGTGTTTTCGTGGCAGGCATCGATTTTTTCGTTTCTGAAGCATCTGCCGGGGAAAACAACTCTTATAGGTCTGCCTTCTTCAAGCTCGGAAGCATATTTGATAAGAATAGCATTCTGAGCAGCAGAGGTATGCGTTTTAAGAAGCTGATTAGTGCTCAGATAATAAGTATCCTGCATATCGCGGGCAGGGTGGTGTTTGGGGATGTTAAGTGCTTCAAAGCAGTGGTAATCGTCAACTATTTCATCGTAATCATAGATTGAAAATCCCATACTTTCAAAAATATCCTCAACCTCGCGCTGAACGAGAGTAATTGGGTGATATGAGCCGGTTTCTTCATTAACGGGGAAAGTAACGTCATAACTCTCTGCACTGTTAATAAGGCGTTCTTCCTGAAGCTTAACAAGCTCGGCATTTTTTGTTCGGATTGTTTCCTCAATAAACTGTTTTACTTCATTAATTATCTGACCTGCTTCTTTTTTCTTCTCATTGGGGACATTTCTCAGTTCACCCATAAGTGAAGAAATCGGGCCTTTTTTGCCGAGAAACTCAATTCTCAACTGTTCAAGCTCAGCGGGAACAGTTGCCGCCTGAACCTTTTCCTCGAATTGCTGTTTTAATTGCTGTGCCTTTTCGAGCATTTTATTCATCCTTTCAATCAGGTTATAGTGTTTTGGGGAAATAAAAAAACTCCGTCCCCGAAAAAGGGACGAAGATAAACTCCGCGGTACCACCCTTATTTTTGCATCAGAGCAAACACTCTTTTGTAATGTAACGGTTACACCCGTCGCGACCTACTTTAGTTCAGCCGCGCCGCTCACAAGCGAACTTCAAAGAAAACCGATGCAGCGCACTTACAGCCAAGGCACGCCTCTCTGAAGCATCAATAAACTTCTACTCTCTTGATCAACGCATTTACAGCATTTTAGCATACTTTAAATGAAAATTCAATAGTTTTTTTATAAAAGAAGTTGACGCAAATGTTTTGAATTTTGTGCCGGAGTAAGTGTGCTTATTTTGTTTTCTTTTTCTTGGTTTTAAGTCCGAGAAAAACGCCTGTTTCAATTGCCAATATTAGTAAAAATACAATTGTAACAACTGAACCTTTAAGAAGTGTGTTGTCAATGCTTACTCCTTCTGATGTGATATCTATAAAGCCGCTCTCAAGCAATTCGGAACATTCGATTGTATCGGATATTTTCAAAACTTCGCCGTTTTCATCTACATATGCAAAGCGCAGCTCTTGAAATTCTTCGGAAAATTTTTCTTCATCACTGCCGAAAACTACAAGGTATGCGTTTTTGCCGTTGTCGAGCGAGGTCATATTATTCTCTGATATTTGCGATTGTGATTTCGGAGCGTAGCGGTGATATGTGTAGCTAACGAAACCGTCGAAATTTAAAGTAACAATTTCCGCATCTGCAGAGATGTTATATTTCTGACAAATTTCTTTGTTACAAGTTGAGTAAGTCTCTATTTCTTTTTCTTTTACCAGCATTTCGATAAATGCCGTACCCTCCGGTAAGCTGTCACTCTCAACGCGGCAACTTGTTGTGGGGGGGAAAGGAGAGCCTGTTCCGGTTAAAAAAGCACCTAAAAAAACCAATACGGTTACGGCTAATACAATGATAAACTTAAAAGTATTATTCTTCTTAATCGAAAGTTTCATATTTATACCTCTGATATTATGATTTTCTAATATAGATTAACACACTTTCATTTTAAATTCAACATAATTCATTTAATGTATTGTTAAAAAGTTATTTACATTATAAAAAAGTGTGTTAAAATATAAATATAGAATTTAAGGAGGCTTATTATGAGCGATATTAAATTAGGTGTTCAGTTATTTACCTTGCGCGACCAGTGCAAAACCGCTGAGGATTTTGAAACGACCCTTAAGTTTCTTGACAGTATCGGATGTAACATTATTCAGATTTCCGGAATTGGTGATATTCACCCCGAAACAGTTGCGGAGCTTGTTGATAAATATTCAATGGATGTTTGTGTAACCCACAAGCCATATGACAGAATGAAGAATGACCTTGATGCTCTTATTCATGAGCATGACCTTATTAAGTGCAATAATATAGGAATCGGCTGTATGCCCGGTTCGGTTCATGAATCCGCTGAGGGTGTTACGGGCTTTATCGTTAAATGTAATGAAATTGCCGAGAAAATGGCGGCTAAAGGTAAACAGCTTTGCTATCATAACCACGCTATTGAGTTTGAGGTTTATGACGGTAAGCGCACTTTCGAAAGACTTATTGAGGAAGCTCCCGCACTTCATTTTATACCCGATACATATTGGATGCAGGTTGGCGGTGTTAACCCTGCAGAATATCTTAAAAAGCTTTCGGGAAGAGTTGAGGTTTGCCATTTTAAGGATATGCGAATTGTCAATAATACCCAACAGTATGCTGAATGCGGAACGGGTAATATTGACTTGGGTGCCTGCTACCGCGCTTGTAAGGATATCGGAGTTCAGTATATTGTTATCGAGCAGGATCTTTGCTATGATAAGCACCCTTATGACAGCGTAAAAATCGGCTTTGAGGGTCTTAAGCGTATTGCCGCAGAAAATAAATGATTTTATAAATAAAACATCGGTTCGCGTTTTTTCGTGAACCGATGTTTTTCAATTTATTACTAATGTTAAATTGCTCATAGGGTAAGAGCAGCAGGGGTGAATTATACCGTAGCTTGAATCTGCAAGACGGCGGGTGTCAGTGCCGTTAGGTATAAACACATTGCCCTTTGTAAGCTTTGCTCTGCAAAATCCGCATTCGCCCGAGCGGCAACGTGATGGGGAAGAGATTCCTTCTCTTTCAAGGGAAACAATCAGCGTTTCTTCCGTACTGCAGGGAACAGTTGCAATAAGCTCACCTGCACGAATGACCTTGCATAAAAAAGTTTTGCCTATTGCATCTTTCGGGAAATCAGGCAAAGTTGCGGGGTTTGGTATTTGACCGCTTGAGCCGAAACGGATATATTTCTTTTCCAGCTTGAGTTCTGCAATTTGCGGAGTAACTCTGCCGTAAAGGGCATTGGAACCGCAAATAAATACACTGTATTTTGATGCGGGCGTGTATTTTTCTATAAGAGTTTTTGTTATAAATCCGCGTTCGCATTTCGGTACGCGCTCATCACTGAAAACATAAATAACTCTGAAATTTTCCGAAAGCTCCGAAAGCTCGTTTAGTCTTTCCGTTAAAATTATTTCGTTCTGCTTTCTTGCTGCATAAAGAAGGGTAAGGTCAATATCAAGAGTACCGTCGCAAACAGATTCAGCCATTGAAAGAAATGAGGAAATTCCCTCGTTGTCGGTAATGGCAACAACGCTTTTTGAATCTCTCAGCTTTTGGTAATAAAAAGTTCCCGAAGGTGCTGAGGCTACTACCTCTGTGCCTTTAGTCCACGTGTTAAAAATATGTGCAGAAGCAAATCCGTGAGGGTGTTTTTTAACGATGATCATATATTCATCATCTACCGAGCGAACAGGGGAAGAAGCAAGGGTATAAGGCCTTGTGACTACCGCTGAACCTATTTGAAGTGTAATGCTTATGAACTGTCCCGGTCTGAAATACGCAAGCTTAGCCGTTCCGTGAGCTGCATCGGGTTCAAGAATGTAAGCTCTTACATCCTTCGCCACCTCAGCAACCTGCTTAACCTTTAAAAATTGGGTAGTCGGGTGAAGAAAATTAGCTGTTGAGTTTACTGCAAAATTTGCGCTGATAGGTGAGTCGGGTGCTTCCTCAATAATACCCTTGCGATTTTCGGGTATTTCAATAAATTTTTTCAAATCTTTAAATGAGGATTGTACCTTGATTTTATTTTTCATTGGTTTTATCCTCCTTTGCAGTTTCATCGGTAATATCACCCAGCGTTGCAAAAGCGGCATTTCTGCCCGAAGCAATTGCACTGCTCATACCGGAAAGCTGAACGCCCCAGCCGCCGCAAAACCTCAAGCCTTTTGTATCGCACTCAGAGGCTTCCGTCATAATTCGGGGGATTACTCCGTCCCAATCGTCACCGAAATAACCGTATACAGTGCCTTGAGGCGCGTTAGTGTATCTTGCAAAGGTAACGGGCGTTGCAACCTCTAATTCTTCAATGGCGTTGTGGATTGTAATACCCGTTGCATTTTCGTAGTTTGCAATAAGACGGGCGGCGAGCATATCCTTTTCGTCAAAATAACTTTCGGGCTCAACATTTGCCCAACAGTTATCTGTATAAAGGGTGGATATACATAATAATGTTGTGCCGACGGGGGAGCAATCAGGGTCGGCAATATTTAAGCAAACAGCGGCTTGCGCGTTGTTTGTATCTATCGATTTCATAAAGTTGAATTGCTTTTCGGTATCGGCTGTGTCGGTAATAAATACCGAGTAATCCTTAATCCCCAAATCCTGAGGTGAACGGTTAAGTCCGAGATAAAGACAAGCACCTCGTGCCCCGAAGGATCTTGCATTAGTTCTTTTTAAAGCGCTTAAGGGAAGGTCTTTGGATTTTATCATTTTGCCGTAAGCAACAGTGGGTGAACAGGTGCAGATAATATGCGAGGATTTAATTTTTTCTCCGCTTTTAAGGATTACACCGGAAGCCTGTCCGTCTTTAAAGGTGATTCTTGAAACAGGAGAATTATATCTGATTTCACCACCCATATCCTCAATTGCACCGGCTAAAGCCATACTCATTTCGTGACTTCTGTTTTTAGGTACAACAGAGCCGTTTTTAAGGTAAGAATATACCATAGAAATATAGTGAACAAAGCTCAGACGATTGCAATCAACGCCAAGATACATCCAATACGCATTGAAAATATCCTGAGCTTTTTGAGGGAGCTTTAAGGCATTTAATACTTCGTTTACGGAATAGGGCGCGGTTCTTATAAAATTGCCGTGCTCTTTCATAATATTCCGAAGCGCTTTGATGTTGTATTTACCGTTATAGTCAGAAAAATATTCAGTAGCTTTTTCTATTTCTTCCGCTAATTCAAATAGTTTTGTCAAGGATTTCTTACTGCCCGGAACATAGCTTTCCATGGCGTTGATAAAATTATCAACACCGAAGGGAAGTGTAGCATCAATAGCTGTGCCGTCAGAAGCTGCGGTAATTATTCTGTAAGCGTTGGGAACCTCAGTCCACCTGATTTTATCACTTATTCCTAAGTATTCAAAAATGCGGCGTGTTTCACCGATCCCCGCGGATTTTCCGAAGCCACAGAGCTGATGAAGAGAAATATCAAATTCAAATCGGCCCCTGACGAAGCTTGAGGCGAAGCCGCCCGGGGTGTTGTGACGTTCAAGAAGAAGGACTTTTTTGCCTTCTTTTGCAGCACAAGCTGCGGCGGTTAAACCGCCGCAACCTGCACCTATTACTATAATATCATAGTTTTTTACTTCAGACATTTAGTTGATCTCCGAAAGTTTAACAGGTCTGTGCTCTGCAACACTGAGCTTTGCTGCAAGACCGATTTTAACTGACTGCATACCTGCGTGAATGCCAACGGGAACTTCTGTATCGTTCTCGC
>CAZCQI010000113.1:0-5515 GCA_964500795.1 uncultured Eubacteriales bacterium
TCCTGACCCTCAAGGAAAAGAAGCTGGGCTATAACAATACTCGCAGTTGCATCGTTAACCTCATCGGAAAGAACGATTATTCTGTCGTTAAGCAATCTCGAAAAGATATCGTAAGAACGCTCTCCTCTGTTTGTTTGTTCTACTACATAAGGTACAAGTGCCATAATTACAACCTCCTGAAACTATATTCGATAATATGAAGTATTGGTTATATTTAACACTTTAATCATAAGCGATTAAATATACATTTGCCGCCGCCTGAACACTGGCGGCGGCAAGATTTCTAAAATTATTCAGCTTTGTCAGCATCTTCTGCTTTCTTAGCAGTTGTCTTCTTTGCGGCAGGCTTTTTAGCAGTTGTTTTCTTTGCGGGCTTCTCCTCATCAGGAGCATCCTCTGCCTCAGCCTTCTTTGCAGGAGCTTTCTTCTTTGCGCCGGCAACCGCTGTATCCTTTACAAGATCCATAGCCTTTCTGCAAGCAAGATCAGCCTTAACATCCTCAGCGGAAACAAGAGTTTTAATTTTCTCAATAGGCATATCATAAGCATCGGCATAAGATTTAAACTCTGTTTCAACATCCTCTTCGCCGATTTCGATGCCCTCAAGCTCAACAACCTTTTCAAGAGCAAGGCGAAGCTTAACGCTTCTTTCTGCACCCTCTTTATAGCTGTCACGAAGAGCAGCCATATCCATACCGAGATACTGAAGATACATATCTATAGCCATACCCTGAGCACGAAGCCTGTAATCGAACTCATTAATCTGATTATCAATTTCTTTTTCAATCATAACAGCGGGAATCTCTGCGATAACATTATCAACAAGAGTATCCATAACTGCACTTTCGAAAGCACTCTGAGCTGCTGCCTCTTTACGAGCCTTGATTTCTTCCTCAAGGTTCTTTTCGTAATCTGCAACTGTGTCGAATTCGCTGATATCCTTAACGAATTCGTCGTCATACTTAGGAAGCTCTTTCTTCATAATCTTATGAAGCTTGATTTTGAATACTGCCGCTTTGCCTGCAAGCTCTTCTGCACCGTACTCCTCGGGGAAGGTAACATCAATATCAAACTCTTCGTCTACCTTGTGACCGATAACCTGCTCCTCAAAACCGGGAATGAAGTTACCTGAACCGAGTTCAAGGTCATAATTTTCACCCTTACCGCCTTCAAATGCAACACCGTCAACAAAGCCTTCAAAGTCGATTGTAGCAATATCGCCCTTCTTAGCAGCCTTACCCTCAACGGTAACGAGCTTAGCATCTTTCTCGAGAGCTTTTTCAACTTCCTCTTTAACATCAGCTTTTTTAACCGTAACTTTTTCTTTTTCAGCCTTGATGCCCTTATAAGCTTTAAGCTCAACCTCGGGTTTAACCGTTACTTTAAGCTTTACTGTAAAACCGTTTTCACTGAGGTCTGCAATTTCATCCTCAAAAGGAGCGGAAACGGGAGTGATACCTGCTTCTTTAACTGCATCTTCAAAAAGGTTAGCATACTCGGCATCAATAACATCGTACCAGAAAACCTCTTTGCCGTAGTTCATTTCGATAATGTGCTTGGGAGCCTTACCCTTACGGAAACCGGGAACATTGTATTTTCCTCTGTTTTTGGTATAAGCCTTTGAAACGGCTGATTTGAAAGCATCGCCTTCCATAGAAATTTCAAGAGCATATACGTTTGTTTCAACTTTTTCGCAAGACTTTAACATTTTGAATAACATCCTTTCATATTGCGAACATATATTAACTGCAAAATTATAACACAGTAATTTTAAAATTTCTACTGTTTTTTCAATAATTTTCCTAAAATAACCAAAAATTTAACGAATTATTGAAAACAGAGCTTATTCAGCTTACACCGTGAGGTATTAAATGGGGGCAAAAGCCCAATTTATCAGCAGAAATCAGTTTGAATTTTATACCGTTATAAATAATATCGGAATTCCGGGGCGAAACGAAGCCGTGAAGATGACCGAAATAACAGCGTTTCACGGAAAATTCTTCGAGCACTTCTAAAATCTCATCACATTTGCGGCTTTCACTTACAGGCGGATAATGAAGAAACGCTATAATTTCGCCGCCTAATTTTTTCGCTTCCGACAGTGAAGAACGAAGCCGCCCCGCCTCACGCATAATAACCTTATTATCATCGCCCGAGATGTCGTCGTAAAACCACCCGCGGGTACCGCCTATGGCAAAACCTTCGACTGAATAGGCGTTATTATGAATAAACCTTATTGAATCGAAGCTGTTTTCTTCTAAGAATTTATTCATTTTAGTCATTGTATTCCACCAATAATCGTGGTTACCTTTAAGGATATATTTTGTTCCGTTGAGAGAATTAAGAAACCTGAAATCCTCAACTGCGCCCGAAAAATCCATTGCCCACGAAATATCACCCGGAATTACAACACTGTCCTCAGGAGAAACTACACTGTTCCAATTTTTTTCAAGGCGCTCAACGTAATCTGTCCACCCTTTAAAAATATCCATCGGCTTGTCCGTAAACAAGGAAAGATGCGTATCACCTATTACGAATAAAGACATTTTTTTAGCCTTTCAGAATTAAATGCCGAGCATATTGAATACGACCTGCGCCATATCCTCTTTTGAAGTAACCTCATCAAACCGAACTGCTTTACCCTTAAGAGCAGAAAGCTGAGCGGGAGCCTTAAGAGAGGTTACATTTTCAAGAGCGGCAACGGTGCTGAATTCATCTGCATATTCTTTTTCGCCTTCAACGGCTGAAAGAACAGCTTTTGAGAATTTAAAGGGCGAAGCGGTAGAAGCAACAACTACGGGAGTTAAATCACCTGTTTTTTCCATATAAGCATTGCAAACATTGATTGCAACGGCGGTATGGGTATCTGCAAGATAATTATATTTTTTATAAGTTTCGCTGATGGTTGCTTTTGTTGCATTATCGTCACAGCAACCGGCACTGAAAAGCTCGTTGATTTTAGCTTTAACGTCTTCGCTTACTGTATATTTACCCTCGGATTTAAGCTGAGAAAACCATTCGTTTATAGTTTTATCATCTCTGCCGCAAAGGATATAAAGAAGCCTTTCAAGGTTGCTTGAAATAAGAATATCCATCGAGGGTGAAACAGTAGTATAAAAATCGCGGTTTTTGTCATAAACTCCGTCTTCAATAAAATCGGTAAGAACGTTATTAGCGTTTGAAGCGCAGATAAGCTTATTTATGGGCAAGCCCATTTCTTTCGCAAAATAAGCTGCAAGAATGTTGCCGAAGTTACCCGTAGGAACAACAACGTTGATTTTTTCGCCGAATTTAACGGAACCGCTGTTTACCATATCGCAGTAAGCAGAAACATAATAAACAATCTGGGGAGCAAGCCTGCCCCAATTGATTGAGTTGGCAGATGAAAATACAAGGTTATTTTCTTTAAATCTTTCAAGAATCTCTTTATTGGTAAAGATATTTTTAACGCCTGTCTGAGCATCGTCAAAATTGCCGCGAATAGCGCAAACGCCTACATTTTCGCCCTCTTGCGTTGTCATCTGCAATTTCTGCATTGGGCTTACGCCGTCAACGGGATAGAAAACAAGAATCCTTGTTCCTTCAACGTCCTTAAAGCCTTCAAGAGCGGCTTTACCCGTATCACCTGAGGTTGCAACGAGAATAACGATTTCTTTATTTTCAAGATTTTTCTTTGCAGAAACCGTAAGAAGATACGGAAGCATCTGAAGAGCCATATCCTTAAAAGCGCAGGTAGGACCTTTGAAAAGCTCAAGAATGCTTACATTATCGCGAAGCTTAACAACGGGGGCAACCTCTTTTGAAGAGAATTTACCGTCTGCATAAGCACCCTCAACGCAATAATTCAGTTCTTCCTCCGAAAAATCAGAGAGGTAAAGTCCGAGAACCTTTTTAGCACGAGCTTTATAATCAACAGCGCAAAGAGCCTTAATTTCTTCCTGTGAAAAAGCAGGAATTTCAACGGGTATATAAAGACCGCCATCGGGAGAAATTCCGTCGGTAATAGCCTTAGAGGCAGTAACCCTTACGCTGTTATCTCTTGTTGATGTGTATAACACAGAAAACACTTCCCTTTTGAGTAATACATATTTACCCATATTATATATCGTCTAATTTTATCAAAGTGACTAAGAAATGTCAAGGGTTGATATGTGTTTTAGGGTACTCGGTTTTGCCGTTTGAAAGAAAATTTATGAGTTTGAGTGTATAATCAACAAACGAAAGTTTTTCCACGTCATTATTGGCGGTAATATTATATTTTGAAGTACTGCCGTCAGGGAGAGTTACGGTAACAGACCCCACCACCTGATTTTTGCTTACGGGAGCTTCCAGAGCTTCTTCCGTTTCAACCTTCACGCTTACCTTTTCCTCAGTCCCCTTTTTCAAAAGGAGGCTGCCTATTTCGGGAATCTCGACACCTACTCCGTCAGCCTTGCCGCCGATTACGGGAATATAAGTTAATGCGCTTTTATCGAATTCAGGAGTGTAGCTCATATAATTGGAAAAGCCCCAATTGAGCATTGCCTTAGCGGTTTCAAAGCGTTCGGTACTGTTGGTGCTACCCATTACAACGGCGACAAGATGCAGACCGTCTCTTTTTGCAGAAGCTGAAACGCAACAGCCGGCTTTAGCGGTAGTGCCCGTTTTAAGTCCTGTTGTGCCGTCATAGAAACGAACAAGCTTATTAGTGTTAACAAGCTCCGTTTCACCGTTTCTCAAAGAATCCATCCAAACGGTTGTGTAATCTGTTATAAAGTCGTGTTTTAAAAGCTCAACCGACATTAAGGCAATATCACGGGCAGTTGTAAGATGCTTTTCTGTAGTATCGTCAAGCCCTGTTGCATTTTCAAAATGAGTGTTAACCATACCCAATTCCTCGGCACGGGCATTCATCATATCAATAAAAGCAGACTCGCTTCCTGCAACATACTCGCCCAAAAGAGTGGCGGCATCATTAGCACTGCCGATTGCAGTAGCACGCAGAAGCTCATCTACCGTCATAGTCTCCCCTACTTCAAGCCATATTTGCGAACCGCCCTTTGATGCGGCATTTTCGGAGCAAGCAACGGTATCTGCAAGGGTAATCTTTTTTGAGCTTACAGCCTCTGCAACCAAAAGCATAGTCATAATCTTGGTGACAGAAGCGGGATAAAGCTTTGTATCGGCATTGTATTCAAGCAAAACCTCACCCGTAGAAACATCCATAAGCACTGCGGCTTTGGCTTTTATTTCAACAGGCAAGCTTTCAAGAACCTTTTGCTCTTCGGGCGTAACGGCAGTCTGCACCACCTCAATATCCTCATCCTCCTTAACAACTCGCTTTTCGGCAAACGCAGTAACGGATGTTGAAGCAACTAAAATCACTGATACCACTAATGAAATAACCTTTTTCATAAAATCCACTCCTCTTATGAGATATTTATGATTCGGAGCGAAAAATAAGAACATATTTGAGCGCAATCTTAAGCGGTGACGGAATGAGGAGTGAAGGGTCTGCGATTATAATTGAGAATGG
>CAZCQI010000114.1:0-5467 GCA_964500795.1 uncultured Eubacteriales bacterium
CCTCTTCCGCCTCGGGAAGAACCGCAACCGTTACGGTAGAGGTATGAATTCTGCCTCCCGATTCAGTTTCGGGAACACGCTGAACTCTGTGAACTCCGCTTTCAAATTTAAAGCGGGAATACGCACCCTCGCCCTCTATCATAAAGCTAATCTCTTTAATACCGCCGAGACCCGTTTCATTTATTGAGAGCACCTCCGGCTTCCAACCGCGGCTCTCGGAATACATAGAATACATTCTGAAAAGTGAATTTCCGAAAAGTGCCGCCTCTTCGCCGCCTGCCCCTGCTCTTATTTCGATAATAACATTTTTATCGTCGTTAGGGTCTTTGGGAAGAAGCAATATTTTCAGCTTCTCTGAAAGCTCCTGCGCTTTCGCCTTGCACTCTTCTATTTCAATTTCGAGCATTTCTTTAAGCTCTTTATCGGGATGCTCCGAAAGCATATCCTTTGCCGCTTCACCGTCATCCTCCGCCTTTTTATACTCTCTGTATGTTTCAACAAGAGGTGTGAGATTTTTAAGCTCTTTCATAAGTGAAGCATATTTTGTCTGATCGGAGACCGTTTCCGGTAAACAAAGAAGCTCATTGACCCTTTGAAATCGTTCTTCTATCTGTCGGAGTTTATCAAGCATTTTCATTCTCCCTGATTACTTTTTTTATATTTTTCTCAGCCTTGGAACGGGGAATAAGGAACTCCCTGCCACAGCCGTTGCAATGAAGCCTGAAATCCATACCCGACCGCAAAACAACAAACTGCTTTGAACCGCAGGGGTGCTGCTTTTTCATTTCAAGAATATCTCCCACACGAATATCCACCGAAATTCCTCCAAATGCATTTTTCTGAAATATTGTAGCACACTTTTACATAAAATTAAAGAGTAAGATAAAAATAAATGAAAACAGGTGATAAACAGATGATGTCGTATCTTCCCGAGGGATTTTTAACCAACACCAACGATAATAAAGCGGCTCTTTCTTCATACGAAAATTTTTATAAAGCATATCTCAACGGAGAGTTTCTCGAAGCGCGTGCAGACTACTGCGACAGAGAACATAATTTACATATTGATTTCGGTTTTTTACACGGAATAATTCCCCGAGAGGAATGTGCCGTAGGCATCAGCGACGGTTCCACCCGTGATATTGCAATAATCGCAAGAGTCAACAAGCCCGTTGTTTTTACCGTTAAAGAAATCAAAGATATCGGCGACCGGCGAACTGCTGTTTTAAGCAGAAGAGCTGTTCAGGAAAGCTTTAATCAAAACTATCTTCCCACCCTGAGAACGGGTGATGTTATAACTGCGAGAATAACGCATCTTGAAAACTTCGGCGTTTTCTGCGATATCGGTTGCGGAATAAACGCACTTCTCCCCATTGACAACATTTCGGTTTCAAGAATTCCTCATCCCAATGTGCGCTTTAACGTGGGTGACGATATTCGGGTAATTGTTAAAGCCTTTGACGATAGCGGCAGAGTTACCCTCTCTCACAAGGAGCTTTTAGGCACCTGGGAGGAAAATGCACGGCGTTTTAATGTAGGTGAAACCGTCAGCGGAATAGTAAGGAGCGTTGAAAATTACGGCATTTTCATTGAACTTACACCCAACCTTGCAGGTCTTGCGGAATACACCGGATGTGTTTACGAGGGTCAGCACACAAGCGTTTATATAAAAAGCATCATTCCCGAAAAAATGAAATTCAAATTGATTATTGTTGATGCCTTTGATGCTGATTACCCCAAAACAGAGCCTGAATACTTCCTGCAAAAGAATCACCTCGACTATTTCCGTTATTCACCCGAAAATTCTCAAAAAATTATTGAAACATTCTTTTAATTTCACTTGAAATAAGCAGCCACTGTATTGTATAATTTTTGTAATCTGCAGCAGGGAGGAAATTTTATGCAATACAGTGATTTTAATTCTATCGGAAGAAAAATTTCTAAGCTGGGTTTCGGTCTTATGAGGCTTCCTAAAGTCAGTGACGATAAAGAGGATATTGACCGTGACGAAGCTTTTCGACTTATCGATCTTGCAATAAAATCAGGTGTCAATTATTTTGATACAGCTTATGTTTACCACGGCGGTGATTCTGAAAGCTTTGCAAAAGAGGCTCTCTCAAGATATCCCCGTGAGTCTTATTGCCTTGCAACGAAGCTCCCCGGTTGGGTAATAAAGGATGAAGGCAAGCACACGGATGAGCTTTTCCGTGAACAGCTCGAAAAATGCGGTGTTGATTATTTTGATTTTTATCTTCTTCACAGCGTTAACCGTGATATTATGAAGGTTTTCGAGGAGGATAACTCCTACGAATATCTTAAAGAGCAAAAAAAGCAGGGTAAAATCAGGCACCTGGGATTTTCATACCACGGTGACCTTGAATTTTTCAAGGAGCTTCTTGATAAATACGAATGGGATTTTGCTCAGCTTCAGATAAACTACTACGATTGGGAAGCGCAGGATGCAAAAAGCTACTACCGTGAGCTTGAAAAAAGGAATATTCCCTGCATAGTTATGGAGCCCGTGCGCGGTGGCTCATTACATACTCTCAACGATGAAGCAAGGGCAGTTTTTGAGGAACTCGGTGATGCTTCCGCCGCCTCATACGCTCTCCGATTTGTGGCTGAGCTTCCCGATGTGCTTACGGTTCTCAGCGGTATGTCCACTTACGAACAGGTTGCGGATAACCTTAACACCTTCTCGGAGTGCAAGCCCCTTTCCGAAGAGGAAAAAGAGGCAATTGAAAAAGCCGATATTCTTTTCAGAAAAAATTTCGCCGTTCCCTGTACCAATTGCAAATACTGTGTAGAGACCTGCCCCTCGGGTGTTGATATCCCCTCCTGCTTCAATGCTTTCAATGAATACAACAAAACCCGTGTACAGGCGGATTTTGACACTGCCTACGCACAGATTCCCGAAGAGAAACACGCTCACAACTGCATAGACTGCAAGGCTTGTATGGAGCACTGCCCTCAAGGAATTAAAATCCCCGATAAGCTTCGCAAGGTTTCGGCACTTTCGAAATAAACCAAGAGGTGAAAATTTATGGCAATTTCATATTCAGAAGAAAACAAAATTTTTAAGCTTGACACCAAAACCTCCAGCTATATTTTCGGAGTTTTTGAAGGTAATTATCTCGTTCACTATTATTACGGCGCACCTATCCCCGATACAGATGTTGAACAGCAGAGAATACGCCCCGGCTTTGCATCTTTCTGCCCTGACAGCCCTACGGCGAGAGTATTCAATTTCTCTCCCGATGTTACTCCCCTTGAATATCCCACCTTCGGCGCAGGTGATTTTCGCCTTTCGGCATTCGCGGTAAAAAACAGCGAAGGCAACAAGGTAACTGATTTAAGATATGTAAGCCACGAAATTACAAAGGGTAAAAAGTCCCTCCCCGGTCTCCCCGCTCTTTATGTAAACGAGGAGAGTGAAGCAGATACACTTGAGGTTCTTACGGAAGATAAGGTTACAGGCGCTCAGGTTACGCTAATTTACACCGTATTCGAGGAAAAGGGTGCCATAACAAGAAGCGTTAAGGTGAAAAACGCTTCAGACAAGGCTTTTTATATTGATACGGTTCATTCACTCTCGGTTGATTTACCCGGTTACGATTACGAGATGTTTGACCTTTACGGCAGATGGATGAAAGAACGCACTTTGGAAAGATATCCCATTCACAGAGGAATCCAATCCATCAAGAGTAAGCGCGGTTCTTCAAGCCACAACCACAATCCCTTTACCGCACTTGTGAAAAAAGGTGCAAATGAGGATTACGGCGAGTGCTACGGCTTCAACCTCGTTTACAGCAGTAACTTCTCAATAGATGTTGAGGTCGACTCTTTTGCCTGTTCGCGCCTCGTTATGGGTATAAATCCCGAAGGCTTCAGCTGGCAACTCGCTCCCGGTGAAGAATTTTATTCCCCCGAGGCGGTTATGATCTATACCGACAAGGGTATCGGCGAAATGAGCCGTATGTTCCACCGCCTTTATGCCGATAATCTTATTCGCGGCAAATGGAAAAAAGCAAAACGCCCGCTCCTAATAAACAATTGGGAGGGCACGGGAATGAACTTTGACCACGATAAGCTTGTTTCCTTTGCCCGCCACGCCAAGGATATGGGCTTCGAAATGCTTGTTATGGATGACGGCTGGTTCGGCAAGCGCGACCACGACAACAGCTCCCTCGGTGATTGGTATGTTGCGGAATATAAGCTTCAAAAAGGTCTTGGCGGACTTATAAAAGAGGTAAATGATTTAGGTCTTAAATTCGGTATCTGGTTCGAGCCTGAAATGATATCTCCCGATTCCGATATTTACAGAGCCCATCCCGATTGGTGCCTGCACACGGTCGGCAGAGATAAATCCATTGCAAGAACACAGTACGTCATTGACTTTTCAAGAAAAGAAGTGCGCGACCACATTTACTCGATGATGTATAAAATCCTTTCGGAAAACAACATTGCATACCTCAAATGGGATTTCAACAGAAATCTTACAGAGGTTGCCTGTGCAGAATTGCCTCCCGAAAAGCAGGGTGAAGTTTTCCACCGTTACGTTCTCGGCACATATGAAATTATGGACAGGCTCACAACAGATTTCCCCGACCTTCTTCTTGAAAACTGCTCGGGCGGCGGCGGACGATTTGACCCCGGTATGCTCTACTACTCACCGCAAATCTGGACAAGTGACAACACCGATGCCATCGAAAGGCTCACAATTCAATTCGGCACATCTCTTTGCTACCCTGCATCCGCAATGGGTGCTCACGTTTCAGCAAGCAAACGCACCAATTACGAAACAAAGAAAAACGTTGCTCTTTGGGGCTCCTTCGGCTACGAGCTTGACCCCGATAAGCTGACCGAGGAAGAGAAAGCAGAAATCAAAGAGCAGGTAAAGGCTTATCATAAATATTATGACGTTATCCACTACGGCGAGCTTTACAGGCTTATAACACCTTTTGAAAACGATTTCCGCGCTTCCTGGGAATTTGTTTCGGAAAGCAAGGAGGAAGCTCTTGTTACGGTAGTTAATATGAGAAAGCCTTATGACGATTTCTTTATATTAAGACTCAAGGGTCTTGAAAAAGACAGAATGTATGAAATCGAGGAAACAGGAGATG
Organism: uncultured Eubacteriales bacterium; assembly: GCA_964500795.1. Taxonomy (GTDB): domain Bacteria; phylum Bacillota; class Clostridia; order Oscillospirales; family Acutalibacteraceae; genus DTU089. Next base: position 5,124 of record CAZCQI010000114.1, read on the forward strand.
TTTACAGCGGCGCATATTTTATGAATGCAGGCCTCAATCTCACTCACCGCGAAAATTCTGACGGTAGCTCTTACACAATTCACCTTATTGCAAAATAAAAATGATAAATTGGCTGTAAAAAACAAAGTTTTTTACAGCCAATTTGTTACTCCTTAGATTTACTAACCGAGGGCAACGGCTTGCGGTCGAGTCAAGACTCGACCCTACAGTGTTTTTCCTAAATAACAAAATAAAAAAAGAAAATCCTCCCGTAAGGTACGGTCTCAGACCGTACCACAGAAGAAAGTATTCGGTATCGGAACAGCCTGAGGCAGTTCCTTACGGATTTTTGGGTTTAACATTAA
>CAZCQI010000115.1:0-5428 GCA_964500795.1 uncultured Eubacteriales bacterium
GGTTATGGCTCATGGCTTTGACGGACTTGTTATGGTTCCCAACTGCGACAAGAATGTTCCCGGACTTTTAATGGCGGCGGCAAGAGTTAATATTCCTACAGTATTCGTAAGCGGCGGTCCCATGCTCGCAGGCAGAGTTGACGGCAAGAAAACAAGTCTTTCAAGTATGTTTGAAGCTGTCGGCGCCCATAAGGCAGGCAAAATAGACGATGCTCAGCTTACTGTTTGCGAAGAAAACACCTGCCCTACCTGTGGCTCATGCTCAGGAATGTATACTGCCAACTCAATGAACTGCTTAACTGAGGTTCTCGGTATGGGCTTGCGCGGTAACGGTACTATCCCTGCTGTATACTCTGCAAGAATTGAGCTTGCAAAGCACGCAGGTATGCAGGTTATGGAGCTTGTTAAAAACAATATCCGTCCCCGTGACATAATGACTGATTCCGCTATCAAAAACGCATTGACTGCCGATATGGCTTTAGGGTGCTCAACTAACAGTATGCTTCATCTACCCGCTATCGCAAATGAATGTGGCGTTGAATTCAATTTAGAAATGGCAAATGAAATCAGCGAAAAAACGCCAAACCTTTGCCATTTAGCTCCTGCAGGTCACACTTATATGGAGGATTTAAACGAAGCAGGCGGTGTTTATGCTGTTCTTAAAGAACTTACAAAGCTCGGGCTTCTTGATACTTCCGTAATGACCTGCACAGGTAAAACTCTCGGCGAAAATATTGAAAATGCCGTAAACCGTAATCCTGAAATCATTCGCACGGTTGAGAATCCTTACAGTAAAACGGGCGGTATTGCCGTTCTCAAAGGCAACCTTGCTCCCAACGGATGCGTAGTTAAACGCAGTGCGGTTGCCCCCGAAATGCTTGTGCATGAGGGACCCGCAAAGGTTTTCGACAGCGAAGAAGATGCCATAAATGCCATCTACAACGGCAAAATCGTTAAAGGTGATGTTGTTGTTATACGTTACGAAGGTCCCGCAGGCGGTCCCGGTATGAGAGAAATGCTCAACCCCACCTCAGCGATTGCCGGTATGGGTCTGGACAAAGATGTTGCCCTCATTACAGACGGACGTTTTTCAGGTGCAACAAGAGGTGCTTCTATCGGCCACATTTCACCTGAGGCAGTAAGCGGCGGAACCATTGCCTATGTTCAGAACGGCGATATTATTTCAATAAATATCCCTGAATATACTATTGAACTTAAGATTTCAGAAGAAGAACTTGCACATCGCCAACAGACAACCGAAATCAAGCGAAAAACCGATATAAAAGGTAGTCTTGCAAGATATGCTTCTCAGGTCAGCTCCGCAGATAAAGGCGCGATTATCAATAAATTTATGTAAGGAATGAGAATATTGACTGAACAGGAATTGAAAGATTTAAGCTGTAAATTATCGGCAATCAGTGTTTTTCGCAATTTGTTGAAAAAGCAGCCTTTGATTTCTTTTAAAAATTTTTTAGATGCATCTGGTGAGCTTAGCGAAAAAATCAATCTGTTCAGTGAATTTGTTTACTCTCTTTCCCCTTACAATAACGATTTTTCTGCCTTTTTAAAGTCCGCGCTTCTTGAGGATGAAAATGCTTATATAGTCAGTACTGCTAAAAAAAGGGTTCTCCCCTCTTCACTATGCAAAAATGCAAAAACAGAGCTGGAATTATTCACTTATTTAACAAATTTAACTACCGCAAAGCTATGGGATGAGGCAGACTATAAGGATTATTTACCTGAATTTGAAAATACTCATACGAATTTTGAGGAAATATATGAGGAACGCCTGAAAAATGTTGATAAATACGGTTACGGGATTTTTTCTACAGCAAATATGTTTCGTGTTTGCGGTGATGAAATACTGCCGATTGAAGCCGCAGATAATATTTCATCCGACAGTTTTATCGGTTATGAAGAAGAGCGCAACAAGGTCTTTGAAAACACAAGAGCCTTATGTGAAGGTAAACCTGCCGCAAACGTTCTTCTTTTCGGTGATGCAGGAACGGGAAAATCCTCTACCGTAAAAGCCTGCGCAAATCACTTTGCAAACGATGGAGTTCGTCTGATAGAGCTTCGTAAGGATCAGCTTTTCAGTCTTTCCGGCATTATGGGCAGAATTGCCGACAATCCTTTAAAATTCATTATATTCATTGATGATCTTTCATTTAATAAAAATGATGATTGCTTCAGTATGCTTAAAGCCGCCTTGGAGGGTTCTGCCTCTGCAAAAGCTTCCAACGCAGTAATTTATGCCACAAGCAACCGCCGTCACATTGTAAAAGAGAGCTTTTCCGATAGAGAAACAAACGACGATATTCACCGTAATGACACCGTTCAGGAGCTGATGTCGCTCTCTGCCCGCTTCGGAATGACTGTTTATTTCGGTAAACCCGATAAAGCTCTTTATCTGAGTATAGTTCACACCCTTGCTCACAAACACGGGATTACAATTGATGATAACGAGCTCGATATTAAAGCGGAAGCATTTGCATTGAACCGCGGAAGCCGTTCTCCGAGAGCGGCTGAACAATTCATTAACAGCCTTATATAGAGAGGTATATTTTATGGAAACAAGCAATACACTAACTCTTGATAATGTGTATAAAGCAAGTTATGCTTTAAAAAATGTTGTAAGACAAACCGATGTTTTATATGCACCTAAATTAAAGCCCGGTACGGAGCTTTATCTCAAAACCGAAAATCTGCAAATAACAGGTTCATTTAAGGTTCGCGGTGCATATTACAAAATGTCAAAGCTCAACGAAGATGAAAAGAAACGCGGCGTTATCGCCTGCTCTGCAGGAAACCACGCTCAGGGTGTTGCACTGGCGGCAAGAGAAAATGGAATTAAAGCAGTTATCTGCCTCCCCGACGGCGCACCAATTTCAAAGGTTGAAGCGACAAAAAGCTATGGCGCGGAAATTTGCCTTGTTCCCGGTGTTTATGATGACGCCTACAATAAGGCGCTTGAGCTAAGAGATAAAGAAGGCTATACATTCATCCATCCTTTTGACGACCCCGATGTTATAGCAGGTCAGGGCACAATCGCTCTTGAACTCGCCGAGCAAATCCCCGATATGGATGCAGTTATTGTTCCTATCGGCGGAGGCGGTCTTATTTCGGGCGTTGCATATACAATTAAAACTCTTAACCCTAAAATTAAAGTTTACGGCGTTCAGGCTTCGGGCGCACCGTCAATGCTTAATTCAATCCACGATGAGCATATTGAAAGGCTTGATTCCGTTTTTACAATTGCAGACGGTATTGCGGTTAAAGAACCCGGAACACTTACATACGATATTTGCTCAAAATATGTTGATGAAATAGTAACCGTAAGCGATGATGAAATTTCAGCGGCAATTCTTGCACTTATGGAGCAGCACAAGCTCGTTTCCGAGGGTGCAGGCGCAGTTGCGGTTGCCGCGGCAATGTTCGATAAAATAGATTTAAAGGGCAAAAAAGCGGTTTGCCTTGTTTCGGGCGGTAATATTGATGTTACGATTCTTTCAAGAGTTATAACAAGAGGTCTTTTAATGTCCGGCAGAAGCTGTCAGCTTACTATCGAGCTTGTTGATAAACCCGGTCAGCTTATGAATGTTTCAAGAATAATTGCAGAGCAAGGCGGTAATGTCACCGCTGTTCACCACGAGCATTCAAACGAGGGCTCGGATGTTAACGGCTGTTATCTTCGCCTTACTCTTGAAACAAGAAACTTTGAACATATAAAAAATATAAAAAAGGCTTTGACCGACTTCGGTATTAAGATTATATAGGAGGACCTTTTATGTTAAAGAAAATTTCAACCGACAAAGCACCGAAAGCAATAGGACCCTATTCACAGGCAGTTGTTTACGGCAACACCGTTTTTACATCAGGTCAGATCGCTCTTGACCCTGAAAGCGGCGCACTTGTTGAAAACGATATTGTTAAGCAGACGGAGCAGGTTATGAAAAACCTTTCTGCAGTTCTCACAGAAGCAGGAACAGGTTTGGATAATGTAATTAAAACAACCTGTTTTTTAGCTGATATTAACGATTTCGCATTATTCAATGAAATCTACGGCAAATATATAACAACAGCTCCTGCAAGAAGCTGTGTTGCGGTAAAAGACCTTCCAAAAGGCGCACTTGTTGAAGTCGAGGTTATCGCTGCGGTATAATAAAAATAAAATAAAAAAAAAGAGTAGCCAAAACTACTCTTTTTATTTGGTGGAGACGACAGGGCTCGAACCTGTGACCCCTTGCACGTCAAGCAAGTGCTCTAGCCAACTGAGCTACGCCTCCAAAGCCTCAATATAATAACATTAAAGCAGAAATAAATCAAGTATTTTCGGAATATTTTTGAGAAATTTACTGAAATTTATGAATTATCGGAAAGAAGTTCAACAAGCTCCCCAACTTTACTTGGGCGGGGCTTGTTTATTTTTTGGAGAAAATCATCAATATTCTTCTCGGTCTTTTCAATTTCTTTTTCAAATTCACGGGCAGAAACTCTCACTACACCGAAACGGACTGCCGAAAGCTGAATCAGATTATCCGATGTAACAACTCTTACATTCTCGTTTTTACCGATTTCACTGATGAGCTTTTCTATATAATTATCACCCAGCTCCCCTTCTTTTGTATACACGACCCGGATATTGTTATAATTAAACCTATGACCGTTGTTACCCGAAACCTTATAAGCATCAAAAACGAGTATAACTTCGCATTTTACAAAAGCAGAGTAATTGCAAAGAATATCCATAAGTCTGTCACGGGCGGCAGAAAGATTATACTTTGAAAGCTCTTTCAAATCATCCCACGCGAAAATCACATTATAGCCGTCAACTATTACATACTTCTTTCGTGGCTCAAGGTCATAATCTACGCTTACGGGCTTAGCAGGAGTTTTATTATGACTGTATCGGTAGTAGGGGTGCTTATCCTCACCGAATTCACGAATCATTATGGCTTCAAGCTCTTTATCATCTATATGAAAATTGCGCTGATTGAGGGTGGTTTCATAGGGCGTTTTATCCTGTTTCAAACAGCTTTCGATGTGCATATATTCGCTGACCTTATCCCACTTAACGCCGAAACCGCCACCGTGAGCACAGAAAACTGAATCAGGTGTATTATCAAGATCACTTTCCGGAGAATATTTCATTTCGGCAATAACCTCTTCGCTGTTATGGCAAATATCATAACCGCAAACTTCGCAAAACAACCTTCCTCTGCCGCCTGTATATGCCGAAACCTCGGAAGCGTAGCCGTTTAAAGCAATAACGGGAGCTTTACCTGTTAAAATGCTGAATCCATCCGATTCCGTCGGAGAATCAAATGCGCCGTTTCGCATCCTTATATCGTTAATTGCTCTGCCAATTTGCTCCGCGGGAACTTCAAGACGAAAACTGTAATAAGGCTCTAAAAGAACAGATTTTGCC
>CAZCQI010000116.1:0-5413 GCA_964500795.1 uncultured Eubacteriales bacterium
TGCCCGTAAATGCCCAACATTAAATCTGCTAAGAAGAGAGTTATCGTTAACGCTACTAAGGCTGCAAAAAATAAAGCCGCTAACTCCGCTCTTAAAACTGCTATTAAGAAAGCTAACGCAGCTATTGATGCTAACGACGCAGCAAAGGCTGACGCTGTTAAGGTTGCTGTTAAGAAGATTGACCAGGCTGCCGCTAAGGGTCTTATCCATAAGAACAACGCAGCTCACAAGAAATCTCAGCTTGTTTGCAAGCTTAACAAATCCAACTGATTTGGATTAAGAAAAACCCCGCAACTCAAGTTGCGGGATTTTCTTTTATATTTACTTTTATATTTAATTTAATTACCGCATTCGATACTTATCTTATTGAAAAGACCTAAGATATCGTTTGTGGTAGTTTTTTTCTTTTCTTCGCCTTTGATATCGAGAACTATGCCGCCCTTATCCATCATAACAAGGCGCGAGCCGTATTCTACCGCGTGGCGAAGGTTATGGGTAACCGAGATAGCGGTGAGATTTTTCTCTTTAACCACTTTATCTGTAAGGTCCATAATAATTTCTGCAGTATGTGGGTCAAGAGCCGCCGTGTGTTCATCAAGTATAAGAAAATCAATGGGCGTGAGAGTTGCCATAACAAGTGACACCGCCTGCCTCTGACCTCCTGAAAGCGCTCCCAATTTAACATCCATTTTATCTTCAAGTCCCAAGCCTAAAAAAGCAAGCTGTTCTTTATAAAACCCGGCTCTTTTTTTGTTAACGCCCGGGGTGAGATTAAAGGATTTTCCTTTATTATCCGCAAGGGACATATTCTCAAGTATTGTCAGATTAGGACAATTACCCATTGCAGGGTTCTGATAAACTCTGCCCATTCTACGGTAGCGTTTATATTCTTTAAGCTTCAGAATACTTTTTCCGTTTATAAGAACATCGCCTTTATCAACGGGAATAGTTCCGCAAATTATATTGAGCATCGAGGTTTTACCGCTCCCGTTTGAGCCGACTACACTTACAAATTCCCCGTCATCAACGGTAAAATTGAACCCGTCAAAAAGGCACATTTCCGTAACGGTTCCGGGGTTATATACTTTAGTAATATTTTTAAGTTCAAGCATTTTTCTTCACCCCGTGTTTTGTGAGATTACCGGATATCAGTATAAGAAGGAACAATACCGCTGTGATAAGCTTCAGAAGATTTGCGGGAAGACCTGCACTTATTGCAAGCTGAATACAGGTTTTATAAATAATGCTTCCTGCAAGAGCGGCGGTTGTGCCCTTAACAAAGCCAAGTCTTTTAAAAATAGTTGTTCCTATAATTACTGCGGCAAGACCGAAAACCATCTGACCTGTACCCATAGTGCCGGAAAAGGCGCGTTGCTCGTGACAAACAACGCTTCCGCAAAGAGCAACAAGAGAATTTGCAATAACAAGACCGAGAATTTTCATTTTACCCTTATCAACCGCAAGAGAATTCACAAGAGCACTGTTATCGCCTACAGCTTTTAAAAGCAAGCCGTTTTTTGTTTTGAAATACAGATCAAGAATTATTTTTACAAGCAATGCCAGAACCGCAGTTACTATGAGTTTTCTGTAAACAAGCGAAAAAGAGCCGAAAAGAGCCATTGTCGGTGCGGCGGTAAAAATAGTATCCACCGCTCTTTCGACTGCAAGATTCGAGCCTGCAATCTGAAGGTTGATTGAAAACAGTGCAGTCATTGTTATAATACCTGCAAGAAGATCTCTTACTTTAAATTTAACGTGGATAATACCCGTTGCAAGACCTGCAACGGCACCTATACCTGCTGATATAACAAGAGTTAAATACGGGTTAACTCCTTTTACAAGAAGCACCGCGGTAACAGCCGCACCCAAAGGAAAGCTGCCGTCTACCGTTAAATCGGGAAAATCGAGAATTTTATAGGTTATATACACACCGTACGACAACAAAGCATATATCAAGCCCTGTGTTAAGGTGCTTACAATTAAATCTAACATAGTTACTCCTATAATTTATTTAGAAGGATAAAATCCGACTTTTTTCATAACCTTATCGAGGGTTCTCTGAGAAATACTGCTTGCAAGCTCTGCTCCTTTTCTCATACACTCTTCAAGATATTTTTTATCGGCAATAAGCTCTTTATAACGAGCCTGAATGGGAGCAAGCTCATTAACAACCGCTTCACCTACTGCGGTTTTAAAATCGCCGTATCCCTTGCCTTCAAATTCCTTTTCGATTTCTTCGAAGGTTTTGCCCGTGCAGCAGGAATAAATAGTCATAAGATTATTTATACCGTCTTTACCCTCGGCATATTTCACGCAAGCCTCACTGTCCGTAACCGCGCTTTTTATTTTCTTCATAATAACATTGGGCTCATCAAGCATCGAAATATATGATTTAGGATTATCATCTGACTTGCTCATTTTATGAGAAGGGTCCTGAAGAGAGCAAATTTTTGCCCCTGCTTTTCCGATAAACGGTTCAGGCATTTTAAGAACATCGCCGTAAATCATATTAAAACGGTCAACAATGTTTCTTGCAAGCTCAAGGTGCTGTTTCTGGTCTGCACCGATAGGAACAAAATCTGCATTATAAATGAGAATATCAGCTGCCATAAGAACGGGATAATCGAAAAGACCCACGGAAACATTTCCGCCTAATTTCTGACTTTTCTCCTTAAACTGAGTCATTCTTGCGGCTTCGCCGAACTGGGTATAGCAGTTAAGAATCCAACCGAGCTGAGCGTGTGTGGGAACATGGCTCTGAACAAAGACAATGTTTTTCTCAGGGTCAATGCCTATTGCAAGAAGCAAAGCATAAAGCTCAAGAGTATTCTTTTTAAGCTGCGCGGGATTCTCACGAAAAGTGGGCACGGTTATTGAATGGAGATCCGCAACGCCGTAAAGGCAGTTATAGTCATCGCACATATTTGCCCAATTCTTAAGCGCACCCAGGTAATTGCCTAAAGTAGGCGTTCCCGTAGGCTGAATACAGCTTAAAACAACTTTTTTCTTTTCTGATGCATTTTCCATTAAAAACCTGCTCCTTTAATAGTTTATTACGACAAGCGGAACGGGCTGAGCCCGTTCCTGAATTTAAGATCATTGAATTTCATTCTGCTTCAACAGCGTTTTCAAGAACCTCTGCGGGAAGCTCAATATTCATTTCTGCAAGAGCTTTGGAATTTTTATAAACCTCATAATCGGTAACTGTAATATAATCAAGCTCTTCAGCAGTTGCTTCACCTGAAAGAATCTTTGCCGCCATTTTGCCTGTTTCACTGCCGAGCTTATAATAATCAATACCTGCGGATGCTACGCAACCGAGCTTTACCTGCTCAATTTCGCTTCCGTAAACGGGAATTCCTGCTTCATTTGTTTTCTCAAGAATTGAAGAAAGAACGCCGACAACGTTGTTATCTGTAAGATTAGAGAAGCAATCAACGCCTTCTCTTATAAGAGTATCAACCGCCTGAGTAACCTCTTCCTGAGCATTTACGCCGACAGTTGCTATTTCAAAACCGTATTTTTCGGCATTGGCAATGTAATCTCTTATTGCGGAAACTGAGTTTGCTTCGCTGAGAGTGTAAACTATACCTATTTTTTTTGCATCGGGCTGAGCTTTTCTTATAAGCTCAAGCTGAGCTTCAACGGGAAGCTTGTCGGAAGAGCCCGTTATATTGCCTTCAACAAGCTTTGCTTCAACAGGGTCTGTAATTGCGGTATAAATAACAGGTATATTTTTATCCTCTGCCGCCGCAAAGCAAGCAGTTGCGCTGGGAGTTGCTATAGCACACATAAGGTCAACATCGTTTGCTGAAAAGCTCTGGGCTATCTGAGTTGCAATAGTATTGTCAAAGCCTGCATTCTGATAATCAATCTGAAGGTTTTCGCCTTCAACAAAGCCTGCTTCTTTAAGTCCCGCGATAAAGCCTTCACGGCAGTTATCAAGAGAAGCGTGCTCACCGTACTGATTTATACCAACAACCAATTTATCGTTGTCTTTACCCGTTTCACCGCAAGCGGCAAATGTAAGAATCATAGCTGCAACAAGAATAAGTGCGAATAATTTTTTAATGTTTTTCATAATAATCACTCCGTAAAATAATATAGTTTTCAATAAGGTTTTGTTTTTCGGCTTTCAAACTATATTACGCCATCGCTTCTTTAAAAGATACATTGTTGCACCATCTCCTTTGAAAAATAAAAAAGCCTTGCCCCAAAATTTGGGACAAGACTTATAATCCTGCGGTACCACCCAAGTTGCCGAAAAAATTCGACCGCTCTGCCTCGTACTGTCATACGAGCCGCTTTGATAACGGATGCGGAATTCCGTCGGTAACTACTTGCTTTCACTTTCGTACCGCCCTCACAAGTCCATTCACTGAATTCTTATGCCACCGCATCGCACCAACCGCGGCTCTCTTAAGCACAGTGTAAAAAGCTACTACTCTTGCTCATCGGTTTTAAATATGCTTAAACTTTACACCAAAAGTTTTAAGTTGTCAATACTTTTTTTGAACTTTTAGAAAAGACCTGTAATTTTTCCGTTTTCGTCAACATCAATGCGCTCTGCGGCAGGGCTCTTGGGAAGTCCCGGCATAGTCATAATCTCACCTGTAAGAACAACTATAAAGCCTGCACCTGCGGAAACCTTAAGATTTCTGACTGTAACTCTGAAATTTTCGGGAGCCCCGAGCTTTGTGGGGTCATCAGAGAAGCTGTACTGAGTTTTTGCAATACAAACGGGAAGACTGCCAAAGCCGTCTGCTTTAAGAGAATCAAGCTGTTTCTTTGCATTGGGGGTAAAATCAACCCCGTCACCGCCGTAAACTTTTTTTACAACCGCTTCAATTTTTTCCTCGATTGTCGTATCGTCCTCATAAGAATACGTAAAGCCTGAATTATCCTCTTCCTCACAAAGGCGTACGACCTCCTTAGCGAGCTCTATACCGCCGTTGCCGCCGTCTGCCCAAACAGTTGAAAGAACAGTATTAACTCCCAATTCACGGCATTTTTTGATAATAAAATCAATTTCGTTATCTGTATCCGTGGGGAAACGATTAACTGCAACAACGCAAGGAAGCTTATAAACATTTTTTATATTTGAAACATGGCGAAGGAGATTTGGAATACCGTTTTCAAGAGCCTCAAGATTTTCTTCACCGAGCTCATCCTTCTTTAAACCGCCGTGCATTTTGAGAGCTCTGACAGTTGCAACAACTACAACCGCATTGGGCTTGATGCCTGCCGCACGGCATTTTATATCAAGGAATTTTTCTGCACCGAGGTCTGCACCGAAGCCTGCTTCCGTAATTGCATAATCAGCAGTACCCATAGCCATTTTAGTTGCAAGAACAGTATTACAGCCGTGGGCAATATTTGCAAAAGGTCCGCCGTGAACAAATGCGGGAGTCCC
>CAZCQI010000117.1:0-5091 GCA_964500795.1 uncultured Eubacteriales bacterium
ATACTGACTGTCATCAAAATTTGTAACAACTGAAATGCAATGGCGTGCGGTAGTAATTCCGTCTGATGTGCCCACGTCAAGCTCTCTGCAACAAACAACTACTGCAGATTCTCTATTAACCTCTTCACCGCAGAATTTACGGGAATAGCATTTGACTCCCCTATCCTCAAAAGCAGAATTTTCAGAATTACAGGTATCGGGAAGCTCAATATCAACAGTCGGGAAATTTTCCGATTCGGGTGCTTTGATTTCAAAATAAATAAGATTCTCGGGAGCAACAAAGAACTCCATTTCGGTATTGCAGAATTTACATTCAAGAAGACCTTTGTCAAAATACTGCTTTATATTATATTCGGATAAATCAACATTACCGATTCGCAAATCGCCAACAGTTTTTATTCCGCCGTCTTTGTGTGCACCCGTAGCAAATTTCCAAAAATCACATTTTGAAATGTGAATAATAAGGTCTTTGTCGTCGTTATCAAAAACAACCCCAAGGTCACCGTTACCGCACATTGCACCTGCAGGTATTTTATATACAACCTTGCCCCCGTCAGTATTTACGGGCTTTGAGGTTATCTCATTAAAATATGTGTTCATATATATCACCAACCGTTTCATATTTCTGTCAATTTTTTATTTATTCAATTTACCTTAAAACTCCTATGGGTTTTGCATTTTTGCTGTTAGTGCCCGCAATAACAACATATGATGAAGACGGCAGACTATCAAAAAGAAGTCGAACGCCCGAACACCTTAACACTATGAAATACATTGAAAAATACTTGACCCCTGATTCAAGGATACTTGAAATCGGTGCAGGTACAGGCAGATATTCTATTGCACTTGCAGAAATGGGTTTCGATGTAACATCTGTTGAACTTGTCCCCCACAACATTACAGTGAATACAGTACCTTTGACGGCACACAAACCTTCAAAGCAAAGTTCTGTAAATTGCATTTGGAGTAAAAATACAACCACCGCCGTGATGGTTGTATTTTTATATGATTATATAGATTGCAAAGCGAAATATCTTTGTTCGAGTTCCTCGTAATGAGTGTAGTTTTCTGCCTGTGTAATTAAGTTTTCGGCATCTGTATAGGGCTTGATAATTCTTGCATAAACAGATTCTGCTTTGAGATATTTTCTCAGCTCCTGTTTTAATTTCAAATTTTCTGAAAATCCGTGAGTTTCTCTGTTAATAATTTCTTCTTTTTGGGCTTTATCGGGAGCTTTAATATTTTCAATGCCGTATCTTTTTATAAGAGAAGCGGATTCTCTCTTGATTCTTGCATTTTTAATTGCATCCGAACGGATTTCTTTCTCTTCTTTTGTATTTTTAGGAAGTGCTTTTGCGGTCTTTAAATCCTCAGAGGCATTCTCATAACAATGCACACTTCCTCTTGAAAAATCTTTTTCAGCCTGCGAAAGTCTTTTTCTTCCTGCTTCACCCGAAAATTTATTAAGATCCTCCATTATAATGGCAGCTCTTTCGATAGCGAGATTGGTTTCCTTGATATCTCTGATTTCGTCCTTTGCTTTTTTGATAGCGTCCGAACGGATCTGCTTTTCTTCATGATTTCTATGAGGAAGTTTTTTAGCCGCTTTCAGCGAAGATTTATCTACACTAAGGCTTTCTTTTCCGAAAAGCTCTTTTGCCTGATGAATAATATCCATTGCGTCTTGAAGCTCGCTGTCTTCAAGGACGCCTAATGAATTGTTTTCAAACATTGTGCGGATTTTCAGAACATCAACATACGCTCTGTGCTTGTTTTCGGTCAGATCATAGAAGCAGAAGGGAAGCAGATTGAGAAGCGCGCCGACAGCCGAGCAAAGAATGAGAACCTCTAAAAGATTATTTCTTATTGTATCGTCATAGAGAACATTATAATCCTCAAGAAGCCCCATTTTTTCATAAATTGCGGGATAAAACAGACCCGTGAAGAAGCTTATAACTGTACCTATCATTCCCAAGGGACCGAAAAGGCCGTCAACTCTGACACCTGTTTTCCACTGGTGATAATCTCTCATATCAGCGTTGATATTGTGCTGAACGATGTTCCAGAAGGTGTTGATAAAGGTGTTAAAATACCAGAGGATGCAAATAGCAATCAAATTCTTATATGTAAAAAACATAATTACGAGAACGAAAATGTTTATAGTATTTGCAGTAATTAAAAGATTCCTTTTACCCATTTTTTTAATGGCAAGAGGAGCGAGAAGCATTGACCACAGAGCCGCATTGCCGATAATTGTATTTGCAATTCCGAGGGAAGCCTGATATTCTCCCCCATGGGAATAAACGAAAGACCAACCGAGAACAACGGTATAGCCTGATTCAAGGAAAACAAACCAACCGGCAGCCTGAATGATCCAATAATATTTGTTCTTTGCAACCTCACGGATTGCATCAAGCATTCTGACAGGTTCCGGTTTCTTTTTGGGAAGAATAAGTCTTTCTTTAACCTTGCGGAAGAAAATCGTGCTGATTATCAGTCCCACAATAGTGAAAACGGGATATATTATTCTGTAAGTCCAAATGTTGTTAAGACCCCATGTCAAGCCTGCAATCAAGGGAATGACTAAGTTTGTAACTGTGGGTGCAAAGGAATAGATAACCTGAGAGATACTCATTACATTTGCTCTTTCCTGAGCATCCGGGGTTATAATCTGCTGGAAATAGGTATAGCTTTCGTTATAAAACGACAGGAAAATATTAAGCAGAAGGTACATAAACCATACGACAACGGCTTTTGTCAGGTATTCCCAGTGTTCATACGGAAGCCACACAAAAATGAGCGAAATGAGAACTATCGGAAATCCCGTTCTTTTTATAAACGGCAGAAATTTTCCGCCTTCAAGATGGTGGTTGTCATAATACCAACTACGGAAAATACCGATAGGCATTCCTATAAGGTTTGCAACCATCAGCATAATCTGCAAGTCCATGGGTTTAAGACCTATGCTTGCTCCCACGAGGAAGTTACCTGCGTTAAGACCGATTGTTGATGCAAGAAGAGTAGTCCAATAAACGCCGAAGCCCGCACCGCTCAGACTTGCAACTTCTTTATAAGGTATATAATTACCTTTTGGCGGAACATTCCAATATTTTTTGACTAAACCGATTGAATCCTTTACTTTTGATATAATCTTTTTATCTCCCATACCTTCGACCTCCTATTGGAATTGTAACATAAAAAACATATAAAATAAATATGAAACTAAAAATTTTCAACAAAATCATAACAAAAAGATAATTCTAAACACATTTTGCCGTTATCGGCAGAGGGAACTCATTGTAATACTCAGTATAATTTTATGCACAAATGTAACTATCGAAATGTCTGAGAGTTTATGTTATAATTATTTTGATAAACAGGGATTTGCAGAACAACACAAAACCGAGAGGTGCCGGATATGAGTCTCACACGAACATATGTTGCCATAGAATAAGTTCTCAATCATTCTTATGTGTATGATTCTCCCAAACTTACATAAGTATAGGGCGACTCAGTATCGAACATTCCTGATACTGAGTCGTCTTTTTTTTGTATTTTTCAATTGTTCAAATTGTGTGTTTTACAAGTAGCTTTTCAACGCATTTTAAATTTACACTACTCTCAAACTATATTGTTCTATGTATGCCTCTCCCCCGCGTTTTACTACCTTATGAATTTACACTACTCTCAAACGAGAAGCAGACGTACAAAACCGGTATTTATGTTTTACTACCTTATGAATTTACACTACTCTCAAACTGCTGATACAGTTCTAAGCTGTCAGTTAAGTTTTACTACCTTATGAATTTACACTACTCTCAAACCTCTTGACGATGGCTATAAGTATATTTTTGGTTTTACTACCTTATGAATTTACACTACTCTCAAACTCTTCAAGAGAGTTAGTTAAAGTGCTGTTAGTTTTACTACCTTATGAATTTACACTACTCTCAAACCCGATGAAAAGTTTAAACAGGTTCTTGAAGTTTTACTACCTTATGAATTTACACTACTCTCAAACCGCATCGTGCACAACAAAGCTTACCGAACAGTTTTACTACCTTATGAATTTACACTACTCTCAAACCTATTGCTTCGTCAATAAGACCTGCGACTGTTTTACTACCTTATGAATTTACACTACTCTCAAACCATACTTCATCACAATTGCATCAACTCCTGTTTTACTACCTTATGAATTTACACTACTCTCAAACGAGGTAAGGTTCGAACAACCAGAGAAAACCGTTTTACTACCTTATGAATTTACACTACTCTCAAACCTGCCCGAGCTTACCTTTAAGTTGCGGATAGTTTTACTACCTTATGAATTTACACTACTCTCAAACGGATATAGGAAAGTATCAGCGGCGGAGCAAGTTTTACTACCTTATGAATTTACACTACTCTCAAACGGGAAACTGCGCCCGCCGTCTTTTCGCATTGTTTTACTACCTTATGAATTTACACTACTCTCAAACGAGCCTTTTGAAATCCCGAAGGATTGGGTGTTTTACTACCTTATGAATTTACACTACTCTCAAACGACAATAAAAAAATGGCAATTGCTCAGGAAGTTTTACTACCTTATGAATTTACACTACTCTCAAACTAATTTCCCTACAACCTGAATAGCATTGGAGTTTTACTACCTTATGAATTTACACTACTCTCAAACCGTCTTGGTTGGGTTGGAGAAGGTTTTTCGTTTTACTACCTTATGAATTTACACTACTCTCAAACACGGCTCTCCAACCTCTCAATCTCTGCTTGGTTTTACTACCTTATGAATTTACACTACTCTCAAACAATAAAATTGAAGAAAACGGTTTGATGTAGTTTTACTACCTTATGAATTTACACTACTCTCAAACTTCAAAGGGATGGAGAATTTCTGCAACTCGGTTTTACTACCTTATGAATTTACACTACTCTCAAACCGCTGGCAGAGCTTCCTTAATTGGTACGGCGTTTTACTACCTTATGAATTTACACTACTCTCAAACGAGGCGATTATATCCTCGCAAGTTGGCAAGGTTTTACTACCTTATGAATTTACACTACTCTCAAACCTTCTTAACGGGATGAGCT
>CAZCQI010000118.1:0-5053 GCA_964500795.1 uncultured Eubacteriales bacterium
GAACCGACTAATTATCATTATCGGACAGAATTTAAATATAATCCCTTATGAACACCCGCGCCAAATAACGAAAGAGTCACTTATGTGGCTCTTTTGTTGTTTTTATGAGAAGAAATACAGGACTTGAACCTGCCTTCTACAAAGCCGAATACACAGATGTTCGCGTAGTGAATGACGGGCTCAATTCCTCCACACAATTTCACCGTTTATAACGGTAGCTTTAACGCAAGAGTTTATTTCCAGAGGATTGCCTTCAAAAATAACAATATCCGCATCCTTACCTTCTTTAAGACTGCCTGTTTTGTGATCGACCCCGCATATACGTGCCGCATCAATGGTAATCGCACGAAGTGCGGCAGTTTCGCCCAAACCTTCTTTTGCCGCAATGCCTGCGCATAACGGCAGATACTGTATTCTGGAAACAGGATGGTCGGTGGTTATTGCGATCCTGATGCCTGCATTATGGAGAATTCCCGCGGTTTTAAAATCCGACTGACTGACTTCGTTCTTGTTACGCGAAGCAAGAGAAGGCCCCACGATAGCAGGATAACCGCTTTTTGCAATTTCTTCTGCAATCAGATGCCCCTCGGTACAGTGGTCAATTGTCAGTTTAAGGTCAAATTCTTCAGCTATTCTTATTGCAGTTAAAATATCATCAGTCCGGTGAGCATGTGCTTTAAGCGGAATTTTCTTTTCAAAGAGTTCTCTGTAACATTCCAAAGTAAAATCTTCATTCCCTGATTGATTTTGTGAAAAATATTGCCTTGCACGGAAAAGCTCTTGTCTTATAAGCGAGGCAATTCCCATACGGCTCGACGGCATATTTCCGTTAAGACCGTAACAATTCATCGGATTTTCACCGAAAGCAATTTTAATTGCAGCAGGAGCGAGAACAGCCATATCATCAATGCATCTGCCGTGTGTTTTTATAAATGCAAATTGTCCGCCAACAGCATTGGAGCTTCCCGGCCCTGCCATAACTCCGGTAATACCGGCAGCAATAGCATTATGAAAAGCATTATCCATAGGATTTATGCAGTCTATTGCTCTTATGGTAGGTGTTATGGGGTTTGTATTTTCGTTACTCGTATCATTTTGTGATGAAATTTTATCTTCTGCAATTCCGATATGACTGTGTGCATCGATAAATCCGGGATAAACATTCAGGTTTTCAGCATCTAAAACTTCCATCCCTTCTTCGGGAACAATCTTTTTTCCGATTTTTATAATTTTCCCTTTATCTACCAGAATATCGGCTCGTAACGGTATATCACTTTCCATTGTATGCAAAAGACCGTTTACAATTAAAAGCATATTTTTCTCCTTTCAGCTTTTTGCTTATGTGAATAGTTTGCCGCAAATGAGGCAAACTATCCTTGTAAACTCATTAGGAGGTGAGAATATGAGCAACAACTACAACAGCAATAACCAGAACAACAAAAACAATCAGAATAACCAGAACGATAAGAATAATCAGAACAACCGGAACAATAAGAATAACGAAAACAACAAGAACAATAAGAACAACGAAAACAACCGCAATAACCAGAACAAATACTAAATTTCACCTTTTAATTTTTACTGATTTACTTACTTGTTTTTTGCTTTATAATATCATATATTCCGCAATTTTTAATTTTGATAAAACGAGTATTAAACAAGTAATCTGCTAATATTCAGTTTACAGATTAACACTGTACGAATATTCGCAAAAAGTATTATAGGTTGGATTTTTTCAGAAAAAGTCCCCCGAAAGCAAGTGTATTCAGAATGAATTCCACTCTGAATACACTTTTTTTCTATTTCTTTGCAATAAGCATGGTTGTTTTTCGCATTATGAATTATATTTCTCCGCTTGAAGCTCAAACATCTCTGCATATTTCCCGCCAAGCTTCATCAGCTCTTCGTGATTTCCGCTTTCAATGATTTTACCTTTTTCCATCATAAAAATCCTGTCGGCACCGCGGGTAGTTGAAAGACGGTGAGAAATAAAAATAACCGTTTTATCCGCTGCCCCTGTCATCATAGCGCGGTTAAGCTCATATTCCGAAACGGGGTCGAGGTTCGCCGACGGCTCATCGAGAATAACGTACGGGCATTTTTTGTAAAATGCTCTGGCGATTGCAATCTTTTGCTGTTCACCGCCCGATAGCCCTGTTCCCTTTTCATCGAACTCACGTATAAGTACAGTTTTTTGGGGAAGCTTTTCAACGAAATCATAAGCACCGCTTCTGAGCAAAGCACTTTTCACAGTTTCTTCATCGTCACTTCCTGCAATTTCACGGCACAAAACATTTTCTTCAATAGTTAAGGCAAACACCTTATATATAATCCTTAGAACGCTTATAAGGTGTCGTTTTCCGTTGTTGTAGTTGTGTTTACATTTTCAGCCATTTTTACTCTCCTTTTCACAGATAAGGACATCTGTTCTCGGTTTTTACGAACACCGACAAACGAAATGATATAAAAACAGCACCTTGCAAACGCAAGATACCGTAATTACCGTATTAAATTGGGGTATAAAAATACCGCCTTGTTCTTACAAGACGGATTTATAAAGCTAAATATTTTCTTGTATATGGTGTTTCTTCAACAACCAATTTATTTGCAATCATTTTTGCAGTGAGAACAGTTAATGCAGGAGTTTCATCCAGTAATCCATGTTCACCTTTATCTTTGCTTCTGTGAACAAAAGTAATGTGAGATTCCCCTACACAATGAACCATCTGCAGTAACTTATCATAAGAAAGTTTATTTTCTGCACAATATTTTTTAATGTCATTAATATAATTTTCAAATCTTAACAAAGTTACCACCTCACTTACAAACAATATTATACTCTCCTTTTGAGTTATATATTACCATATTCTTTTGCGGAAAGCAATAGAAAACTGATAAATCCCCATCAGAAGGATAAATCCCCATCAGAAGGAGTTAAAACATTTATTTCTGTACCCGGATGAGTATGACCACTCCACTTATAACCGTTGTTTTTTAACATTACAGCCTTTTTATTATCTATATTAACACTCGACTTATTACCCCTGATAACTACTCTTTTATTACCCTTACTGAACAACGCAAATTCATCTCCTGTGTACGCTGTCAAAGCTGATAAATCTTTCATATTAACCATCTTTTTATTGACAACAACATAAGAATCATAAGCAGGTAATTTTTCAAGTATTTTATTCTGCCGATTATTTAATTGAGTATTAAAGTGTAAAATTGCATTTGGATTGCCACGACTGCTCCCACGTTCTATAGGCATAGTGATAAAATCGGTAGATATAGTTTGAGCATCATCAACTTTCTCTCGCTCGTTCTCCCACATCTGCAACTGATTCTGATACTTCTCTATATTACTCTTGTCAACAGAACCTGCTACAAGCCTTTTATTAATAAACGCTGTTCTATGATTTCTTTTCAGTAATGTTTTGCTTTTTCTCTGTCTGAAATACCCAACTCTTTAAGAAGCTTGTTTACGGCTTTTTCGCTATTCTTTTTAACGATACCGTTCATCTCTTCTTCGGAATACTTTTTCTCGACAGGTGCGCCTTCTGTCGCGGGGGCGTTTTCTGTTGGTGTAGTTGTGTTTACGTTTTCAGCCATTTTTACTATCCTTTTCTCGGATAAGGACATCCGTACTCGGTTTTTACGAACACCGACAAACGAAATTATATAAAAACAGCACCTTGCAAACGCAAGATGCCGTAATTAATAAATTTGGGTATAAGAAAAGCACCCTGCATTTCTGCAAAGTGCTATGTTAGTTAAAATCTGTAAAACTATATTAGTCTATTAAAGTTTAGATAATTCCTCTTTTTTGAAATAATGATTTAATGCTTCTTCGTTTGTTTCACCGTTTTTATCAATGAACTCAACGCAATAACTATTGCCATCGTCTTGAATATCTACGATTGCACCTATATCATTTTTCGAGAGTGCTAAGTCCTTGAAATCTCTATTCAAGCGAACACAGTCATTAAGGTTAAACATTATTTCATCTCCTTTATCGTATTTTTATTAAATGTTATTGTTATAAGACGAGGAATATTGGAGTTATTATCTATTTGCCATACCGTTTTAAGTACCATACTTTTGTTTTTTTACCCAAAACGGTAATATTCACAGTGTATCTTGTTCCAAATTTAGTTTTTACTATCTTTGAAACCGGATTGTTTTGAATTTCTCTGTATATTATATCTGACAGTTCTTGCCAATTATTATAATTAAAACCTAAAACAGAATTCATAACTCTTGCTTTATGTTTCCCTACAGGGTGATTTGAATTAAGGAAATACCCTTGTATTTTACTCTGTGTAGTTGATGCAAACATAGAGTTGGGTAGTCTTCCTATTTCGTCAACTTCAGTCTTTTTAGTTAATGCTTCTTTAACTTTTAGTATATCATCATTTTGTTTAATAATCAACTCTTTTTGAGCTTTTTCCTGCTCCCACAACTTCAACTGTTGCTGATACTTCTCTATATTATTCTTGTCAACAGAACCTGCCACAAGCCTTTTATAGCGTTGTATCATATTATCAATGTGGGCTGCGTTTATAACCTTATCGCCATAGTCATTGAGTTTATTTTTAGGTTTGTCAGTTGTAGTTAATTCGTTCAATTGTATGTATCCCAAAATCACCAAAGGCACCAATAGCACTCGTTAATGTTAAGAAATAATAAATAATTCAAACACGAATAATAACACGAAAATAACAAATAATTCAACACGATAAATCCTTGACAACTCTTTCGTTTTCTTTTATAATTACATTCTGACATAGTTGTTAACAACATTTCTATAAACACATCGGGGTGTAGCGCAGTTGGTAGCGCGCCTGCTTTGGGAGCGTGACACGGGCGAAATGCCGTGAAAACAACAAAGCCCCGAAAACCCTTTAACGGTGCGGATTTTCGCCACTTTACGAAAACTCAAAAATGCGTGAAATTTGAGTTTGACCACAGTTTGTCCCACTTCCACGCAAAAACAAGAAAAATTGAATAGATATCCGGGTGTGGCGCAGCTGGGAGCGCGGGTGGTTTGGGA
>CAZCQI010000119.1:0-5032 GCA_964500795.1 uncultured Eubacteriales bacterium
TATTCGCTTTTCCGTACAATGTATTATTCGGTATTCCGATGTTTATTATACATCGGTTATGCGAAGAATACAAGAAGTTTTTGTAAACTTTTGCGAACGCTTTTAGGCGATAGATATACTCATCTTATTTTGAGTTGTCAAGGTATTGGGCTCCATAACTTTATTAAATTC
Source organism: uncultured Eubacteriales bacterium (assembly GCA_964500795.1). Taxonomy (GTDB): domain Bacteria; phylum Bacillota; class Clostridia; order Oscillospirales; family Acutalibacteraceae; genus DTU089. Next base: position 172 of record CAZCQI010000119.1, read on the forward strand.
TTGGTCAGTTAAGTGTTTCGTCTCCGGTTTTCGCTCTCATTTTTCAGTGGTTATACGTATATCGCCACATCGCCACATCGCCACATTATATACGATTTAATTTTTAAGTATCTTTCCTCAATACCGTGAGATAATCTTCGTAAGCAAACACTCGGTTGCGGTTTGCATTATTTGTTTGAATCAAAATCCTTGCATCCACTAACCTATTTACTGCAAGAGAAACTGTGCTGAATGCAAGATTTAACTCTTCTGCCGTTTTACCGATATCAATAATCGGATTTTGCTCAAGGTAGTCAAAAACAGCTCTGGCATTCTTTGACGCTCTACCCATTGCATCTATCTTTTTGATATTTGCATTATGGAGTTCGGATAGTTTCTTGATTGTTTCAACCGATTCGTCGGCTGACTCTTTAATAGCATTTAAGAAGAACTTGATCCACTGCTCGTAATTATCCTTGTTGCGAACCTCGCTCATACGGTCGTAATACTCAATGCGATTTTTTTTGAGGTAGTATGATATATATAGCGCAGGGGAATTTAACACTTTCTTCTCCATCAAGAAAAGAGTGATTAAAAGTCTGCCAATACGACCGTTACCGTCAAGGAATGGGTGGATTGTTTCAAACTGGTAATGCAGTAAGGCCACTTGAATAAGTAGGTCCAAAGAATCGTCAGAATTGATATACTTTTCCAAATCAGACATGGCATTTATCATATCCTCCGGATTCGGCGGGATATAACGCGCATTCTTTAGAGACGAACCTGCAGCACCAATCCAGTTTTGAGAAGTTCTGAATTCGCCAGGATTTTTCTCCTGCCCACGAACTCCTGACATTAAAACTTCATGCGTTTCTTTAATCAGTCTATTACAGAGAGGAAGTGAGTTCATTCGTTCAAGTGCAAACTCTGTGGCTTTAATATAGTTCACAACATCTGCCATGTTTTGATTAGCATTCTTTTCGATCAATGGATCCAAAACATCTTCAAGTGTTGCTTGTGTGCCTTCTATTTGAGATGACAACAAAGCCTCCTTGCGAACATACATTGACACAAACAGGTTCATATTTGGAATATACGAGGAAAGGGTATCTAATGTTGCCAATGCTTTAGTTGCACCGGTCAGAAGAGAAACCATTTCATTATCCATATCAATTTCAGGTGGCAACGGTGCAGGCCTAAAAGATTTATACATTGCCTCACCGCTTAAATTGCTTATATATTCTCCGGATTTTTGCATAAACGTTTCCTCCAAGTCAAAATTACATTTTAATTATACTTGTCTTATTTTGATTTGTCAAGTTAACTCAAAATAATGGTGGCTTTAGTCCTTCACTATTTTAAGTTTGAAAAAGATAAAACCGGATGAACATATCGTTCATCCGGCATCATAATATGTAGGCTACACCTCGCTTTTCTGATCGAAAAACCGATTTTGACCGGATTTTGTGCAAATTAAGCCTAACAAAAATCAACGAAAAACCCAGTGTTTATGCGGTCTTTCTGGCTTTGGTGTTATTATAACACCAGCATCTATACGGCGTACGATACCTGTTGCTTTCATATATATAATTCTCATTTTTTTGATAATAAACTTCGGTGTTGTTATCTGTAAAAGGTGAAGCTTCGCACCGCTTTATTTTACTTTTTTATATATTTGTGTTACAATGATAAAAAGGCGGTGTTAAAAAATGTCTTATAATAAAAAGCCTGAAATGATACTTTTTGATGTGGGGGGAACTCTCTTTGAGGACGGAAAATGCAGTCCTCGAGACGGCTTCTCAAAGCTGAGACTTGCAGCGAAAAATCCTGATGTTACTGATGATACAATTCTTGCCGCGCTTTGGGATGAATATATGGATGAGGTTAATGTGGGTCTAAAATCAAAATCGGGTACAGCTTTAGATATACCGTTATCCGCTGTTATAAAATATGTAACTATGCACGCAGGGCTTCATTTTGACATTTCTATGGCAGAGCAAGAAGAAATTTTCGACAGATACAACTCTACACGAACTCTAATAGACGGTGTTCCCGAGCTCTTGTCTGCACTTGAAGCTCTCGGTATTCGTACCGCCGTTATAAGTAACAATATGATGAGCGGTGAAAGTCTCAGACTTGCAATCAAGCGTTGGATACCCACGGCAAAGCCTGAATTTTGCCTGACAAGTGCAGATCTGCTTTTTACAAAACCAGATAAAACAATTTTCAATGCTGCCGCAAGCTATGCGCATCTTGCTCCTTGCGACTGTTGGTATTGCGGAGACGGACGTGTTCCGGATGTTGAAGGAGCAAAGAACAGCGGTATGAAGCCTGTTCTTCTCGATAAGAATGCCGCACTTTCTTATGAGCTTCGCACCGATGGCGGGCGAGGCGAATATCTTACGGTTAATCATTGGAATGTTCTGAAAGAACATATCCTTACTGTTAAATGAGTTGTAATTTCCATAAGTTTTTTCGGAGGCAGGATTTTGAAAGCAGTAATCGGTTGTTTGAACTCAAAATACATACACGCATCCTTAGCACCATGGTGCCTTGCGGCAGGTGTGAGGGAATACGGCAAAGCTCCTTGTGAAGTCAAGGTTTTAGAGAGTACCATAAATAAAAACATTGATAATTTTGTCGAAAAAATTATTGATGAAAAGCCTGATGCCGTTTCTTTTTGCTGTTATATATGGAATATTGAAAAAACACTTGAAGTTTGTAAGGCAGTTAAGCAGAAAACGGGGGCAAAAATAATTCTCGGAGGTCCCGAGGTAGCCTACAGAGCCAAGGAGATTTTAGAAAAATACAGCTTTGCGGATTATATTCTTTCGGGTGAGGGAGAATGGAATTTTCCGCTTCTTTTAGATGCCATTTATTACGGTGAGGATTTATCGGCTGTTGACGGGTTGAACTACCGTGAAGACACAGGCGTACTTTCTACCCCTGTCAAGGAGCGCAAAGCTACACCGCCGAGTCCTTATTCAAAAGAGTTTTTTGATAATTTAAACGGCAGAATATGCTATATTGAAACAAGTCGCGGTTGCCCTTACAGATGCGCTTTTTGTCTTTCGGGAAGATGCTCTTCGCTTAGATTTTTTGATATTGACAGTGTAAAAAAAGATATTGTAAAACTTGCGAATAGCTCAACGAAAACCGTAAAATTTGTTGACCGCACTTTTAACGCAAATGCTAAAAGGGCAAACGAAATATTTGATTTTATCATTTCAAACTACGGTGTTAAAATACCCAAAGGCGTTTGTTTTCATTTTGAAATAGCAGGGGATATCTTAAAGGAAGAAACTTTAAAGCTTCTTTCAACAGCACCTGAAGGACTTATTCAGCTTGAAATAGGTATGCAGACCTTTAACGAGGAAACTCTCAAAGCGATCAACCGAAAAACAGATACCCAAAAGCTTATTTCAAACATTAAACGGCTTGTTGGCTTTGGAAATATGCATATCCATATTGACCTGATTGCAGGCTTAACAGGGGAGGATATCAAAAGCTTTGAAAAAAGCTTTGATATCGGTTATAGCTTAGGCGCAAATATGCTCCAAATGGGTTTTTTAAAGCTGCTTCACGGAGCCGAAATGCGTGAAAACAGAGAGAAATTCCCCTGTGAATTTTCCGAGGAGCCACCGTATGAGGTGCAGAAAACGCCTTGGCTTTCAAAAGATGAAATAGTGATGCTTAAAAAGTGCGAAGATGCCCTTGAACGAATGTATAACAGCGGAAGATTTCTTTTTACGCTTGATTATCTGTTGTCGGAATGCGGATTTACTCCGTTCAGGCTGTTTTTTGATTTCGGTAACAGTGTTGACGGAACAAATATGAATCTTTCAAGCTATGCAGAGCATATTTATAATTATTTTCAAAAATTTGCAGATCCCGAGCTTCTCAGAGAAACAATTATTTGTGACCTGCTTTCCTGTTCCTCTGCCTTGCAAATTCCTGAGCTTTTAAAGGTGAAAGACCCGCTTTATAAGAAGATAAAAAAATATTTCGCACAGGATAAAACCGCCCTTAATAAAATTGCAATTCTTTATAAAAGCCAAAAGGTTTTTGTTGTAAATCAAAGAAGCGACAAGGATTTAAACGGAAGATATAAAGGTGAGTTTTACGCGATTAAAGCGTTTACCGAATAAATTTAAAAATTGCAGAAAAATTTGCCGTATTTTCAGAAAAATAATCTTGACAAGAATATAGTGTTGTGATAAAATATCCGTTGTTGTGACAGCACGCGGGTGTAGTTCAATGGTAGAATCCCAGCCTTCCAAGCTGGTCGTGTGGGTTCGATTCCCATCACCCGCTCCACAATGCGCGGTTGTAGCTCAGTTGGATAGAGCAACTGCCTTCTAAGCAGTAGGTCGGGGGTTCGAGCCCCTCCAACCGTGCCATTAAAATGGTGGATGTAGCTCAGTTGGTTAGAGTGCCAGGTTGTGGCCCTGGAGGTCGTCGGTTCGACCCCGATCATCCACCCCACTTCAAAATTCGGTCAAACTTCAGACGGTATGTTTGCAGTTTGGCTATTTTAATATAGGGATGTAGCCAAGCGGTAAGGCAACGGACTTTGACTCCGTCATTCGTGAGTTCGAATCTCGCCATCCCTGCCAGCAAAAGGCTACAAAAAAGATGTAGCCACAGAAAAACTCTGATTTTATCAGGGTTTTTCTGTTTTTATAGGTAAAATCTCGATCATTAATTTGAACGTACAAAAAAGATATTTTTCTCAGACAGGACTCGAACTCGCACCAAACTGTAGTAAAAGCTCCGCTTCAAACCCGAAGCGGAGCTTTCTTAATGTTCTGTAATATTACTGTTTATATTATAGTTTTTTTACAAACAATGCACGAATCGCATTTAAAACAGCAAGGATCAT
>CAZCQI010000120.1:0-5012 GCA_964500795.1 uncultured Eubacteriales bacterium
CGTGACCGTCTTCAACCTTGTACTGAATGCAGTTCATAGCGTAGTGATGCTTTTTTATAAGCATTTTATAAACATCATTATATTTTTCTTCACCTGTTACGTGGTATGTAGTTTTGAGGAAAGAAAGCATTTCAAGTGAGTTTGTTCCTCTTTCATAGAACCATCTGTCATCATTGTTAAGAAGCTCAGGCTCCCAATTTGCCCACGTGGTAGGAACACCGTCAACATCGGTAAGGTGGAAATTGTTTTCAAGAATATGGTCTGTAATGGTTTTTACAACCTCTGCAATTCTCTTCTTTTCCTTTTTATCTGCAACAAGATCGTAGTAAATTCCGTATGCGAAATAGTGACCCGTCATTTCGTCGCTTGAGGTTTCGCCAAGCCATTCGCAGTCGGGATTATCTTCGCAAATGTGCCATTCTTCTCTGTTACCTGTGCCGAAGTTTTCTTCATTTGAATATCTTGTTGCTCTTGCAGTGAAGCCGGGTTTTCCCGTAACCTGAGTAAGCTTTATCATAGCTTCAACCGCTCTTTTAGCATTGGACTTTGCTTTTTCGTCACCTGTTACCTTGTAACGGAAGCACTGACTTGCACAGTAAAGACCGGTGAAAAGCCCGTCGTTATCGGAATTGGGGAGCCAACCTGATTCAATATCGCCGTATTTACGAAGCTTTCTTGAAACATGATAGCCTTCGTTTCTTACATAATATTTATCGGCAAATTCATCAAAGTGATTTGCTTTTTCTTCAAGAGTCATATGTTTTGATGTAATAATGCTGATTCCTCTCGGAGTAACCGCCGCAATAGTACCGTTATCAGAAACGGTAATATTTGTAACGGTGGGATGCATAAGCCATGCGCCGTATGAATAATATGAAATTTTACCTTCAATAAGGGTGATAATACCTGTACTTGTTGCAAAATATTTTTTACCGTCCGCGGCAAAGAACATATCGTTAAAGGAGCCGTCGGGAACGGAATAAAAATCATTACCGTTGAACCAATAATTTCTGCCGTCGTAAATGTTGAGTCCCTCATCGGAGCCTACCCATAAATGACCGAGAGCATCAATTTCAATACAGTTGATTTCTGCACTCAAAGCGCCTGTAACATCGGGCAGCAGCTCTGACCAATGACGGCGTTTGCCCTTCATTGACATAAGTCCCTGCTCTTTGGTTCCGATATATACGGTTTCGCCGTATTTGGATTTGTTGTCAAGTGCCGCAAGGCAAACAGTTTCCTCAGGGATATCAACTATTTTTACAAATTCATCATTTTTCATAAGAAAAAGATCGGTTTCTGTAATGAGCCATACGGATTTATCAAGACCGACTGATATATCAACAACAGGCGAATCAAAGTCTGCGATTTTCTTAAGCTTTCCTTTTTTAATTTCTGCAAGGGAATTTCCTGCGGCGGCAAAGAGCTTGCCGTTTCTTGAGAAAAGCTTTGAAACCTTTGCGGCAGTCTTTTTTATTTTGCCGTCAGCATATTCCATCAGGCAGTCGCCGTCTGCGATATAAAGAGTTTCACCGTCGAATGCAACGGAAGAGACCTTTTCGGGCTCTATGCCGTTGTCTGCCGTGATAAATATTTTGTCGTATTGCTTGAATTCACCGAAGTTAAGCGTAGATTTTTTCATATGTATTCTCCTGTAAATGAAATTTGAACCGTTTGATAATGCGGACACTAAGCATTGTAATATTAACATAAATTTAATGTTTTGTCGATAGGTGGGTTGTAATTTATTAAAGTTGATGATATAATGATCAAAATTGGTAAATTTTGAAAGAGGTGTTTTTATGTTTTCCTTAATATCATCCCTGTGGGCACAGATAGGCTCGGTAATTATGGCAATCATTCTTACCTTCGGTACTCTTTTCGGAGCTTTTGTTCCCGCAACAACTACCGATGCAGCCGATTATCTTGACAGTAACATAAAAAATGTTATCTATCTTATCGGTGACGGTATGGGCTTTAATCATTTAGAAAAAACCAAACAGGAAAGAGACGTTTCTCTTACAATGGAGACATTTACATATCAGGGTGAGTCAATGACCCGCTCACTTTCCAACGCCGTAACCGACAGTGCGGCCGGCGGTACGGCTCTTGCAACAGGCTCAAGAACCTATAACGGAGCTATCGGTGTTTATCTTGACGATCCTCTCGATGTTTTCTCACATCCGAAGAGTCTTACAGAGCTTTGCATGGAAAACGGTATGATGACAGGCGTTGTAACAACGGATTTAACCTCGGGTGCAACTCCCGGTACATTCTCTGCTCATACCTATGCTAGAGGTAACGAGGAAGGCATAACAGACGATCAGATGGTTTCCGGAATAGATCTTATATGGGGTGCAGAAAACGGTATTGCAACTCAAAGTGCGGCAGAAGCAAACGGATATACCTATGTAACAACATACGAAGATATGATGGCTCTTGAGGAAGGAAGCCGCAGCTTTGCTCAGTTTACTAATGACCTTTGGCATCTTGAACAGGCTGACGAAAACACACCGAACCTTGAGCAGATGGCAATGAAGGCTATCGATCTTCTCGATGATACCGACGAAGGCTTCTTTCTTATGATAGAAGGTGCTCATATTGATAAAAACTCTCACAGCAATATTGATGACGGTATGACCGAAGCTTTGGTGGAATTTGACAGAACCATTGCCGCTGTTCTCGACTATGCAAAGGAAGACGGCGAAACACTTGTTGTTATTACAGCCGACCACGAAACAGGCAACATAGTTCTCAATGACGACGGAATCTATTCCTTTACACAGGGCTCGCACTCCGCGGCAAATGTTCCCGTTTTGGTATACGGCTCCGATAAGCTTATTGAAAACGGCGAAGTGCTCAACAACTACGAAATCCCCATAAGAATTTCATATATCCTCGGCTTTACCGAAGAGCAGTTCCCTTATAAGGTAGATTTGGTTGCCTGAGTGCTTTAATGAAAAATCAATACAAAATAAAACGAACCGCAATTCCTGCTTTCGGGAATTGCGGTTTCTTACATTAACACTTTTAAAAAGGTAATGGATTATCCGAGAAATATTGAAACAAAGGAGAATATAAGCGTCAGGATAATATTTATTTTTTCTAATATTCCGAGGGCATTTGAGGCAAAGGGTCAACATAACAGAATTATTTTTTAATCATAAAAAAACACCCACCGGACAGTAAAATTTAAGGTGCATACACAGACTATCTCCGCCTGATTATTATATTTATCTAAAAGTTGCGTGTCAAGGAGCTGTTTTGCAAATTTGCCTGTTACTGTTCCGGCAAAACATGTCTTAAACTATTGATAGGTGAGTGATGTTGTGATATCATAAGTTCGGAGATGATTTTTATGCGATTTATTGCCGACCACGATTTTCATATTCATTCTACCGTTTCCCTGTGTTGCCATGACGAAAATCAGACCCCGGAAACCATATTGAACTATGCAAAAGAAAATAATTTTAAAAAGATCTGCCTTACGAACCACTTCTGGGATGAAAACGTAAAAAGCGACGCCCAATGGCATGAAAAACAGCAGTTCAGCTTTGTTTCATCCGTTTTACCTTTGCCTGAGGACTCATCAGTTGATTTTTTATTCGGTGCAGAAACCGATATGGATTATAATTATGAGGTGGGAATCAGTGAAGCGAGGTTCGATTCTTTCGATTTTATTGTTGTTCCCACTACCCATTTGCATTTAGCGGGAAATACAGTGAAAACAAAAATACAGACACCCGAGGAGGGTGCTGAAATATGGCTTAAGCGAATAAGCGAGCTCCTTAAAAAACCGTTACCGTGGCACAAAACAGGTATTGCCCATTTAACCTGCGGCCATATTTTCAGGGAAAGAACACCCGAGGTAATCAAGCTCCTTCCCGAAGAGGATTTATATTCCGTTTTTTCGGAATGTGCAGCTAAAGGCGTGGGAATAGAGCTTAATATGAAAACTCTTTTCTCTTCCGAAGAGGAAAAGGATATTTTACTCAGACCGTATTATATAGCAAAGGACTGCGGTTGCAAATTTTATTTGGGCAGCGATGCTCATAAAACCGAAGCGCTTAAAAATGCAAAAGAAAATTTCGAAAATATTATTACGCTTTTCGATCTGAAAGAAACGGATAAATTTATTTTATAATAAAAACCGAGAGATATACACCGTCAACAAAATATGATATAAATATGCCTGAACAGGAAAAAACCGGAATGGTAACAGAAAACAATAAAAAGCGCGTTGATAAGATTATGAGAAAGTATAGGTAATTCAAAAAACTTTTAAAAATCAAAAAAATAATCAAAAAAATAATCGAAAAAATTCAAAAAAAGTGTTGACAAACCACGGGTTCAGTGTTATATTATTTAAGCACTCGCGAGAGTGGCGGAATCGGCAGACGCGCACGTTTGAGGGGCGTGTGGTAATCCCGTACGGGTTCAAGTCCCGTCTCTCGCACCATATTGAGTATTCATAAGGGATTTGACCTGTGAATACTCAATTTTTTTGTTTAAAAATAAGCCGTCACATTCAGGTGGCGGCTTGTCTGCTATATATCTATTTGCTTCAGTTTTTCTAATTGGTCTCGTCTGCCGTAAATAACTGCAATAATATGCACTTCCTTTAATTCTTCATTTATCCAAAATAAACAAGGCAGTTTTTCACCGGCATTTTATGTATGCCGTGACTTCTCCACGGCTCCTCATCCACAAGTGCCACTCTTTTCGGCATAGTGCCGAGAGAAAGTATGCTTTACTGAAGTTTGTCAAGCAATCTTTCAGCAACAACAGGCTCTTTCAAAGTATTACCAATGTAACTGAATATTTCAAGCATCTGTGAATTTGCCTGAGGTGTGATTTATACTTTTTTTGCACAAAGCTTGTTTTCTCGTTTCAAAGTTTCTTCCTTAACAAGCACATAAACGGTTGATGCAACAGGAACACTTAAAAGCATACCAAGGGGACCTGCGAGTTCACCACCGATTGTTACTGCTGCTAAAATCCACATTGCCGGC